>CAZLKK010000152.1:0-8948 GCA_964559995.1 uncultured Chloroflexaceae bacterium
CTCAACTTGACCGCGCTGTGGTGGGGGTTTGGTCCACAAGTCATTGGGCAAACGCTAATGGTCCTGTTGGCATTGTTTGTGGCACAGCCGGGGGTATCCTCGTGGCGTATATGGGGCGTGGGGGGAATGGTTTTTGTGCTGTTGTTGCTCTCCCACGTTGGTTCGGGTATCTTGGGGGGCTTTTTCCTCGCGTGGTATGTGGGGTTGGTGTGGGTTTTTCAGCGCGAGCAACGGCAACACTGGTTTGGGTGGGGAGCGTTGATGCTGGCAGGCGGTGTTATCGTGACGCTGCTGCTCTATTCGCGGGTGATAGAGCTGCAGATGCAAGGGTTGGCAAGCAACAACCGGTTGGCGTGGGATGATGATGATCTGTTTCGTGTCCCCTGGACGCTACAGAGTCTCTACTCGTCATACTATCCGCTCGGCGTTGTGTTGCCCTTCTTTAGCCTTGTTGTGCTATTTCGCAAGGTGCATGGTCTCCATCGTTGGTTAGTCGGAGCATGGTATGCAAGTGCGGCGTTGTTCTTTGTGATAGACTTGGCAACAGGGCTACAGGTGCGCTATGCCTATTTTATCGTGCCGCTGATGGTGATGGGGTTGGCGATGTTGTTGGATGATTTCATCACCCACCACCCTCGCGTGGGATGGGTTATTGTTGGTTGTCTGTTGGGCATTGTTGCTGTAGCAGGGGTGAGTCTGTGGTACAACGGCATCTTTGTTGGTATCAAGCCGTCACTACGGGGGCTGACTCATTGACGAGCGGGGACTTGGGCTAACCTACCCCTGAAAGGGCAAGTGGGAGCGGGTGACAGGTGAAGCAAGGTGAAAGGAACCAGGGATATGGAAGAGTGGCTATATACTCCCCATACAACCATACCAGCAGCAGACATCCTCGCTGCGGGTGATGCGCTGTTGGCAATTGCTGACGATAGGGGCATACCAGCAATGCGTTGGTATAGCGTTGCTAGACCCGCGCTCATCTTGGGTAGGGGGCAAGCGCAAACGCATGTGGATGCTGCGGCTTGTCAACAGGCATCTATCGCGGTGCATCGGCGTACTAGCGGCGGTACTGCCGTGCTGATGACCCCTGACCTACTGATGCTCGATGTGGCGATACCTACGGGACACCGGCTGTTCAGTGCAGATGTAACCCACTCCTACCGATGGTTTGGTGAGGTGTGGGTGGCGGCATTGCAAAAGCTAGGCATAGCCGGGCGCATGCTTGACGTAGCCGAAGCCCGCGAGGATACAGCACAGCTTGACCCGCTGGTACGGCGCGTTTGTTTTGGGGGGTTCTCCCCGTATGAGATCGTTGTCGCTGGAGATGAACGAAAGTTGGTGGGGTTTGCCCAAGTTCGCCGTCATATGGGGGCGTTGCTCCAGGCGGGGGTGTATGGGCAGTGGCAGCCGGCATTGTTGGCAGGGCTATTGTCCCTTGCCCCCCACGAACGAGATTGGCTTACAGCGCAGTTGGCTGCTCGTGCTACAGGGTTACTTGACCAGTTCTCTGCTATCCCCTTACAAGTGCATAACCCATCACTGGTGGCACAGGTGATAGCCGCATGGGATGGGGCAGTGCAAGCACAACAAGGGGTTAGGCTTTGCTGTTAGCAGGTGAAGCTACAGCATACCACGGAATAGTTCCGCTCGTTGTCCCTCGCCCTGGGATGGGGCAGGGGGCTAGGGCTACCATGAAAGCCTAGACTACTCCGATTCCCTATCGCGCTGCATTGCCTGTATGTCTAGCTCCAAAAACTGCCACTGGATAGGAAAGGCTATCTCACGCGCATCAAATTGATCTTCATAGTCTTCCAAGTGAAAGATTTGACGTTGTTGAGTCAGTGGCACACGGCTATAGATGTCTAGCATCCTGCGACCATCTACCATAACCGACCCGAAAGGGTTATAGCCATCGGGGATAAACAGATTCCCCTTTGCCCGCACCGCAAAGTAATACAACGGCGGTGTCCCCCCACGAATACCATCACGGATGTACCATGTGGTAATAAGCGATTTTTGGTTGCTATCATAGTTGCCTGCTAGTACCCCCATACGATACAGTTCGCCTATCGCCTTCCAGCCGTCTGTATGGGGAAAGCCAAAGTACCCCCCTCTCGGGGACTTATCACCATAGGAAGCTAGATAGATGTTCGGGCGCGAGTCGGGAAAATCGCGTTTGTATTCGGGGTACTGGCGAACAAAAATGAGGTAAGTGTAGGGCAGAGTAAAGAGCAACACCCCCACCCCCGCCAAAACTAACAACGAACGTCCCCAAACCATCCGGTGCTGGTGGAGCCAGCGTATCACCTCAACTATTGCCAAGCCAATCAACAGCGCAGCCGCAACGTGCATGGTATAGAAATGGGTGTTGGGTTCTGCTATCAAAAAGGACTCAGCGATAAAGGGGAAGCCAAACCACAAGACCAGCACACGAAGGGCAAGCGGAGTGGCAGGCGACAGGATAAGCCCTACCACCGGCAGCCCAAATGCCACAATTGCCCAATTGGTATGGGAGTCCAACTGAAAAAAGGATACCTTCCAAATGGTTATACCAGCACCCACCAGCAACAACGCCGCCAGTCCCCATCCAAGTGGACGTGGGCGACCATAGCGCAGCAGCCATAGCAGCAGTCCCACCACCAACGCTATGGCGAGGGCTTGCACCTGGGGGATGGTATTGTAGAAAGTCATGAGTGGGTAGTAGTCCTCAAGGTTGTTGAAGAACATCCCCGTTTTGTCGCGCTCCCCAATACGCATGGTGAGCAGGTATTCTACCGTAATGGCAAAGTGTTCATGCAGCACAAATGGCAAGTAAAACAGGGCTAACAACACCACACCGGCAATGATCGGAGGGGCAAGACCACGCCCCCACTCACGCCCGCTCCGCCACCCCCGTTTCATGCCACCATACAAGATCAACCATCCCATCGCTGGTATACCAAAAATACCGTCATAGTGACCAAGCACCCCCACCGCAGCAAAGCATGCAGCCAACGTTATATACCAATGGGGAGTCTCGGTATCCGTAGCAAATCGCCAACAGAGCCAGATTGCGGCAATAGTCATAAGCAATACGACATTTTGGTATTGCACAATACGCGAAAAGCCAATGAGAAACCCATCGAGGGCTATAACCAGCGTAGCCAACAGTCCGGCGGCAGTGCTCTTGAGCATATGTTGTGCCAACAGATAGCACCCCAACAATCCCGCTACCCCCATGAGGGCAAAGGGCAACCTCGCCCCCCACTCATTGATGCGCTCTGTTACGACCATAGCGACTGACGGTAGCAGTATCTCCATTGGCCCCTTGCGGTGCATAAGCAGAATGTCATCGTAGCCTTGTAGCATGCCTGCTGCCATAATCATTGGCTGCCCCTCATCACCCTGAAATTCGGCACTGCCCAGGTGCATTAGGCGAAAGAAACTCCCAACTACTAGGATAAGCATGAGCAGGTAGGAGAAACGATGGCGAGTCGCTTGTGGAGAAGGGATGGGCAGATTCTCTTTACGGGGAGCTTTCTGTTGCCATAGCAACCACCCTGCCACAATACCCACCACATCACAGGCGACCACGAGCATCCAACCGGGTACTGCGCCAGGGATGGCTTGTATAAGCAACAACAGGAATGGCGGCAGGGTGAGTGCGCCACAAATAGCTAGGAAAAAACGGGTAAGCGGGTCTGGCTCCATACGAAAGACGTACCACGTCAATAATGCGCCTGGTACGCCGACCATGAGCCAGACAATGCTGCTTTGCCAAGCTACTGGTATTGATGCACCTGCTCCTGGCAGGAACAATACGATATGGCATACTAGGATGATACCCCCTATGCCAAGCAATACCCCACGCCGGGTAATGGACAGGTGGGGAAAGTGGGGGAAGTGGGGGTATGTTGCTCCTGTGACGTTTCTCTGCCCCCATACCTTACGTAAAGCAACTGTAAGTCCTGCCAATACCACAACTCCCCCCGTTGCCAGGGCGAGCCAGTGGGTAATTTCGGCAAATGCCCATGCGAGGGTGTAGGGGCTACACCAAAGCCAAAATACCAAGACCCCCGCCAGCACTGTCGCCTGGAGCGCAAGGTTCCTGATGGGATGATCCTCCCCCCTATGCTGATCATGGGGAAAGTTGAGCGCAAGGGGCGCAGTATTGATCAACCAGAGCACCCCTAACAACACCCCTACTGTCCAAAGCATAATCAACGCTCGCTGGAGTGGCATACGTAGCGGGGTATGCGTAGCCGTAAGGTGGTCTAGCTCTACCCAGTCCAATGGTATACCTAGCTCGCGTCCATCATTGTTATCAGCATCATATTGGTTTGTGGTCAATGCCAGTGGCACCGGGGTAAAGCCACTATTGACGGTATCGGGTGGCAGCAGTATATCATAGGTGCGCCAACCGGGAGCTAGGGCAAAGTCTGCAAGCAATTGCGTTTGGCGGTGGATATGGAGATGACGGTCATTTGTTTGTCGATGGCTATGGATATGCAGGCGAATGTGGGACAATCCCCCATGAGAGCCGTAGGGGATGAGCTTTGCTGTGGGGCTGCTCCAGCGAAAGGTTATCGTCTCATCGCCGGTAAATTCATACTGATAGAATCCCTCAAGAAAGCGCACATCACCCGGTGCGCCTACATCAAGCCGCCATATGGGGGGAACACGCAGCAAAACAAAGAATACCCCCATAATGCCACTAAGCAAAATGAGCAACGCAAGCATGGCGAGTACCCTGCGTTGGTAAAAAATTGTCGCAGACGTTGGCTGTGTCATAGTGGTTTCTGGAAGGGGTCTCTACACATTGGACGGACCCTACCTAGCCAATGCTGCCACCACCTGCTCGCGGGCTACGCTGTGCTGTTCGCCGCTGGTGAGGTCTTTTACCACCACCTCATTGCGAGCGAGATCATCAGGACCAACCACCAATGCAAACTGTACCCCCTTACGGTCTGCTTCCTTGAACTGCTTACCAAGCGAGACGTTGCCATCCACTGCCGTAATGACATGCATTCCCGCGTCCCGCAACTCACGGGCAAGCTGGAGGCTGGCTGCGCTCTGCTCAGGGCTAAAGATGGTCACAAACACCTGCGCTGTGGTTTGCAGGCGTGGACCTATACCAAGCTCTTCCATCACATCATGCAGACGGTCTATGCCAAACGCCAACCCCACCGTTGGGACGGGGTTTTTGGCAAACATCCCAATGAGATCATCGTAGCGACCCCCGCCGAGCAGTGACCCCTGGGTCCAGTGGGCAGACACCGCTTCAAACACCGTTCCCGTATAGTAGGAGAGTCCGCGAGCAAGGCGGGGTGATAGCCGGTAGTGGTTGGGGGGGATGCCCATTTGGTCAAGAGCCACAATGACCTTTTGCAGGTTGTCGAGGGCAGCAGATGCCGCTTCATCCCCCTGCAAATGGCGGGTCAAGGTTGCCAGCACCTCTTCGGCTGTCCCGTCTACCATGATCATCTCTAGGATACGCGCCGCTTGCTCTGCCGATACGCCGCTCTGTTCAAGCTCCTGCTGCACCCCATCGGCACCAATCTTGTCGAGCTTGTCTATAGCCCGGTAGACGTTGTTTGCCGCATCCTCGCCTAGCCCACTTGCTCGTGCAATGCCGCCGAGCACCTGCCGATGGTTGATCATCGTGGTGAAGTCGGTAAAGCCGAGGGCAAGCAGACCATCGGTAAGGATAGCGATAATTTCGGCATCTGCTAGGGGCGAACTACTGCCCACAATGTCTATGTCTGCCTGCCAAAACTCACGGTACCTGCCCCGCGCCGGGCGTTCGCCACGATAGCTGGAGCCGATAGCATAGCGTCTCCAGGGAAAGCTCAGCTGGTTGGCATACTGAGCAACCACCCGCGCCAGTGGGACGGTCTGATCATAGCGCAACGCCAACTTGCGTCCGCCGTGGTCTTCAAAGCGATAGATGAGCTTTTCGTCGTCACCGAGCTTGCCCTCAAGCGTTTCTGCATACTCCACAACCGGGGTAGCCAGTGGGTCAAAACCGTAGCGTTCAAAGACGGAGACCAATGTATTGATGATGTGCTGTCGCAGCAGCATAGCGGGGGGCAGGTGATCGCGCATGCCCTTGATGTTTTGTGGTTTTTGCATGTTCCTTATTACCTTGCCAATTTCACGGTAGAAAGATCAAGGATGCCCATTGGCGTTAGGACGAGTCCTTCTACATAGGGTTTCACCAAAATATGATCTATATCGTGATAGACGGGAATAACCGGCATATCCTCCATAATGATCTGTTCTGCTTGTCGATAGAGCTTCCAACGTTCCTCGGTCTCCTCTTCAGTCGCAGCCTCATCCAGCAACCGGTCTACCTCTGGGTTGGAGTAGAGCGAGTGGTTTTCTTGGCTGCCGGTACGGAAGAGCAGGTCCAAAAAGTTCTCTGGGTCAGGGTAGTCGGCTATCCAACCGGTACTGTACATGGGCATTTCAGCCTGTTTCAAAGCATCTAGGTACTCTGCGTAGTTTTCAAAGTTCCGTATTTCAAAGGTGACACCAAGTTCTTCTTCAGCTACATCACGCAAGATAGCGAGGGTACCGCTGCCATAGGCTGCAATGGGAGGGAGATTCTCACCATACTTGGACTCTTTGAGCAACTCTTTGGCACGGGCTATGCTCGTTTCCCGTTGGGGAATGTTGGGGTTGTAGCCTGGCATACCCGGTGGCAGAATACCCCGTGCAATGGCAATGCTCCCGTTCCATGTTACGTCACGCAACCGCTCATAGTCAAGCAGCAGCGCAAAACTCTTGCGAACGTTGGCATCATCAAATGGTGGCATCGTGACATTCATACCGATGTAGGAAATGGCAAGTTGTGGCACACTGGTGAGTTCGTTAGAGAGTGGGTTGTTTTCATCCTGCACCCGTGCCAACGCATAGGAATTGACGTAGCACACGTCTATTTTCCCCTGCTCATACAGCACCAGCGGATTGCTGGCATTAGCCCCCATGAGAAAGGTCACGTAGTCTAAATATGCCAGCGTGTCGTAGTAGTTGACGTTGCGCTTGAGGGGGAGCTTGCGGCCATGCTGCCACTCGTCAATAGCAAAGGGACCGCTCCCGTTGGGGTTTTCCGTCCAAGATGCCCCGCCTTTTTCCACCGCATCCCGGTCTACCACATAAGCGACAGGATGGGCGAGTTTGGCGAGAAAGTAGCTCTTTGGCGAGTCTATGGTGATAGCAATGGTATACTCATCCTCTAGGATGATTCCGCGGATTTCATCAGCTTTGCCTGCCAGCTTTTCTTTGACCCCAACAATATCGCCCAGGTAGGTGTGGGCAGGCAGGTAGGCAGCAAGGTCGGGGTCTGTAGCCCGTTCTAGCGCATACCGCACATCCCTACTCGTGAGTTCTTTCCCATCAGCAAAGTGGGCATCATAACGGAGTTGAAAGGTATAGGTCAGTCCATCTTCCGAAACATTCCAATATTGGGCTAGGTCTGGTTGCACATTCAGTTCATTGTCCAGTTTGACTAACCCACTGAAGAGTTGCGACACGACAAAGGCACTGGTCACATCCCCCACAAGGGCAGGGTCAAGTGTGGGGGGGTCTTGGTATCCTAGCGTCATAATCAGGTTGCCGCCCGCCCCTTCTGGCAGGTCAACGTTTGTGGGCATAGGTTTTTGGGGCAATACTGCTGGCATGGTCGGTGTTGCTGGTCTTGGTCGGGGGGTGAAGAGACCACATCCACCTAGCAGCAGTGCGCTTATGATCATCAGTGGTACGAGACGGAGAGATATGCTCCTCAACATAGTTTTGTCCTTTCTTGTGCAGTGTTCCCGGCAAGCTGACCACAGGCAGCAGCTATGCCAGTCCCACGCTCAACCCGAACGGTACAGGGTATGTGGGCAGCTTGGATGATCTGTTGGAAGTGTGTGACCCGTTGCATGGATGAGCTATCCAACGGAGTCCCCGGTATAGGATTCCAGGGTATCAGATTGATGTGAAAAAGCAAGGTTTGCTTAGGTTTCGCAAACCTTTTGAGTTGTTCAACCAATCGCTGGGCATGGTCGGGTTGGTCATTGTATTGTTGCATCAGCACATACTCAAACGAGACGCGCCGATGGGTTTTGCGGGTGTAGTTGTAGGCAGCTTGCAGGAGGTCTGCTATAGGGTAGCGGCGATTCACTGGCACGAGCTCGTTACGCAGGGTATCATCCGGTGCGTGTAATGATATGGCGAGGTTGATGGGCAGTGCTGCTGCGGCGAGCCGTTCGATCCCCGGCACGAGTCCCACGGTAGAGACGGTCATGCGGCGTGCGCCGAGATTGAAGCCGTTGGGGTCGTGGAGACGCTCTACCGCCGCCCACCAGTTGTCATAGTTAGCGAATGGCTCCCCCATGCCCATAAACACGATATTGAACGTTTCCCCCACATCAGCAGGCATCGTGCGGCTCTCGCGGGCTGCCCATATCGCCTGCTCCACAATCTCGCCAGTCGTCAGGTTGCGCTGCAAGCCGAGTTTGCCAGTGGCACAAAAAACACAGCCCATCCCACAGCCGGCTTGGGTGGAGACACAGACAGTCGTGCGGTCTGGATAGCCTATCAGCACGGTTTCTATCTGGTGTCCATCAGCGGTGGTAAACAGCACTTTGCGGGTCTTGCCATTGTCGGCAGTCTGGTGTCCCACTGGTTGCAGATTACCACACAAGGTCGAGTCGCTGAGGTGTTGGCGCAGGCTTTTGGGGAGGTCGGTCATATCGGCTACATCATTGGTGTGATTTATGTAGAGATGACGATAAAGTTGGCGAGCGCGGAAGGCAGGCTGCCCCCATTGCTTCATCATCTGTTCTAGTTCTGCCAGCGTTGCATCGTAGAGGGTGTGTAGGGTTGTCTCGTGCGTTGGTATCATACCCGTTTATTATACCAGGAGTTGGGGATGGGGGAAACAACAACCCGCTCCCCCTGCCCCCGCTCCCATCCCAGGGCGA
>CAZLKK010000153.1:0-8874 GCA_964559995.1 uncultured Chloroflexaceae bacterium
CTGTCACCCCGGAAGAGGAACCAACAGACGATAACTCCCCCTCGCCCCCAAGTGACGCAGGGGAATTAACAGGTGACGACTCCCCCCCGCCCGTTATGCCAGCAGAGACAAGCGGAGAAGCAATAGAAGATGCCAGCGACTCTCCTGTCACCCCGGAAGAGGAACCAACAAATGGCGACTTAACCTCGCCCGTTATGGGGTCAAGGGGAGCAGGAGCAGGGGGAGCAGGAGCAGGGGGAGAGAACGTATGGGAACCCCCAACACCGCAAGATACCCAACAAGATACCCAAGAGGATGATCTCGCTTCACCAGAAAAACCACGCAAACGATTTGGGCTAGGCATACTCGTGATTTTGCTCATCCTCATCATCGCAGGTAGCATTGGGTACCAGCGACTCTTTGCAGGAACACAACAACAGACCACAACGCCCGCTGTGCAAAGGGAAGCAAATATGCTCCCTACTGTCCAGAGTGCTGCGGGGAGCAATACTAATGGTAATGATGGGGAAACCGAAGCAAATCCCCCAAAAAACAGCAACATCGATCTTCAAGCCAAAATTATTGGTATCTTCCCTGAAAAACCAAAGGTAGGAGATGTAGTTAATGTCCAAGTGGAAATCTCCAACACCGGCAGCCAAGCCATCACCGACCCCTTTTGGGTTGACCTCTACGTGTCCCCATCAGCGGTACCCACAGCCAACATCGCATGGAACGACATATCGCCGTATGGCGCAGCATGGTTGGTAGAAAAACTTGAAGCACAAGAGACGCTTGTGTTAGAATCGCTTGGGGCAGATGCTTCCAGGTCAAATTTGTTGCGGTTTCCCGCAGCAGAAATCCATACATTGCAAGTCTTGGTAGATTCCTATGGATTAACAGGAACAGGTGCAATAGTTGAAGAGCATGAAGACAACAATCTCTCTGAGACACGCGAGATAGACATTGCTCCTGGCGGTGATACGCAAAAATAGGCAAAAGCACAAACTATTTTGATTTGAGGATAAGGAGGACTCTCGTGCAGTCTCCAGAACATATGGTAACAGAAGCAAATAGCGAAGAGATACAAACATTTAGCCAGTGGTCAAGCCAGCGATTTGAGGTCTACCAGCAAGTTGAGCAGCAGGCACAGTCCAGCATAACGCAGATACTCCAACTGGCACGCGATTTGACAACCCGGATGGAGGAGGAAGCGGGGCAATTGCTTGCCCGCTATCAACAGGAACGGTCTACCTTGCAAACCGAGGTAGAAGACCTACGCTACGAGTTGCATACCTTGCAGCAGGAAAAAGCCCGGACCATCCAAGAACAAGAGCAAGTGCAGCAGCAGCTTGAACAGACCAGAACCCAGATAGAAACGGAGCGCAAAGAAGCCCTCGCAGAACGCCAGCAAATCTTGCAAAATGCCTATGCAGAACGGGATAGAATCCTTGCCGAAGCCTACCAATTTGTGCAAAAGTTGGTCGGGGAAGAGGGACGGACTATTCCCCAACAAGAACCATCGGCACGTCCTTTCTCTGCGCTACCCGCGCAGCAATCGCCAGTATATCATCCCCCGGTGGGAGAGGCTGAAGAGGAACCTACCAATGCATATCAGTCGGAGTATACAGATGGGGAGCCACAAGATGGAGATGATTCCATCCAACAGCAGTCTGAGGATGGTTACAGCTTAATCATTGAAGGGGTAGAGAGTTTCATTCTCGCCTCGGAGTTGATAGACCGCTTTGAAGAGAACCCCTATACCGAAGGAGTTACCCTCACCCAATATGAGCAACGAACCCTGCAACTAGCCGTGCAGCATATTGAGGACGCATCACTTGAGGAGATAGTCCGCTCTGAGTTTCACGACACGCTAGAAATGGTAGACCGTGTGGGGAACACATTAAAACTGCGCTACAAAACAGAAACCCCTGATAGTTCATCATTGTAGATGGGCAAAGTCCACTAGGTTATTCCTCTCTCCCCCCTGCCCCCGCTCCCAGAGGGCGAGGATACAGGGGGAGAGGGTCGCTGCCTCCCCCCATCCCCTAACCTACCCCCACCAACCCCCCCACACCCAAAGCATAAGCAGTGGTACAATACACATAGGATGTAAGCCCCCCTTGCCAACAGGACACCCTCCTGCATGGGGACACCATCAAATTTAGCGTTTGCTTACGTTCATGGTGATATATGGCTTATGAACAACGTTATTGCCATAGGTGGTTCTTTGCTGATACCGGACGAGGTAAGCAATATCCAAGAACACGACAACCACAGCCGGTATACCACCAGCACCCTTGCACAGGCTGAGGGAACTTCCCGATCATGAAAGAGAATGGCTAAGAGATGAAACAAATTCATGTGATTACTACCGGCGGTGCTATCGCCATGAAACGTAGCTTGATGGTAGGTGGGTCTGTCCCATCCCTCAAGGGAAATGACCTCTTGGCACTCCTGCCAAGTGATGGTATTGACCTTGCCTTTGAAGAGTTTTCCAATGTCCCAGGCAGCCACTTTACCCCCCTGAACGCGCTCAAACTAGCCCAACGCATAGAGTCCGTCTTGATGGCTCCAGATGTCCATGGGGTAGTCGTAACACACGGCACGGATACGATGGAAGAAACCGCATTTCTGCTGGATTTGACGATTAACAACCCCAAGCCCATTGTCCTCACCGGCGCTATGCGCCCTGTGACCAACCCCGCCTATGATGGCGTGGCAAATCTGGCGAGTGCTATTCATTTGGCAGCCAGCCCAGAAGCCCGTGACTTTGGAGTCATGATTGTCTTTCACGATGAGGTGCATGCCGCCAGCGAAGTCCAGAAGGTGCATACCCAAGCCCAAAACGCCTTCCAATCTCCCGGCAGCGGACCGTTAGGCAGAGTAGACCGGGGACGGGTGTGGCTCCACCATCGCCCAAATCGTCGCCAGTACATCCCTTGCTCACGGCTAGAGGAGATGGTAGACCTCATCCGTATCACGCAGGGGGCAGATGATCGGATGTTGCGTCATAGTATTGAAGATGGCGTAGCCGGTATTGTGATAGAATCGTTTGGGAGCGGACGGGTGCCGCCCTGGTGGTTGCCCACCATAGGCGAGGCTATCAAACAGCGCACTATTGTGGTTATCACCTCGCGCTGTCAGGCGGGCAGCTTGGGCGACGAGCATGGCTATGTAGGCTCTTACCACGACCTAGAACGCATGGGCATGCTGATTGCTCACAACTTAGAAGGCTGCAAAGCCCGTATCAAATTGATGGCTGCGCTTGGAGCAGCTCGTAATAGTAGCGAACTTCGCAAATGGTTTGAATCGTAAAAGGGACAGAAAAGAAACCTATGTTGCTCGCCATAGATATTGGCAACACGAACATTAAGCTAGGCGTATACGATGGAGAACGGCTCATCCACAATTGGCGTATCGTCACAGAACGACACAAACTGGCTGATGAGCATGCGGTTTTGCTTCACAATCTGTTTGCCCTCAAAGGGTTTTCGATGGATACGATCAAGGGGTGCATTATTTCTTGCGTAGTGCCTCCCCTCATGAGCCAGTTTGCCGACCTTGCCAAACGGTATCTTCACCTTGACCCTATTATTGTCAATCCAGACACCCCCACGGGACTGCAATATTGCATTGAATCCCCCCAAGAGCTTGGCTCAGACCGCATCGCAAATAGTATGGCAGTCTACCATCGCTATGGGGGACCAGCTATCGTGGTTGCCTTTGGCACTGCAACAGCCTTTGATGTCATCACCGCTGATGGACGCTATATTGGCGGGGCAATAGCTCCTGGCATTGGCATCAGTGCTGAAGCCCTCTTTCGCCAAGCGGCACGGCTCTACCAGGTTGAGCTTGTGCGCCCTCCCCAGGTGATTGGGAAAAATACCATTCACCACATCCAGTCTGGCTTAATCTTGGGGTACACTGGACTAGTTGAGGGTCTCGTGGCACGAATGCACCAGGAACTTGAATCCCCTTGTAGGGTTATAGCCACCGGTGGGCTTGCCGAAGTGTTGGCAGCAGAAACCACCGCCATAGACGTAGTAGAACCCCTCCTAACCTTAGATGGGCTACGGTTGATCTACGAGTTTAACCGGTAGGGTACAATAGAACAACGAGCAAAGACGCAAGAACCATCACGTCTAGGCAAAGAAACACCAAAGGGATGGTTGCCTATAGGGATGGTTTCTGGTATGCTCTTATTTCGATTACCACTTGTAGCAGAACAGTAACAACAAATAGATGGTGTGCTGATGAATGTACTACCGACAAAAGAAGCAAAACGACCCTATGTCAAGCAGATGTTTGCCGACATTGCCCCAACCTACGATACGACCAATCGGGTGATGACCTTTGGTATGGATCAAGACTGGCGACAGTATGTTGTTGAGCGTGTCGCACCGCCTGCCAATGGCTACGCGCTTGACTTGGGGACGGGGACAGGCGACTTTCTCCCGATGCTGGCAGCATGGATGCCTACCGGGGTTGTCGTTGGGGTGGATTCCTGTTTGCCCATGATGGAGCAGGGCAAGGCAAAACTTGACCACATAGGGTATCCAACAGCAGCCCCCCCACAACCACGGCTCACCTACCAGACAGTCGTGTCGTTTATCGGGGGAGATGCCACATCGTTACCCTTTGCCGACAACACGTTTGATGCGATTACCACGGGGTTTACCATCCGCAACGTGCCAGACATCGCCGGCGTGGGGCAGTCGTGGCGTGTTTAGAGGTAGCGCAACCCCGCCACCCGCTGCTACAAGCAGGACACCAAATCTATTTCAAGTATCTTGTCCCTCGCATTGGCGGTTTATTGAGCGGAAACAAGGATGCCTACGTCTACCTGCACCAATCTGCCCGTCACTTCCCGCCGCCCGATATGCTGGCGCGAGTAATGCGCGAAGCCGGCTGGCAGCATGTGCGGTACTCCCTGCACAGTCTGGGAGCCGTAGCTATTCATACAGGAGTGAAGATATGAACAAAGAACAACTCCCCCCCCCTCGACGGCGTGAGTCGCTCATGTCCAAGAGTAAGCGAAGGTTGAGCGGCGAAGAGCTAGACGAGCTAGACGATATGGAGGACTTCTCCTATCAGGATGCCGCCCCCCCATCCGGGGGAAGGCAGTATCCTATGCATGCCCCCTACCCCTATAGCCCACCGGTCTCTAGCCCCGGCTGCTCACCGACTATTATGACCCTGGGCTTACTTGGGTTGGGTATTCTGACGATAGTCTTTCTCTTTAGTGCTTCCTTGCCAGGGTATTTTACCAATCCCCTAACAGAGTTTGTCGCCAGAATCCAGGGAATTGCTGCTGCCCCCACCCCCACAACCCGCAGCTCTGCGGCAGTTGTGACCCGTATTCGCCAACTCAACCGCATAGAAACAACCTCATATACCGTAGAGAAGGTCTTTGAAGCCAGTATCCAGGGGAATGTGTTTCAAAACATCCTGTTTGGGGATAGACTACTGCTCATAGCCCACGGGGTAGTGGTAGCGGGGCTAGATTTGGATGACCTTGAAGCCGATGACATTACTATCTCAGAGGATGGCAAGACCATTACGATCAACCTGCCGCCAGTGGAAATCTTCAGTGCTACATTGGACAATACCCGCACACGGGTCTATGATCGGGAGAAGGGGCTATTGGCAACCAGCGACAAAGATTTAGAAACGACTGCCCGTCAAAAGGCGGAGGCAGAGATTCTCCAAGCCGCGTGTGAGTATAATATTATGCAGCGGGCAACAACTGACGCACGCCGGTCTATTGAACAACTGATGATGATGCTTGACTTTGAACGGGTCGAGATAGTGGCGGACCCAGTTCCGCCATGCCCAGAACACCCCTTGCCACCAATGCCATAGGGGCAACATACGGCGAACGAAGGCAACCAAAGGCGAACACCTATGTTATCAATCAATATGAAGGGGAAACCTATTTATGTCTGACGTAAAGCTGCCCGATACAGCACAATTCTTTGAAACCCTCTGTAAGCTCGCCCATCTTGCCAGCAGCAAAACAGCAGACCTCTATGCTTTAATGCAAGAGACCATCAATGTCTGTTTGGAAGACTTACCGCTAACTGGTGCGGTTATTTGGCTACGGTCCAGTGAGCAGGATGTGCTCTCACCGGGCAAGTCGCGCCTACCTAGCGGGTGTAGCACGAGTGCGCTGTTTGAGGACAACGAGCTGCTCCAAAAGGCGATAGCAGAAGGAAGTTGTATCCTCATCAGCGAGGAGGCTGTCGAGTTTATTCAACTGCCAGAAGATACCGCCCTAGCCATTGCCCCCATAGAAAGCGAAGATGCGCTGCTTGGGTTGCTTGGCTATGTTGCTGCCAATGATATTCTTATCCCTATGCAAGCCCTCTTGGAAGCCAACGCGGATATTCTCAGTGCGCCTCTGCTAACCGCTTGGTTGCGGCGGCAGCAGGAGGAATCTACCGATGTAGCAGACACGCTGTTTCAGTTTGCCGGTGATCTCCGCACTCAACCAAGCCTTGAAGCTATCCTTAGTACCCTGAACAACCTGTCGTTGCGGGTCTTCAACTGTGATTTAACGGCAGTCTATCACTGGGATCACCAAGCAGCAGCGGGGACATTTGCGCCGGTCCAGATTATGACCCGTATTGGCTTACAGGACATTGAGGATGAGCCATCGTTGCACCTGTCTGAAAACCCGTTGCTTGAACTGGTAATCAATGACCCAGACATCAACTCCATTCATGATCTGCGGTTACAACCCAATGCGCTACCGGTCTATCTCGAACGGCATGGGTTGCGGGGGTTGGTGCTTGTGCCTATCCTGCACGAGTCGCGCCCAAAGGGTCTGCTTACGCTTGGCTATCGCGCCCCGTTGGTGCCGTTTAGTAGCCGTTCCACTGCGCTTGCATTGGGATTGGCGCGTATGGTCGGGATAGCCCTAGACCGCACCCAACGCAAGGAGTAGGTAATGCTTTCCCCGCTCCCCCTTGCCTATGCTCTCAGACATCCTTGTATGCAACAGATCACCGGGCAAGCCCCCATCCCCTGCCCCTTCCCCCACTACGCGGGAGAAGGGGAATCGGGCAGGTGTTCCCCCCCTCGCCCTCTGGGAGCGGGGGGTAGGGGGAGCAGGGAATAGGCTCTTTTCATGGGGTAGTGTGGGCAAACACAAACCAGATGACAGAAACCTTACAGCGGCGTAGAAGGCAACAGTTTATCCTTGATGCTTTGCTGCTTGCTTTGTTGGTAGGGGGGGCAATACTGCTTGCTTGGGGAGCATATCAACCCCCGCGCAGCATCACCTACACCATGAACGCGCTGCCCGTTATGCTGCCACTTGACCATATGCATGCAGTTGAGCAATTGCCGGGTTGGTCACGCACCTTTCGCTGGACTGCCCCACAAGCCCAGCTACACCCGGCAAACCCCGGCGGGGACATGGTGTTGCGTCTGGTAGCCGGTGGGGGGACAAGAAGGACGGTACCAACAACCGTATGTAGTCGTGAGGTATGTCAGCAGTTTACCGTACAGCCAATCCCCCGCACCTATGCCATGCTTTTGCCTGCTGCCCCATCGGAGCGGGTGAACATCACAGTAGACTCGCCTACAATGGAGCAGCGGAGCCGCACCCTGGGAATCATGGTTAGCGATATACGGCTAACGGGCAGCGGAGCCGCACCTATGACATTCGTGGTATCCCTAGCCATTGCCAGTATGAGCTTGTTTGTGTTGTTGCGGCAGGTAATGGGCAATTCCCGTAACCTGTGGGGCATAGCCGCATTGGTGCTAGTAATGCAAGTACTTGTACTTGTGTGGCAGGTGGGGGGGGGATGGCGGTATGCGCTGGCAGGAAAAGCTCTCGCCCTCGTCAGCATTGCCAGCGTGGGGGCAGTTTTGGGGCAGTACTGGGTCAGCAGGCGAGGGAGAATCGATCCTCTTCTCCCCCCGGTGGGGAAAAAACCGGGAATACTCCCCACCCGCGCCCTGCTGCTCCTGCTCGTGCTTGCGCTGCTCGTGCGGCTCCCCTGGGTCATTGCGCCAGACCCTGTGGGGGACCTAGAGCTTGCAGCACGGCGCATGGCATTTTTGTATCATGACGGTCTGGCAGGCGCATATCGCTACAATGGCGATTATATGCCGCTGCGTCTCTACCTCTTGTGGGGGTTGAGCCAGATAGTTGCCCTCGCTGGCGGCTCCTTCCACGACCCCCTCTCACCCATCACGCTGGCAATGATCAAGCTGCCTGGTATGCTGGCAGATATGGGCATTATTGCCCTCATTGCCGGCGTAGCCTATCGTTGGCAAAACCAAAATCCACCTAGCCCCCATCTCCCGCCCTTGCCCCCATCACAGGCAGCAGGGAGTATTCGGCTCCCCGATGCCCATAGGTGGTTTATAGTCGCAGCGGTCTATGCCTGCTCGCCGCCGGTCTGGATAAACGTTGCGTGGTGGGGGCAGGTAGATGCGCTATTGGTGCTGCCGTTGGTGGGTATGGTGTTGCTGCTTGACCATGCCGAGGGACGTTGGAGTTGGTTATTGTGGACGGTAGCCCTGCTTATCAAGCCCCAAGCCATCGTATTTGCGCCGTTGCTCTACGTTGCGACTATTCGGCAGCATGGCAGCCGGGGAGTAGCGCAGGGCATGGCGATAGCCACGGCTACCTTTGCCCTAGCGTCTACCCCGCTGGTGATGGCGGGGCAGGGTCCAGGCTTGACCCAAGCCTATCTCGGCTCCGTGGGACGCTTCCCAAAGGTGACGATAGGGGCATACAACCTGTGGTATCTACTCACCGGCGGACAGGGCGGCGATGATAGTACCCTCATCCCGCTTTTCTCTGCGCTGGTTAGCTTTAGCTATCGTCAGGTAGGGTTGATGCTGGTTGGGGGGACGGCGTTGGTCGTAGGAGCAGTGGTG
>CAZLKK010000154.1:0-8873 GCA_964559995.1 uncultured Chloroflexaceae bacterium
CGGATTGTGCTGCCGTCTGCAAGGGGGTAGCGGGGGTGCTGCGTAGCTGGAGGGGAATAGCCACCGCATCAGGAGCCAAGTAGTGATCATCGCTCAGGTGGGGGGTATAACTTATTGGTGGTCCTTCCGGGTTTTTGGCTGCATTAAAACGGGTAAGGAGAAAGCGATTGCCTTCCCAACACTGCGCCCAAAGCGTGGGACGACATTCATTCCACAGAGAGCGCACAGAGCTATAGTAACACCAGCGGGTATCAAATGGACGTACCGCATACCGGATGATAGTATTGGCTTGATACGTTTCTGCTGCCAAGACTTTAGCCCGGGTCTTTTTGGCATCAAATCGTGCCGCATTGCTTGTTAAGCCTGTCCCCATCCGTTCTAGCTCCTCCCAACTCACCGCCGGGTCATAGTACCGCTTCATACGTTGTTCTAACAGGTTGCGGTCTATATCTATCAACGCACCCCCTCGTTTTTCCATTAGTCCATAACTTGGAGATTCGGCGCACAAATCAATCAGTCGTACCCATTCATTGTAGCGGGTGGGTATATCCGAAGGGCGAAATGCATAGCGGGTCGGTTCTGTTGGATACACCGCGGTATACTGTGCATTGAAATCTGCGGCTTGGAGACTCGCCAGCAGATGTTGTCGCCGTTCCTCGGCTTTTGCGGCATTGAGATCGTTTCGATACAACACCTGTGGATCATGCTGTATGCCATTTTTCAGCCAAAGTGAGAGCACTACCCCCTGTTGAATACCCGGCGAGAACCCACGGATGGCAAAGACAGTTTCGCTGCTTCTTCCATCAGGTGCATACTCAGAAATCTTGCGGTTGCCATGCATATTTTCTACCCAAAACCGGTCAAACGATTCGAGTAGTTTTTTGCGTACCACGACAAACGAAGGCTCACTGACCCAAGAATAGTTCGAGATGTAGCAGACAATGCCCTTGCCGCTCATTTCGGCTATACGCCGCTCTGCCAAGCGAAAGAAGCGAATGTAGAGATCATCCAAGTTAAACTTTTTGATGCCCCATTGCGAGATAAGCCCCTCTTTGTACGGTTCTACTAACCCCTCTTCCTCCTCTGGGCTAACTCCCGCATAGGCATTGTAGGGCGGGTTGCCCAAGATGACCAGAATGGGGGTATCCTGCTTCACCTGCTTGGCTGCGTCCCGCTCTTCTTGCAATTCTGGCAGCCCAGACAGCGTGTGTTGTATAATCCGCTCTTTTTCCGGGTCGGCAGCAAACCACCCACTCAACGCATTGGTCAGGTAGACCCCGGCGCGTTCCTCCTGGCTCAACACTACCCCCAGGTTTTGCAAAACAATGCCCACCTGGAGATGGGCAATCACAAATGGCGCAGGGAGTAGCTCAAAGCCAAAGATGCGCGTCTGCACTGCTCGCTTGACCAGTTCACCAAGCATTGCCTCTTCCCCCCGCTGCCGCAGCGTCTCGGCGATGTGGCGCACTACCTCAACCAGGTATGCCCCGGTGCCACAGCACGGGTCGAGTACGTAGACATCCGGGTGTGCCAACCCCTCGGCAATGCCCAGGTCGTTGCGAAGCACCATATCTACCCGCGCTACCATATACTGCACGATTTCAGGCGGGGTATACCACACGCCGAGTTGCTTGCGGAGTTGCGGGTCAAACCGTTCTAGGAATGGCTCATAGAAGTACTGCACCGCCTGCCCCGTGTCAAAGATGGAAAAGAAGGCTTCGCGGTCTACGCGGTTAAGGGCTGCGCCAGTCCAGTCCAGCACGTCAATGAGGTGCAACTCACGCAACCGCCCCGGCAGCGAGACCTGGCTAAACAACGCTTGCAAGATGGGGACGTGCAGGTAGTAGATAGATTCGCGCCAACGAAACTCATCCGTTCGCTCTGGATGCTCGTTGTGCCAGAGCACCCACGCGGCAAAGAGTCCATAGAACAGGGTTTGTACCAGCGTTGAACGAAAGAAGGTGTCGCCCTCTTTGCCCTGAAACGTAATACCAAGCGACTGCTCCAATGCCATACGGGTTTGCGTGAGAGCGGGAATATCTGAACGTCCCACGCGGCGGCGAGCTTCACGGGCATAGGAGGCGATAAACCAGGCGAGGTCTTGGGGATTCTTGAGCGGGATGGGACTCAGCATCACCCGCTTGAGATACTCTTCTAGCCCCTCGGCGTGGGTGGCGATGAGTTCCGGGATAGGCGTTGACCAAAAGGCTTGCTCACTCTCGGCGAGGCGGTAGCTTTCCTGGGTGACGGCTTGCCCATGCGGGTTGGGCAGGAGCAGCAGAAAATCGCGGTAGTTGGTGACGAGCACCTGCCCATAGTGGGCAAAGTAGCGTTGCACCTGCTCGCTCTCGGCGATGTGGTAGACATCACTCCCTGCGTCCTTCACCTCAAGCACCCCCCGCGAGGGGAGCGTTTGTCCCGCGAGCAAATCGTTGTCGCTAGGGTTTTGGTCGTCGTCATCACTGGGCAGTTGGTCGTAGGAGAAGAGACCGCCATCGGGGATACCTGCCCCTTGACTGCGGGGGTGCAACAGACAATGCACCGTGGGGGTGAGGGTGCCACCAATGGTATTGAGCAGGGTTGCCAATGGACCATAGCCAGCGGTTTCTTTTGTGCCGTGGGTATGGCTTGCCCGTAAGGTGCGGAGGTAGGTTTCCAGCATAGTGGTTCACTTTCTTTTGCGCTTCAACAAGACTATTTTTCAAGACCGCTCCCACACCAACCCCCGCTCCCTATAGGCAACCTGTGCTTTGCCTTGTTGCTCTAGGTAGGTTAGGTGGGCGGCTATGGCACTGGCAAAAATGGCATATTGTGGGATGCCCATTGCCGGGCGACTGCCGCTGCTCTCCTGTGCCTCAAGCTGCTGCAATACCCGTGCCGTCACGGTGGCAGCATCGCCGGGGAGTGCATCTAACACCATCTCGGCAGAACGCAGGATAATAGCGCGGTTCTTGTCCAGTGCAGCATCGAGCATATCGCGTGGGATGAGATCGCCGTGACTTGGCAATATCCACGCATCGCTGCGCTCGCCGAGTCGATCCAAGCTGGCAAGCTGTGCCGTCACATCGTGGGCATAGGGGACACCATACTTATCAAGCACAGCATCACCAAAGTAGCCATCGCTGGCAAAACAGACTTCATCTACCACAACCCCCACCTGAGCAATGCTATGTCCCGGTAATGGCACTATCTCACACGATACCCCGGCTATCTCTACAACCAGCGATGTACCTGCGTTTATCTGCTCAATGGTGCCTAGCTCATGATGCACTGGCGCAGGTTGTGCTTTGAGCCAGCGGTTGTGTAGGGCAGCATGGGGAGATGCCCCCTGATGGAGATAGATTGGCTCCAACAAGGGAAAGGCTATCAGTGCCGCTTCAACAGGCGGGGCATAGACCAGCACATCAGGATGGGTACGGAGTAGGTAGGCATTGCCGCCAATGTGGTCGGCGTGATGATGGGTGCTCATAATTGCCCGCAAGGTCAAGCCGGCTGCGTCTAGTCCTTTGCGAAGGGTACGGGCAGCATCTTTGCTCAAGCCCGTGTCAATGGCAATTGCCCCACCATCACCTGTCGCTATAACCCCTATGTTGTTTGCGCCCGGTAGAAAGAAGGTCGTATCTGTGATAGGTTGTAATGGCATAGATGTAGCTACTCCAATGCGGCTAAAAGATTATTCAAACTCTGTTGCAATTCATGGGCTTCTTGGCGTATGGCAGCGCGAACCTCGGTATCTGTTACCTGTTCAAGTAGGTCAGCGCGAAACTGGTCTATCGTGCGGCGAGTGTGGGAGAGGCGGCGGGTGGTATCACGTCCCTTCCTCGTGAAGACATCCTCAACGTCTACTTCACGCGGTTGATCATCCGGCGGGTGGTTCTCGGTGGCAAGCTGCTGCAAATAGCCAGCGACCACGTTAGCGACCACTTGGGCATTGACCTCTTCCTCTTTCGTTAGCGCAATGAGCAACGCCATAGCCCCCTCTTGGTCTATCTCGTTGGCTTGAATGGCTTTGTGCAATGAGCGCAACGTCCACTCCGACCAGCCATAGCGCAGGATAAGGTGTTGCCCCTCATCAGAGAAGCGCAATAATCGGAGCAAGTCCTTGCGGCGCGGTTCGGAGAGCTGCATATGATGCTCTATGACACTCCATGAGACACCCTCACCGGTTTCTGCTTCGAGCGTTTCTTTGAGGGCTTTTAATGCCCAAGCTCGCTCCATGTCTGTCAATCCCTCGCGCCGCTCATTTTCATCATACTGGCGCAGCACCCGCTGGAGCGGGGATGGTTGTTCAACGACAACTACCCACAATGTCGGCAGGTTCATGAGGTAGGCAGCACTCCAACGGCGTTGCCCATGCAAGAGCCGATGGGTTATCTGGGGGTCGTCAGGGTTGCTGTCTGCATAGACAATAGCCGGCTGAAGTTGCCCCTGTTCTTGTATAGACTGCCCTAGCTCGCGTAGCCCTGCCAGCAGCGCAATAGCGGCAAGGTCGCCATGCTCTGCCATATGATTCAGTTCAGCGGGGTGGGGGAGACGGCGGAGTTGATGATCGTCTAGGGCTATGCTTGCTAGGGGGAGGTGCAGCATGGGCAGGTCAAGCTCGGCAGCTCGCTCTGCCGTCTCGTTATCCGACACTTTCATCAAAAAATCAATGTCGTTTGCTGGTTCTGATGGGCGAAAGTATCGCCCTATATCAATTTTGGGTCGTTCTCTAGCCATCCAATAGCCCCCTGACTTCTTCTGCTAATTCACGAAACTGGTTTGCTGAACGGGCAACACGGCGATAGCGAAAGATGCTCGACGAGGCGGCGAAACATTCCCGTAGCGGTGCATCACGCCCTATCTCTGTCTCCAGGATTTGTGCTGTCATCTGTTCGCGCAAGTCATCGTGTATTTGACGGTCTACGGTTGAGCGTCCATCGTAGTTGTTGATGAGGATGCGTGGCAATGGGAGGTTGGGTGAGTGGCGTTGTTGGATACGGCGCACGGTCTCGTTCAGTTCACCCATACCCTCCATGCTGAGAGATTCTGCCAATACGGGACCTATCACGAGGTTGGCAGTAATCAAGGCGTTGAAGACAATCATGCTACGGGCGGGGGGGCAGTCTATCAATACATAATCAAAGGCAATAGGTGAACCGTTCTTCTTGGATGATGCTAACTTATTGAGCCGTTCTATGGCATCACGCAAGAGAAAAATACCGTCAATATTGTTACTCAATTCCTGCCCCGCTTTGGCAAGCCCCGGATGGGCAGCACAGAGAATAACGCCCTCTTCTGCCGTACGTATCAGGGTAGATACGATGTCCGTTTGTCCTATCAGTACCCCATAGGATGAACGGTCCATAGTGACAGACCCCGGCGACACCCCAAACCACTGGGTGGTGTGTCCTTGTGAGTCTAGGTCTATCACGAGAACGCGGTAGCCAGCCTGCCCTAATGCGGCGGCTAGATTAACGCTGGTGGTTGTCTTGCCCACGCCCCCCTTTTCGTTCGCAATGGTGATGATTTTCATGCTTTCCTGCGCTCCTGCTTTATTCTGGTTATGCCATTGTTTTGCTATTGTACAACAAGTTGGGGATATTTGCCGGTTTGTTTGGCAAACCCGTAGGGCGATGGCAAAGTCCGGTTTGCCTCCCTCCCCTGCCCCCGTTCCCATACCATCCGCTCGTTACCACTCGCGGCTCGAAGTCAAGGGCAATATCCCATTTGCCTTCATCTCTGGTATCGTCTACGTATCCCTGCATCGTATGTCGCAAAGTACATTATAATTGGGGAATAAGAAACACTGGCAGAGCCACACTTGGCTCGTGTGGCATAGTTGTGAAGGAGCAAAAGAGCAAGAAAGATGCAGCGACCATGAATGGACATTTACCTTATACTAACGAATACTTTGCCTCACAGATAAGCAAATCGAATTTGAAGATACACACCCAGTATGGGCGCATCTTCAGCTTGGCAGGTATCACCCCCGCAGGGCGTATCTTAGACATTGGTTGTGGGGCAGGACCAGGGCTACGCTATCTCACCCGATACACCCCCCATGTATTTGGCGTAGACTTGGTAGCCTACCCATTGACAGAAGCACAAAAGCTGACCAGGGCAGCCGGTTTGGTGCAAGCTGATGTTGCCTATACTTTGCCCTTTGCCGACCAATCGTTTGATATAGTGCTGCTCAGTGAGTTGATAGAGCATCTTCGCAATAGTCGTCCGCTGATCTTCGAGTGCTACCGGGTGTTGCGACCTGGGGGGACAGTGATTATTACCACCCCCAACCTGCGTGACATACGGCGCACACTGGCACCCATGCTAGGCAAGCCCTGGAGCGGCGATACCGACCCTACCCACATCAACCTACAAGACCCAGAACACCTCACGGGTGATATGATCTCCGCCCGCTTCCAGCGGGTACGCTGGCATTCTGGTATCAAGCCGATGTTTTGGCTTTCGTCTCGTCGGCTCAACATGCGGTTGCCAGTACCGTATCCCCCCCACATTGGCAATGGTCTGGTTGCCGTGGGGGTGCGCCAAGAGTGATACGTGGACGATTAGCATCGCTTGCCAGAGAGCATGGCATACCCATTGCGCTGTATACCCTGTTGGCATTGCTGATGACCTACCCGCTCGTGCTCCAATGGACAACGGCGGTGCCGGGTGATGGGGTAGATAGCTGGCAGAATATGTGGAATATGTGGTGGCTCAAACGGGCATTGCTTGAGGGGCATAATCCCTTCACTACCACGATGATCTACTACCCCCAGGGGGCTAGTTTGCTACTGCATACCCTCAACCCATTCAACTTCATCATTAGTCTACCTGTCCATGCCATCTTTGGTCTAGTCGTGGCGTACAATACTGCCCTCATCTTCTCGCTGGTAGCGGGGGGGTATGGAGCATATCTGGTTGCCCGTGATGTGACGCAAGATAGCCGCAGCGCACTGCTGGCGGGAGGGGTTTTTTCCTGTAGCAGCTATATCTTAGCGCAGGCATTGGGGCATCTCAACCTGATTGCCGCCGAGTGGATACCTTTTGCAGTGTTGGCATTGCGCTATGCCAGCACTTCTCCCTCGATCAAGACTATTGGTATAGCCGGGCTGTGTATGGCAATCAATGTTTCCTGCGATTGGCAATACTACCTGTTTATCCTACTCTGGGGCGGATGGTATGCGTTGGCGATTTTCTGGTATGGACGCACGTTGCGAGCTGTTATGCCGGTGGTTGCAGCAATAGGGGTATCATTGGTACTCGTGTTACCTGTGCTCATCCCCACGGCTGCCCTCGCCCGTGAGACCCCCCGTGCCGATACTGGCGACTCCTATCGTATTGGTACGTCTGCCGACTTGACCGATTTTCTCATCCCTAGCCAGTTACATCCATTGTGGGGGGATGTATCGGCACAGGCGCAGGTCTACAAGGCTGATAGTATCATTCACAATAAGACTGCATACCTGGGGAGTGTGGCGTTGGCATTGGCAGTGTTTGGACTGTGGGGACATATGCGCCAGAAGCATACTTCTGCTTTCCCTGCCCCCAATTCTCCCGCTTCCTCTGTTCCCACTCCCATAACAGGACAAGGGGAAACTGCCGCCGACTCCCGTCCCCCCCCCTCGGTGGGAAGCGGGGCAGGGGGTTGCCCGAAGGGGCAAGGGTCAAGAGAGGATGGCTATGTTCAAGGTAGTCTCAAGGGAGAATATCATCCTACGAGTGCAGCGAGGGTATGGCACAGCCCGCTGTTTTGGGGACTCAGTATGCTCGTCTTCCTGCTCATGTCCCTAGGCCCATTGTTGCAAATTGGGGGAACCAATACGGGTATACCATTACCAGCGTACCTTTTCTATCGCTTACCTTTCGTGCGTATCTCACGGGTGCCGATACGGTTTGTCGTGGTAGTGATGTTGACGCTTGGGGTGCTGGCAAGTTGGGGGACAAGGTTCTTACTGTGCCAGATTGGACAACAAGCAGCGCGTCCCCTCCTGGCTATGCGCGTATTGTTAGCGGTGCTTATCGGGCTGGTCGTGCTAGACAATTATGTCCCCCCCTTCCCAATGATTGGTATCTATGTGCCACCGGTTTATGCTGAATTGCGCGATGAGCCGGGGGATTTTGCCCTATTGGAGATGCCCTTCTACGAGCGAACTAGTGTCTTGTATATGTTCTACCAAGCGGTGCATGGCAAGCCGCTAGTTGGCGGTAATCTCTCTCGTCACCAGGTGTACCCGTTGATGGAACAATTCCCTATAGTCAGGATGTATGCCTATGCTGCCCCTGCCCGTGATATTATTGGGCAGGATATGGAGGAGACGGCGAGCAGCCTCTTTACCTATTTCCGTATCCGCTACCTCATCCTGCACAGCGAGGGGGGGGCTTTGCGCTACAACACGACAGTAAAGGTAGCTCGTGCTGCGGCAGGCGGAGCTGATCCTCAGCAGGTGAAAATGCCGGGGCGTTCCTTCTTGCTCTTTCGGGTACAAGAGCCAGCAGAGCCTCTCCCCTTCTTGGGAGTGGGGGAGGGATGGAGCATGCCCCAGGACTATGAGCATGGGGCTGTATTGCGTTCTATCGTGCAACAATCGGGGGAAGTGCTTGTCTACAGTGCTAAACCTGCCAGCATTACGCTAGACATACGACTCCACAGCGAGCAAGAGGGTAGCCTCTCCCTGTCAGCAAACGGCGAGCCGTTGGGGGAGCACGCGCTAGTACCAGGTGTGCAGCATATTCAGGTGTCGCTTGATGTGGCGGCGGGCAGCACGAGTTTACACCTTACGCCAGCGGGGGCAGGCGGGGTGGCGGTGGAGCGGGTGACGGTGGAGTAGCGTTTCCCATCCCCTGCCCTTCCCCCACTACGCGGGAGAAAACGATCCGTAGGGGCGCAC
>CAZLKK010000155.1:0-8864 GCA_964559995.1 uncultured Chloroflexaceae bacterium
CGAAGGGCAGATGATCATGGGCTAACGCTCTTTATAGACCCCCACCAAGACCTTTGGAGTCGGATGTCTGGTGGCGATGGTGCGCCGGGTTGGACGTTTGAGTCCATTGGGATAAACATTATCCAGTTTCCCTTCACCAATGCTGCAATTATTCATCCCTTTGACCCTCAACCCCGGTTTGCCCACTGGTCAATGAACTATACCCGCTTTGCTGCAGCTACGATGTTTACCTTGTTTTTTGGCGGCAATGACTTTGCCCCACGAACACAGATAGAGGGCGAACCGGTGCAAGACTACCTGCAACGCCACTACATCAACGCCTTTAAGCAAGTCGCCTATACCTTGCGCTCCTGCCCCAATGTTGTTGGGTTTGGCTCGATGAATGAGCCATCACGCGGCTATATTGGGCTTGGCAATTTGCACTCCCACGAAGGACATCTAGGGTTGCGTATTGGCCCCGCACCGACTCCCTGGCAAACAATGTTATTGGCATCTGGCTATCCCCAACACGCCCGGACGTGGAGCATTGGGCTACGGGGACTACAACCCTATAGTACTACGCTGCTCAACCCAACGGCTACCCATCTGTGGAAGCCTGACTACCCTTGCGTTTGGCGACAAAATGGCGTATGGGAACCAAACGCTCAGGGTGAACCCCGCTTGCTCCGTCCCCACCACTTTAGCTATGTGCAACAAGATGGAATAATCCAGCGGCGGGAATTTGGGCAAGATTACCTGCGCCCCTTTATCAACAGGTTTGCGCGAGCTATTCGCACGATTACGCCAGAGAGTATTATGTTTGTTGAGACCATGCCCCACCTAGATATGCCCCGATGGGGCAAGGATGATGTCCCTCATGTAGTCAATGCCACCCACTGGTACGACTATATGACCCTATTTTTGCGCTTTTTCCTGCCCTTCGTCAATGTGGATATACATACCCATCGGCTTGTCTTTGGAACGAGACGGATACAACGCCTCTTCCAAGCACAACTCGCTAAGATCAAGGACGATAGTATGCAGCGTATGGGGGGAGTCCCAACGTTGATAGGGGAATATGGTATCCCGTTCAATATGCCCTACCATATTAATTTCTTCTTGCGTTGGTTTGGGGTACAAGCCCGCGCTATGGATGCCAGCTTTCAGGCGATAGAAGCCAATCTGCTCAATGCAACGCTCTGGAACTATACCAACGATAATACGAATAGACGTGGCGACCATTGGAATACCGAAGATTTCTCTATCTTTAGCCGAGACCAGCAGCATACCCCCGGCAACCCGGACTCTGGTGGGCGCGTGTTGCATGCTACTATTCGCCCCTACCCTTGCGCTACTGCTGGTGAGCCATTACGTTTGGCGTTCAATTGGCGCAAGCATCTATTTACCTATACGTTTCGCCATGATCCCACCATTACGCAGCCAACGGAGATATTTGTGCCAAGCATCCACTATCCCCACGGCTATAGTGTGGATATTACCGATGGCGTATGGCGCAGTGATTTTGTCCATCAGCGGTTGTGGTATTGGCATACCCAGGAACAGGAGGAGCATACTATCCACATACGCCCGCGATAGCAGATGGGATAAGGGGAACAGAGGAGCGGATCGCTGTTCCCCCATGGGCATTAAGAAATCAAGAGAACACCCTTCTGGTATCATGAACCCAACCTTTCGTGACACACCCACAGGAGATTCTCCTATGGGTATCATACCAGAAGGGTGAGCTAACGCCTACGAACGGCTATGACCATCACCGCAACAAACCCTAACAGCAACAAGGCAACCCATACTTCCACACCCACCAGGGACTCTCCGCTGGTATTGGGCAATTCACGCGGTGTAGGAATAGTCGCAGTTGCAGTTGCAGTCGCAGTCGTTGTGACAACAACCGTTTGGGATACCGTGGCGGTGGCAGTAACAATGGACGTAGCGATTGCTTCCTGAACCGTGGGGGTAGCGGTTGCTGATTGTCGTGTGCTTGTCGGCACAGGGGAAATCTGTTGCATCGTGTCTTGGTCATCGTGGTCATCATCATCATCATCATCATCATCATCACCGCCGCCGCCGCCAGTATCAGTGTTTGGTGTCGCGGTGGGTTGCCAGGGGATAAGCGTTGCTGTTGGCTGAATAACCACAGTGGTATTAGTCGCGGTGGCAGTGAGCGTTGCGGTGGCAACAGGGAGTGTTGCCGTAACTAATGTGGTAGCGGTAGCCGTAGCCGTGGCGGTAGTCGTCGCAGTAGCGGTAGCCGTAGCGGTGGCTGTAGCGGTGTCTGTTGGGGCTTGCACAATCCTGATGGGGGCTTGGGCTTGGCGGGGGGTAAGGACATTGCCATACTTATCGCTTGCCCCGCTTACTTCCACCTCGTTGGTAGACTCATCCACCGGCTGGATAGCGCGATAGACTGTCGTAATTTCTATCATCTCGCCGGGTCCCAATTGGCTGCGTCCAACAATGGCTAATATATCGCTCCATTGCAATTCGCCGGTTGCAGGGTTGCTCGATGATGGCGGCGGGACAGCCCGTATAAACTGCAACACCCCAGGGTTGTAGGTATCCCGTAAGGGGATAGCGTAAATGGGGACAATCCCCTCATTATCCACTTGGATAGTATAGGTCACGAGCATACCAGCGTAGATAGGCGGGTCGGTGATGAGTTTCTTGGTGACGGGGGCATTATTCCCGCCCACATCATTATTGTACTCATCCTCACCCACATCACTTTCTTTTCTGCCCCCTCGCGCTACTGCCTCCTTGATAGCCGCCCGATTAACCGTCAACAAGGATTCAGAGGGGTGAATAGCCCGGAGATACACCTTGAGGATCATTTCTCCTTGTGGACCCAGCTCGCCATCGGGGAGATTTTCTACGATGTCATCCCAAATAATTGTATTACCATTGAGCGTACCGGGAGGGTCCATTGGGGGGGGATCACCAGATTCGGCAAACTCCCCCACGCCGGCTGGTTCAACAATGCTGGTATCAAACACATCTTCAACAACAAGGTGCGTGATGGAATGGGTGCCAGTATTGCGTATGCGAATGGTAAACTCCAGCACCTGCCCAACCTGGACAACCTCGCTGCCCTCTAACGTCTTTTCTATCTCCAGTCCAAGTTTTTCTTCTACCTGAGCATAGGTGTGGGTTGGCTGTTGGACAACGAGGCGAGACCCCCCCCCCCAAATGCCTGCGAGACCTATGGCTAGGAGAATCCAAACAATCCATGTTCGTGGGTTTTGCTTCATGTGCTACCTCTCTTCCCAAATACGTGCGTTTTTCCTGCTCTCTTCCCAAATACGTGCGTTTTTCCTGTCCATTGGCAAATTTTTGGCAATGGTTGCTTCCTTACAGGTTGTTGTCTAGGCAACCCATGTATGCCAATCTTCATCAATAAGCCCACGAGTACGGGGAGCATGCATAGCTGTAGCACACACACAAGAACGCTCATGGGTTGGCAAAGATGGGGCATCCTGAACTAGCTGATGCACAAGTGCTGCTAATCCATAGGGGGCTTCATCGGTTGATTCTGGGGCAATGACCATGCCAAGCATGGCATAGCAGAGTTCAAGTTCACGCGCAAGAACGCTGGTAGGGATACCCGCTTGCCCCACCGCATCTGCTCCCCATATAGGCAAGGGATGCTGTTCATAAGCAGGGATGGCTGTCGCTTCTATTCCTGCATAGGTTCCCCGCCTGAAGACTCGCGGGCGTTTGGTCATGGGGAACGTTGCAAGCGCACGGTAGGCAGTATCTATGAGGAATGAGCGCAAGTAGGGACAGTAGGGCGGGTGTTGCTGAACAAACCCATAGCCCTTGCCCACAAAGAATGTGGGGACGCGACCCTGCGTCAGATCGAGAAAATCCTGCGGTATGAGCACATCCCCTGGGGTCAGCAACCGATTTACCGCATAGAGCGGGGCAATTTCTATCAGGTGGGTGGTGCCTAGCTCTTTGGCAGCATAGACGAGCGTATGGGGGGATGATGGCTCTATCCAACAAAGCCCGTGGTACCGACGATACGTGAGCGTACCATACGGGGTGGTCATAGTTGATGGGGCGATATGATCGGGTGTGAATGGGAGGAATGCTTGGGACATATGCCCGGTACTGTACGTAATGGTTATCATACCTCTTATTATACCAAAATCGCTAAAGCGGGGGAGAGAGGAGAGATTACAGAAACCTAACGGGATATGACATGACTACCACGGGGAGCGGGGGAATCGGAAAGCTATTGCATGCGTATGGTTCTCCCCCTCTGGCTCGTCTCACCCGTAAAAGCCCTAGTCGTCTGCTGGCACTATGGCCATCACCCGCGCCGGTGCTGCCCTGCTCTGCTGCACCCGCAACGCCCCAATCACCACCGTAGCCCCTGTTGGCGGGAGTTGCTCTAGCCGGGTAAGGTTGACCAGCAGCAGGAGCGGGTCAGGGTACGGGGGAATGGGCAAAGGGGTAGTCGTCAACACCGGCGAGTCTATCCCAAGCCCCCGCACCTTGCGCTCCTGCACCAGCAACGCGAGGGCATCGGTGGTATAGCCGGGGACACGCGGTTGTTGGTGTCCATCGAGGTTGAGGTAATCAGCAGGCACCCCCCAACGCATATCCCACCCGGTAGTCAACAGAACCATGCACCCAGGCGGGATACTCCCATGCTGTTCTTCCCATGCCACAATCGCTTCTGTGGTAAGCTGGTAAGGGAGCATGCCTTGAGGCTTTTCCATCTCCGCCTGCCTATGCTGACGCATATCCAGCACTACCACAGGTAGCACAAGGTCACGGGGGGAAAGGTGGTCTACCGTGAGCGTTGGGCTAGGGGGGGAAGTGTGGGAGTGGATACGCATACTCGTGCCAGTCTGCATATCCATATGGAGCCGGGTTGTTGTGGCGTTTTCTGTGCTACGTTCAAGCCGTGGAGCCGGCAAATCAGGCAATATCGGCATATCCTGCGTTATCGTATGCCCCAGGTCTATCATCCGTGAAGTGGACAGTATAGCATGTGGGTCAGGGGGGGGTTGGGGATGGTTGCCCATGTCAAAAACCCCAGTGATTGCTAACCACACGGGTAGAACGACAGTCAGAAGAAAGGCAAGCAACCCAACAACGAGATGGCGACTATTGGCTTGCATCGGCTAATAGCTACCTATGCTCGTTCAGCCAGTCAACCAACACTTGGCGAAAACTTGTCGGGGCTTCCACCTGGGGGATGTGTCCCGTCTCCTCCAACAAGCGCAATTCGGCATGGGGCAGGTGGTCAACTAGCCAGTAGGATTGTTCAGGCGGCACAACGGGGTCTTTCTCGCCTACCACCACCAGCGTGGGGGTGTTCAGGTTGGCGATAAGCGGACGTATATCGCTTGCTTCTAGCATCTTGAGAAAGACCGTCAGGTCTGCCAGCGAATGTTGCCGATACCACGTCGAGGCAAGACGGCAGGAGTCCCACGAGAGATCGCGTGTCCAAAAATCCGGCTGCTGATGGACAAAGAATGATAGCCCAAGCATCATCGAGGGGGTATTGAGCAGCGTTATATTCCAGAGCGTCTCAAAAGCCGGGTACATCCCATGGCGTACGAGCCACTGGGCGGTGCCAACAATACCCGTAAAGTCTCCCCAAACCACACTATTGACCGCGACAACCTGCTTGATCTGTGTGCCAAGCTGTGCCGCCAACCCCAAAGCTACCAAACCGCCAGCAGAGTGACCAATGAGTGTGATAGGCTGATCCCCGCAAATGTGGGTAATCGCCTGGGCTTCTATATCGAGCAATTCTTCTTGGGTCATGCTGATAAAATTGGGGGGGGTCTGGGCGGGGAAGTGGCCCGGTAGGTCTATGGCAATACACCGTCCAAATCTGGTGAAGGGGGGGATAATCGGCTCCCATGATAATCGTCCCACGGACCAGCCGTGGATGAAGACGAGCGCATGGTCGGAGTTGCTGTCGCCATATTCTTCCCACGTTAGGGTATGCCCTTGATAGTCAAATGTGTACATAGAATTTTTGCTTTCTGTCGTCTGGCTTGTTGGGATTTCCCACAACTTGGAACTATCTTATCATATTTGGGGCATATGTGCAGGGAGGCAAGCTCGTCCCATCCGCTCCCTCGCGGCTCGCCCCATCCGCTCCCTCACGGCTCGCCCTTTGCCCAGTAGACTGCCCCCGGTTTTTGTACGTATTATCCAAGAATGGGGACAAGATGCTTGCCCGCTTGAGTCCCCTATGCTATGCTATCTATAGTCGGGGGTTTTTCTTGAGTGAGAGGAATGGTCATGAAAGCTGTCATTATGGCAGGCGGTGAAGGAACTAGATTACGTCCACTAACTATCAATCGTCCTAAACCTATGGTCGCCATTGTAGATCGACTCGCGCTCCACCATATTATAGAGTTACTGAAGATTCATGGCTTTACGGATATTGTGATTACGGTCCAGTATCTGGCAAATGTCTTGCAAGATTACTTTGGTGATGGGAGTAACTACGGGATTAATATTACCTATTCCCTAGAAGATGTACCGCTAGGTACTGCGGGTAGTGTAAAAAATGCCGAACATCTCCTCGATGAGCCATTTCTGGTCATCTCCGGTGATGCGCTCACAGACTTCAATCTTACCGAGATTGTCAACTATCACTTTAGCACCAAATCATTAGCGACTATGACCCTAACACGAGTACCAAATCCATTAGATTATGGGGTTATCATTACCGATGATGATGGCAATGTGGAGCAGTTTTTGGAAAAACCAAGTTGGGGAGAGGTCTTTTCCGATACGGTCAATACCGGGATTTACGTACTTGACCCATCAGTCTTTGCCTATATGGAGAAGGGCAAAAAAGTAGATTGGTCTAGCGATGTCTTCCCCCAAATGCTCAAAAATGGCGACAAACTCATGGGCTATATTGCCCAGGGATACTGGACCGATGTAGGCAATATTGAAGAGTATATGCGAGCTTGTAGCGATTATCTTTGGGGCAAGGTCAACCTACCACGGGTAGGGCAGCATATTGGCGGCAATATCTGGGTAGATGATGATGCCGATATTGCCCCAGATACCCAACTCTATGGGCCCATTTTCTTGGGGCATGGGGCAAAAATCCGTAATGGGGTCATTATGCACGGTCCCTCGTGCATCCGGGACTACACCATCGTAGACAATCATGCCAATATAGACCGCTCCGTTGTCTGGCGCAACTCCTACATTGGCGAGCGTGCCGAATTGCGCGGGGCTATTGTGCTGCGCCAATGCAACATCCGTAGTCGGGCGGTACTGTTTGAAGGGGTCGTTATTGGTGATGGGGTACAGGTGGGGAGTGGGGCAGTTATACGTCCCAACGTCAAGATATGGCCCAGTAAAGAGGTAGACGAAGGGGCTACCGTCAACAACAGCATTATCTGGGGCAATCAAGCGCGGCGGGTACTGTTTGGGCGGCGTGGGGTGAGTGGACTGGTCAATATTGAGATTACGCCAGAATTTTGTGCGCGGCTTGGTACCGCCTATGGTGCCAGTCTGCCCCGCGGTTCTACCGTGACGATCAACCGTGATGCCCACTACACCCCCCGCATGCTCAAACGGGCAATCATTGCGGGTATGCCATCGGCGGGTATCCACGTTATGGACCTGCAGACCGTGCCTATCCCAGTTGCCCGCTATTCTATCTATGCTACCAATGCCATAGGGGGGGTACATGTGCGGCTTTCCCCTACCGACAATCGCATGGCAGAAATCAAATTCTTTGATTATCGGGGGCTAGATATTTCTACCAAGTCGGAGCGTTCTATTGAAAACATCTTTTTCCGGGAAGACTATCGCCGGGCTTATCTCGATGAAATAGGCCGTATCACCTATGGCACCAACATTGAGGATACCTACATTGATGCCTTCCTGCGAGCACTACGGTTTGATGCGCTTGAACGTATCGCCCATGATTTCAGCCTCGTGGCAGACTATGCGAGTGCCAATGGGAGCGGCATTTTGCCAAGCATCCTGCGCCGCCTGATGGTAGATGTGGTTGAGCTGAATGCCAACCTAGACGAAAACCGCATTGTGCAGACCAATGCCCAAATACAAGAGGGGTTGTATCGGTTGTCACAAATCACCCCCGTGCTCGAGGCAGACATGGGGGTGCGCTTGGATGAGGGCGGCGAAAAGATTTTCTTGGTAGATGACCGTGGGCGACACCTGCCCGGCATCCAAGCCCTCGCCGTCATAGCAACGCTGGCACTCAAGGCAAATGGGGGGGGGACAGTGGCGGTGCCAGTCACTGCGCCACGGGCATTTGAGGAGATAGCTGCTCGCCACGGCGGACGTATTATCCGTACTCGTGCTACGCTGAGTTCTATTATGCAAGCGGCGGTAGACCATCCCGATTTGCTGTTGCTTGGGGATGGGGCGGGTCATTACATTTTCCCCTCATTCTACCCCATTGCCGATGGGTTGTTTGCCATCGTCAAGATTATGGAACTACTCACGCTCAATGATACCAAACTCAGTGATGTAGTTTATCAAATACCCATTTACTACCTCAATCAGACCCGTGTGCCGTGCCGTTGGGAAAACAAGGGGAAGGTGATGCGTATTTTGAACCAACAGTACCAAGACCGCACCCTCAACCATGTGGAGGGTATCAAGATAGACCTGGGCAATGAGTGGGTGCTCATCCTCCCAGACCCTGACGGTCCTTTTTTCCATGTTATTGCAGAGGGGTGCAGTGATGATCAAGCACGGGTACTGACAGAAAAGTATGCGGGGTTAGTCGCCGGGTTGCAGTAGGGGAAGGGTAGGGGAACCGAGCAGGGGGAGCGGGTCTTTGAAGCGCAAAGCGCAAAGCGCAAAGCGTAAAACGTGGAGAGCCGTTGCAAGCAACGTCTCTG
>CAZLKK010000156.1:0-5176 GCA_964559995.1 uncultured Chloroflexaceae bacterium
ACCTCGGTAATAGGAACGCCTTTGATGTGCAACTCAGCCGCCAAGATGCGCGTATCATTGCCTGCCCCCACCACCGTTTCCCGTAGCAACTCTGCCAGTGGAGCCACACTATACCAACGATCATCATACATAGTGATGGGCGCACTATACACTGGTTCCAGCTTCTTGTGGAGCATGCGTTTGGGCAATCCCTCTAGGTCATCAGTGTTTTTCCAAGCGTAGGCAGCACGCGACCATTGAAAAATCTGCACCTCAACCAAGTTGCCCTTCTCCTCACAAATAGGGCATGGACGCTGACGATAGCCCCGGCATGTAGGACACACTTCACGGGTCGTTTCGGTGGTCGTTGTCCCATCTGGCTTTTTGATCTTCTTGTGCTTTTCAATCTCCCCCTTCCCTTTGCACTTGTCACAGGGGACCTTGCCTACACCGCTACATTCTGGACAGGTTATCACCCGCCGCGAGTTGGGGATGGTCACTTCTTGCGATGACACTTCGGTGAATGGGGGAACCTCTGGGACTGAAACATCCCACAGGGGAATGATAGGCAGCACATCGGAGCGTTCATCACCCTTCTGGGGTGTGCGGCGTGGGGGTAGGGGGATACGGCTTTCGTGGTAGGTATGCAAGGTATAAAAGTAGATATTGTAGCTGACAATTTGCTGAATCTGGAGAAGCTGTCCAAGCGCAGACCGACGAAACCATCCCCCACGGCTCCAACGATTGAGCAAGCGGCGCAGCGTGCGGGTGTGGCTACGGTGGAGGAAATCTTCGTCTAACAACGATCCCATGACCGTTTCAATGGGGTTTTCCAGCCACTCAGCCGAAGGCTCCCAGTGGGATTCTTCCATATGCTCGGTAGACTGGTCAATATGCACTCGCAAGGCTCGACGGAGGGCTGCCACTGCCTCACCCGCGCTCTGATAACGCATCGTAGGCTGGACCATCATCATGCGCTGTACTATAGAGTCAGCCTCTTGGAGAGTCGCATCGTAACGGGTAAGCGTGGTCATCTCTGTACCCGGCGCAGGGGGTATCTCGCCGCTCAACATATGATAGACTACTGCCCCCAAGCTATAGATGTCTAGTGTGGGAGCAGCTTCGCTCTGGTCAAGCCGCTGTTCTGGGGCAGAGTAGGGCGTGAGGTAGTCTGCCTCATCTACACTGCTGAGGTCTGGGGTATCTGGGCTGGCAGCTAAACTCAAGTTTGCTAGATATGCCATGCCCTCTGTGGTCAGGAGAATATTGGCTGGTTGCACGTCACGATGGATAACCTGTTGTCCGTGGATGTAGTCCAGCACCGCTGCCATTTGGGTGGCAATCCGCAATGCTTGAACAGGCTCAAGTGAGCCATATTCTGTGAGGACATCGCTCAAGATACGGGCTTCAATCAAGGGTGTGACAATGTAGTCACCAAAATACTCATCGTGCCCTGCGTCTATCACTGGGAGCAGGTTGGGGTGGCTGAGGTGGGCTGCCAATCGTGCTGCCAATTGAAACCGACTCACCGAAACCCAATCGGTGCGGCGCAAAATATGCACCTGGACGGGACGGTTGAGCGTTAGATGGGATGCAAGGTATGCGGTGGCGAGTTCTTCTTGGGCAAGTTGTTCTTGGAGACGATAATTGAGCAAATCGTAGCTTGTGCTACGCGCTTCTTCTTGATCTTGCTGTGCAGATTCGTGGGTTTGTTCTGGGTCCATGTTGTTCATACGCTACCCTATCGGTTCAGAAGTCACAGTTAAGTATACCATGCCTCTTTTGGGTTCTGCTCGCTTCCATCAAGATGTGGGGGTGACAGATAGTTTCCCTCCTTATGCTCCCTTGCTTCCCCCCCCTGCCCCGTGTACGATTCCCCTTCTCCCCCAGGGGGAAGGGGCAGGGGATGGGGGCTTGCCCGAACCCCCTCTCCCATCCCAGGGCGAGCGGGAGCCGCTACATTGGGCGCACCGCCGTGCGCCCCTACGGATCGTTTTCTCCCGCGTAGTAGGGGAAGGGGTTAGGGTATGGGGGGGGATGGGGGGGAAACAGAGAGGGTACTAAATTATCCGTGCAGTTCGCCAAATCTTACATCACCCACGATGTACCAAATGATGCAGCAGCCCCTTGTTGTATGCCCTCTATCGCCCGAAAGGCATCTTTCAGATCGCGCCTTTCAACGGCACTCAATTGGGATACAGGGACAAGGTTATTTGGCTCCTCGCCACGATCCATCAGCGCATACTGATGACGCAAGCGCAGTAGGCTAATATGCTCAAAGGCTTCTTCAAGTTGTTTGCCTCCCTTATCACTCAGGCTGCTGCGAGGGACAGAGAGGTGCAATCGAGCCATAGTGTTGGTAGCCACAGACCCGGCTTCAATCGCATAGAGCCGTGCCAAATCTACCACAAGCGCAGTTCCCCGTTCTTTGAGGTTGATCACTGCTCGCCCCTCGGTGTCGTGATCAACGGAAAAATCACGGAACCACCCCCCAAGCGGTGGGGTTTGGCGCAGGGCATTTTTTGCCAATCGCCGCATGAAATTGCCATTTTTGTTGGCATCACGAATAATTGGACGCAGAATTTCCTCAACATTCAGCGTGCCATAGACCTGCCGATAGTCAAAGAAAATGGAAGCCCGCATTAGAGCTTCTTCATCGGGTAGGTGTATCCAGTCTTGGAAGTAGGTTTGCCAGACGTGGGCAGGTTGGCACCATTTGGGGTTGGTCGCCATAATATCGCCGGAGCAGAGGGGGAATCCACATGCCACCAACTGGTCAACAATACGTTTTGCCAATGTTGCAAAGTAGGTCTCCGCTTCGGGGGGGGCATCATTTGCATAGATCAACGCATTGTCTTGGTCAGTACGGAGCGTCTGCTCAAACCGCCCCTCGCTACCAAGCACCATCCACGCATAGGGGCAGGGGGGGGGACCTAGCTCTGCTTCTGTCTGCCGCAATAGTCGCTTGAGCATAGCACTGTGGGAAACTGCCACCATCCGCCCAATATCATGCACTCGTGCGCCAGCATTCAGCAGCGACCCAACCGCTTTTGTCACTTGGTCTGTGTAGCGGCGGTAGTCTTCTATATTTCGAGCACGCATCAACTGACGGGGCAGGAAGAGGGGATTATGGCTGAGTTGCCGTAAGATGTCGGTGTGGGTAATGACCCCAATAATGCGCCCATCTTCTGTGACTGGCAGGTGGCGGAAGTGGTGTTCAAGCAGCAAAATCAACCCCTCAAACACGAGGCTATCGGCAGGCAGGGTACGGAGTGGTGAGGTCATAATTTGGCTAACCGGCGTATCATAGGTTAGCCCCTCAATGAGCACGTTTCGCAGATCATGGTCAGTAACGATACCGTAGGGGTCAGACTCTACGATTATGTAGCGTACATCGTTTTGTTTCATGAGCCGTGCGGCATCACGCACGCTTAACTCAGGTGCCACACATATGAGGTTGCGCTGCAAAATATCCCGCAAGTGTACCCGGTACTCCGGGTCATCTCCCACAACTTGGCGTTGATGGATAAAGAGGAGACGGTCAAAGGCAACGTTCTCCACGAATCGCGCAAAATCCAGATGGGCACAGCGTAAGGTGTGAAACACATGGGCAGGAATAAGGTAGACCTGCGTCTCTTCCCGGCTACGGACGGTGACTTCTGGCGGTTTACCGCGCAATAGCGAGAGTACCCCGAAGATTTCCCCTTCATAGAGCATGTCAGAGAAGGTAACATCCTGACCATCTTCACGCAGCATCTCAACACTGCCATGCCGCACAACATACAGGTGGGTAGATGGTTCGCCGCCGCCAATGAGTATATCGTCTCCGGGGGGGATGTGTCCTGTGACAATTTCATCGAGGATGTCTTGCAAGTGCTCTACGGGCAGCAGACTGAAGGGGAGGTGATTATGCAAAAAATGGGCTATATCGTCTTTCATGGTATCCTTACCGCTACTTGGTTATCTAAAAAATCTCTGGGGATATTATACCATTCCAGAGATTTTTGTGGTTACAGGGATTCTTGGGGGAACCTTGCGTCAAGTTAGCCCAATCAGGGGCAGCATAGCAAGGGCGCATGCGCCCTTGCTATGCTGCAGGAGGCTTCATACCCCCTAGCCCTCTGGGAAAGGGGGCAGGGATTCCGGGCAGAGTGGGCATCTCTGGGTAAAACTTGCCTGGAATTGGCATGACCTACCCCTGTAAGGGGATATGTAGGAGCGCACGTCTGTGCGCCCCTACACCTGCATACGCCACCTTCTTCTGGCAATGCCGCTTCACCCTTTTTTGGTTATCTGTGGTATTATGAGCAAAGTAACGCTCAGGTCGTTTGTGTCCATAAGACAGAAAGGACAATTCGCGGGAAACTACCAACACCCTACTGACACTAGAGTCTATCTCGTTGAAACCATACTATCAAGAGATACCACCCCTGAAAACCCCTACCCCAGGGCTTTTACAAGGGTAGGTCAGGTTGTAGAGACGTTGCATGTAACGGCTCAGCCCCCATCCCCTAACTTTCCCCCACGACACGGGAGAAGGGGAACCGTAGGGGCGCACGGCGGTACGCCCAATGTTCGGCACCCCCTCGCCCTGGGATGGGAACGGAGGAAAGTGGGAGAGGGAAATTAAAACCATGCATTTGCCCGTTTGACCTACCCCTGAGAGACCCCTGGGCTAGGGAAAAGAACCTATCAACCAACGATATGAAAGTCTAAAGCTATGACCAACATGTCTTACCAACAACAATCCACCGAAACCGAATATCTCTACCAGCGTATAGCCGAATTGGAACGGATTGTTGAGCAGCAGCAAGCAGAACTCGCCCATATTCGCCAACAGGCGGCTCACCTTTCATCAACACCAAATACCCCCCCCAAGCCCCATTTGCTTGATGCGTGGGTGTATCAAACGATATTTGACCAGATACCTGTACCAATAGTTATCTATGCTCTCGATGGCACATTGGTGGCTATCAACGCGGCAAATGAGCACCTCATCAATACCCCTGCCGAAACGCTCACGGGGATATTCAATATGTACGAAGATCAAGAAGCTATTGATAAAGGGTATGTAGAGCACTTCAACCGTTGTCGTGCGGGAGAACACACCCGCATGTCCCCCACGTCCTACACCACCACCTATGCCGGTTTGCACCAGCGGCGAGATGATCGTACTATCTCTACGGAAACATCCTAC
>CAZLKK010000156.1:5186-5808 GCA_964559995.1 uncultured Chloroflexaceae bacterium
CGCGACGTGGCCCGGGCGCTCCGCTTTATCCGGCTGCACACCGGTGAGAGAATCCGGATCGATGGCGACCCATTGGGGTTTGGATCTTGAGCGAGCCCTGGATGAGTCTGGCGCTGCGGCCGGCGATCAGGTCCGGCTTGCCCGCCTCGGCAAACAACGCGTCCAGGTCCACGAACCGGTCCGAGATCAGCAAGGCAACGTATGGTATATTGCCGAGATAAACGTCGATGTGGCTGAACGGGAAAAAGCCCAGGAAGCTCTCCGTAAAGCCTACGATAGCCTAGAAACTCGTGTGCAGCAACGGACGATTGAGCTAACCAAGACCAATACCCAATTGCAAGCGGAGGTAGCCGAACGCAAGCATATTGAAGAGGTGTTGCGTATCAATGAAGAACGATATGAGCGGGCTATTCAAGCGGCAAATGTGGGGGTATGGGACTGGAATTTGCTCACCAACGAGCTCTACCTCGCCCCCAACCTCAAAGCCCTACTTGGCTATGCTGACGATGAGATAGCCAATCACTTGGATGCATGGGGGAGTTTGGTACATCCTGATGACCAGGATATAGTGATGCAGGCGGCACAAGCCCACATTAAGGGAGAAACTCCGCTCTATGAAGCT
>CAZLKK010000156.1:5915-8830 GCA_964559995.1 uncultured Chloroflexaceae bacterium
ACAATCCGAAGAAGCCCTACGCCAAAGTGAAGAACGTTACCGGATTATCTCTGAACTGATTTCCGACTATGCCTATGCTATGCGGGTTGAGCCTGATGGATCATTTAGCTATGAATGGGTGATCAGTGAAGCCTTCAAGCGTACCACGGGGTACACGCAAGAAGAGGTGATGCAACGTGGGGGGCCAAGCAGTATTCTGTTCCATGAGGATGTCCCCGCTATGCGTATCCATCGGCAACGTCTGCTCAAAGGACAAGCCAATACCTACGAGTTTCGCATTGTGACCAAAGACGGCTTAACCCGCTGGCTCTGTGACCACGGGCAGCCGGTGTGGGACGAGGAACAGCAGCGGGTCGTGCGTATCTACGGGGCTATAGAAGATGTTACCGAGCGGCGCAAAGCTGAGGTTGCGCTGCGCGAGAGTGAAGAACGCTACCGTTCTATCATCACCACGATGCATGAGGGGGTCGTGTTGCAGGATAAAGAGGGGGCTATCTGTGAATGGAACGCCCGTGCAAAAAGTATGCTTGGACGAACTACCGAGAAACTCTTGGGGCAGACCTCTATAGACTCAAACTGGCATGCCATCCGTGAGGACGGTACGCCCTTTGCTGGCTTGAACCACCCGTCAATGGTTGCGTTGCGTACTGGCAGACCCTGCTCCAATGTGGTGATGGGCATGTACAAACCTGATGGCAGCTTGACGTGGATGTTGGTTAATGCCCAACCGATGTTTTGCGACTCATCCCCCGCTCCGTGTCGTGTTGTCACAACATTTACCGACATTACCGAATTGAAGCAAGCGCAACAGGAGCTAGAAAAAGCCACAACCGAGCTCGGGCGCAACCGTGATTTGTTGGATACGCTCTTCAATGGACTAACAGATGGGCTTGTCCTGCTTGATAGCCAGACCCATGTGCTTGCTATCAACCAAGCCGTTGCCAGCATTATGGGGGAAGAACTGAGCCAGCTTATGAACCGCTCCTGGATGGAGCTTTCGCAGGAAACTCCCTCGCCCTTCCCTGTTGAACTTGTTACCCAAACGCTAGAAGATGGTATGGTGCATCGCCGCCGCGAACGCTACGATGGGGCAGATGCCCATGCCCCACGAGTATTGGATATACAAACGCTCCCAATTGTGGGACAGCACAACACCATAGACCAAGTGGTTGTCCATATGGTAGATGTCACTGAACAACTCACCCTAGAGGCTGCCGCCATCCAACATGAACGTTTGGCAGCAAGTGGTGCCCTTGCTGCTACTGTTGCCCACGAGATCAATACGCCCTTGCAGTCTATCAACCATTGCCTCTTCCTTGCCTATGACCTCACCGACCCCCAACGCGATTCCTACCTGACGATGGCACGCGAGGAGATAGCCCGTATTAGCCAAATTGTGCGCCAACTGCTTGACCTCCACCGCCCAACCTCAACCAACCCGGCGCATTTCCAGGTAAACCCGATTGTTGAGCGGGTGCTGACGCTGACCAACCGCACGCTTGCCCGTCAACAGATCATCATTGAAAAAGAGCTTGCCGCTTGGCTGCCGCCGCTCTGGGGGCATTCCGACCAGATGAATCAGGTTATCTTCAATCTGATACTCAATGCAAAGAAGGCTATGCCAGAAGGGGGGGTGTTGCGGGTTCGCACCGTGCTGGTTGAGGATGCGACCACTATTCCCCCCTGCCTAGACAATACTGCCCAACATGCACCTGAACAGCCGTCAAGGGCAATTATTATCCAGGTAGAGGACACGGGGACGGGTATTAGCCCAACGATTAGGTCACGCATCTTTGACTCCTTCTTCACGACCAGCACAAGCGGCTCAGGGTTGGGGCTAACGATTAGCAAGAAAATTGTGGTGCAGCATGGGGGGTATATTACCGTGCAGAGCACCCCGGAACAGGGCAGTACTTTTAGTATTGTCTTTCCCTTGACGCAGCAGCATAGTGAGCATCTTGCTCCAAACCAGTAAGTAAGGATATGACCCTCAATGACGACCCCTTCGTTGCTTATTGTGGAAGATGACGAAAAAGCCCGCGTTTTGCTGACCAATGTACTGAAACGGGCAGGCTACTACGTGACGGCTGCTTCAGATGGGGAGACGGCTATTCAACTGTTGAGCAATGCTACGGCTAATCCTAGCGAGGGCTACCCCTATGATGTGGTGATTACCGACATTCGTATGCAGGGGCTAGATGGTATAGAAGTTATGCATATGGCTATGAAACTCACCCCCCCACCGGCGGTTATCCTGATGACAGGCTATAGCTCAGTGGAAACTGCTGTGACGGCACTGCGGGCGCATGCGTATGACTACCTGCTCAAGCCGTGCGATACGGAGGATATGCTGCGTTGTGTAGATGGGGCGGTGCGCCATCGCAACAATGAACTGCGACGGGCAGAGGCGATTAACCTGCTGACCCGTGGGCTAGACCAACTCCAACAGACTGATCACCAAATAGCTATGTCAAGTCAACAACCGGATTTCCAAAACCTCTCCTCAACTGCGGGGGTGACAGGGCGGTTTTTCCGGGTTGGTGACATGATAATTGACCTCTTTCGCCACACCGCTACCTACCAAGAACAGCAACTCCAGCTTACCCCAATTGAGTATGAACTCTTGCGCTGTCTAGCGCAGTCGGCGGGGCAGGTGCTCTCCTACCAAACGATTGCTGAACAGACCCACGGCTCCTCAGTAGACACAAGCGAAGCCCAAGTTTTGCTCCGTACCCACATACGCAATTTGCGCCGCAAGATAAACCCTGACTATATCGTGAACGTGCGTGGTACTGGCTACATGCTAGTCGTGCCGGAGGAGCGCGGGGACGGCGACGAGGAGGAGCACGGGGACGGCGACGAGGAGGAGCACGGGGACGGCGACGAGGAGGAGCGCGGGGATGGGTAGGCACCCC
>CAZLKK010000157.1:0-416 GCA_964559995.1 uncultured Chloroflexaceae bacterium
ACCCACACCTAGCAATGCTGGCAGAGCAGGTCAGCACTGCTGCGACCAGTCGCTTCCCCTACCAATGGCAACTGTACGAGGTAAGCTACAAATCGCAGCGGTATATACACCGGGGGCACGGCAAACGCTCGCCAGTGGATGAGTACCATGTCGCCTTTGACCGCCCCCCACGCGGCGCAGGCATCCTCATTGGGGTGAGCGGCACGGAGCAGGCGGTGCTGCCCCAACGAGATGACCTGAGGGGGTTCATTCATGCACGCTGACCGGCTGGGTTGGTTCGGCATCTTCCGCCTGGGCCTGGTGCAGGCCTCACTGGGCGCCATCGTCGTGCTGAACACGTCGGTGATCAATCGCGTCATGCAGGTGGAGCTGGCGCTGCCGGCGATGCTGCCGGGCCTGCTGCTGGGCCTGCACTA
>CAZLKK010000157.1:426-8798 GCA_964559995.1 uncultured Chloroflexaceae bacterium
GTTGGCTTGCAGTTGTGGGGAGTACGCAAGTCTGCCCTCCAACGACTCTGGTACACACAGCCGGCGGTGTGGCAGCCGCTGGTTGAGCAACTCGCGCAAGCGGGAGATATACGTTTTCGCAAGAAACCCCCATCCTCCACATCCCCCAATACGGACTCCTCTTGGATGGAAACCTACCTCGGCTCCCGCTCGGCAAACTACCTTTGGGCAGGATTTGTCTATCCCTGGGATGATTTTCCCCCAGACCTAGATAGTCGTATTGTAGACAACGTGTTGACGCTCTTTCCCCTGAACGAAGCCTTGATGGAGCAGGCAGAAATGGGCAAAGGGGCTGCCCCACAGCACATCAGGGAAACCCGCTCATCGTGGTATGCGGCAACTGAGGTACCAGACATAGCGACTATTAGCGAGCATATTCGCGCCCAGTCTGTCGCTATGCGTGATACCATCATCCGTGCCTACCACGTTGCGCTCAAAACGCGCCCGCTGGTCATCCTCACCGGCATCAGCGGCACCGGCAAAACCATGCTCACCCGATTGTATGCTGATGCTATACACCACATCCCGTCATCAGCACACGAGAACCCCTACTACCTGCTGGTAGCGGTGCAACCAGATTGGCACAATGCCCGTGACCTGCTTGGCTACTACAACGCGCTGTCCAATACCTACCACACAACCCCACTGCTGCGCTTTCTGATGCACGCTGCCGCCGACCCACAGCAGCACTACTACGTCTGTTTAGACGAAATGAACCTCGCCCGTCCAGAGTACTACCTAGCTCCTTTGCTCTCTGCCTACGAAACAACAGAACGGCTCATAGACTTGGGGATACCCACAACTGAAGTGCAGACAATGAGTGGAGAAACGTTGCGAAATCCCTTTCGTCTGCCCCTCAATGTCTCTTTTAGTGGTACAGTAAATGTAGATGAAAGTACCTGTAGCTTGAGCGACAAACTGCTGGATCGGGCAAATGTGATTGAATTGACAGATGTAGATATGCCGGCTTTTTTGGCAGTCTATACCGAATCTCGTGGGCAACCCCCCGATCCGTGGGTGTGGGAGATGCTCTGTCAGGTGCAAACCCTTGTGACACAATCTGGGCAACCCTATGGCTACCGGACCTTGAAAGAGATCGTACAATATATAGAGCATGCCATGGGAGTGATGCCAGTAGCCCAAGCCCTTGACTTGCAAATCAAGCAAAAGATACTCCCAAAGGTACGTGGCGAAGAAAGCCCCTATTTGCGGCAAACGTTGCACGATCTGCGTTTGTTGCTTGAAGAAGCAGACCTCACCGAAAGTGCGGCAAAAGTGCAGCGCATGCTAGACCGATTGCGACTAGACGGATTTACCGATTTTTATAGCTAGGCTAGACACGAGACATGAGACAGAAGGTAGAAGCATAAGAAGAGAATCAGGGAGATTACCTATGACAAGTCACAACCCAGAAATACACGCAACCGACATGCCTACAGATCAGCAGCGAATAGCCGAATTGGAACGACAGCTAGACCGTTTGCTCAAAGAGAATCTCCGTTTACAAGAACGTATGGAATGGCTCAGTGTTTTCTTTGAGCGTGCGCCAGTAGGTTTTATCTTGGAAAGCAAGGGGGGATGGGTTATTGAGAGCAACACTGCCACGCAGCAGATACTTGGCTATAGTGCCGAAGAATTGCGTGGTATGGCATTTACCGAGTTTTCCCACCCTGAGGACCTGGGCAATGAGTTAGAGATGTTCGAGAAACTGCTCACCGGTGAGCATCGTTCATATACCAACAAGAAACGGTACATCCGCAAGGACGGGACAGTTATTTATGGGCAGGTGCATGTGTCGTTTTTGCACGAGCCGGGGGGCGTTTCGCAGCCCGTGGTGATTGGCATTATTGAACCGATAGAGAACCCAGAATAATATGTGGCTCTCATTCCTGTACCCAACCGCTCTCTTCTTGCTGCTGCTCATCCCGTTGGTCTGGGTATGGGGGGTGTTTGCCCATGCGGGAGAGATGGTACAGCGGGGCAGGAGTATTTCGCTACTTGAAGCCATACGCAAGCATATACCATTGCGCGGTTGGCTATCGCTGGCGGTGCGGGGGGTATTGTTGGTTGTGTTGGTGCTGGCTTTGGCTGGCACACAGCTTGTGCGCCCGGTAGAACACCAAGCGGTAGTCTTTCTGGTAGACGGCAGCGACTCGGTTACACCTGCACAACGGGAGTGGGCGGTGCAGTATATCAACGATGCCCTCGCTACTCGCGCCCCCGAAGACGAAGCTGGTGTCGTGCTGTTTGGTAAGAATGCACTGGTAGAGCGTACCCCTAGCCAGGTAGACATCCTCAACCGGCTGATCTCTACACCAAAGGGGGACCGCACCAACATAGCCGAAGCTATCCAACTAGGGTTAGCCCTCTTCCCGGCTGATAGGAAAAAGCGGTTGGTGCTGTTGAGCGATGGGCGGGAAAACGAGGGCAAAGCCCGTGAAGCGGCACAGCTTGCCTCAGCGCGTAACATTCCACTCGATGTTGTGCCGCTGCCAATGGAGAGCGGCGCAGACGTGCTGGTGCATATGCTGGATGCCCCCGACACTGCTCGCATTGGGCAGGTGGTAGCCCTACAAGCCCACATCCAAAGCAGCATAGCAACGAGTGGGCAGCTCCAGGTGTTTGCTGATGATACGCTACTCACGACTAAAGAGGTAGACATTCCCGCTGGCAATACGACCTTTCCCATCAACGTTACCATCAACGATACCGGCTTTCACCGCTATGAGGTGCGGTTAGAGGCAAAGGGCGACACCCGTGGCGTGAACAATCGCGGGGCAGCCTTCACGATGGTACAGGGACCGCCCCAGGTGATGCTTATTGCCAGCGACCCTACCCGTGCCGAATCGTTGCAACAGGCACTCCAGGCAACCAATGTGCAGATTACCGTTGTATCGCCAGACCGTGTGCCAGCAAATCAGGAACTTCTCCAGGCGTATGATGCTGTTGTGTTGGTAGATGTGATGGCACGCGATATGCCCCCAGCCGTTATTGATGCATTGCCGGTCTATGTGCGCGAGCAGGGGGGGGGATTGGCAATGATAGGCGGGCGCGAGTCGTTTGGGGCGGGGGGATGGCGGCGCAGTCCGTTGGCAGAGGTGCTGCCTGTAGCCCTAGACCGCAAGGATACGATGAGCCGTCCAGACATTGGGCTGGTGCTTGTGATAGACCGTAGCGGCAGCATGTCGCAAAATAGCGGCAATGGGCGCACCCGGCTAGACTTGGCAAAAGAGGCGGTGTTCCAGGCTTCACTTGGGCTAGAACAGCATGACGAAATTGGCATTGTCACCTTTGATGTGGCAGCCGATTGGGTGTTGCCAGTGCAACCGCTGCCGGAAGTAGTCGACATTGAACTGGCATTGAGCCAATTTGCAGCAGATGGTGGTACAGACATTCGCAGCGGCATAGCCCCCGCTGCCCAAGCTCTCGCTACGCTTGATGCACGGGTGAAACACGTTATCCTGCTGACTGACGGGCAGGCAGCAAGCAACTATGCTGACCTCATCCAGCAGATGCAACAACAGGGGACAACGATTACGGTTGTGTCCATTGGTCAGGATGCCAACCCTGCCCTGCGCCAGATTGCCGAGCTAGGTGGTGGACGCTTCTACCGCGTCAACACCATAGCTGATGTGCCGCGTGTTTTCCTGTCGGAGACGATTCTCGTTATAGGGCGCGATATTGTGGAAGAGACGTTTGTGCCAATGGTCGCGTTGCCTGCGCCGGTGGTGCGCGGGATAGACCGCATCCCGCCGCTGTATGGCTACAACGCAACAGAACCACGCCAGACTGCCCGCACGATCCTGGTATCCCCCGATGGCAAGCCTATTTTAGCCCAGTGGCAGTATGGGCTAGGACGCAGCGTGGCATGGACTAGCGATATGAAGGGGCAGTGGGCGCAGGATTGGGTGTCGTGGGAGCAGTTTCCACAGTTTGCCAATGGCTTGCTTGACATGCTGCTGCCGCCAGAGCAGACCGAGGGCTTGGCACTGGACTCGCGCACGGAGGGAGATCGCGTTATCCTTGACCTAACTGTCCCGACAACGCAGCAAACACGCCAGGGGGTGCATGTGTTAGGGCGGTTGCTTGACCCGCAGGATGAGGGTATGGACCTAACGTTTGATCAGATAGCGGCAGATCGTTACCGGGCTGCTGTGCCAGTGGATACGGCGGGGGTCTATCTGGCGCAGGTGGCGGTGCTTGATAGCGACAAGCAATCGCTTGGCAATTTGAGTGGCGGTATGGTTGTTGCCTATTCGCCGGAGTATAGCACCCAGGGCAGCAATCCCCAGTTGTTGCAAGAAATGGCGCAGGTGACGGGTGGGCAGGATACCCCCGACCCTGCAACGGTGTTTGCTCCACTAGACCAGTCGGTAGGGGTCGTACAAGAGGTATCCATCCCGCTGTTGTGGGTTGCGCTGGTGCTGTTACCACTGGATATAGCCGTACGACGACTTCGGGTGCAGTGGGCAGACATGCTGGCATTGCAAGCGTATATAGGGAGGCTATTTCATCGGGAAAAGCCGGCAGAGGAGCCAGCAACCCCCGATGAGCGCATGGCACGATTGCGGGCGGCGAAGGAGCGGGCGCGTAAGCGGGAGTAGGAAAGGCTCTGGCAAAGTCTCATTTGCCCCCACTTTATTTCCCCGCTCCCCCCCGCCCCCGCTCCCAGAGGGCGAGGGAGATCTGAACATTGGGCGCACCGCCGTGCGTCCCTACGGGACCCCTTCTCCCCTCCGTGGGACGCGGGTTAAGGGATGGGGGGCTGCCCGAAGAGACGTTGCACACAACGGCTCTACAACAGTATATGGGAAGAGAAGAGAGAAACAACGAAAGGAGATTTCATGGCTGGTGACACTACCAGAAACCTGATTTCACCAGACCCACTCTGGTATAAGGATGCAATCATCTATGAGATGCATGTACGCGCATTTTACGACAGCAACGGCGATGGGGTAGGCGATTTTGCGGGACTCACCCGAAAACTGGATTACCTCCAAGACTTGGGTATCAACGCAATATGGCTGCTCCCCTTCTATCCATCCCCCTTGCACGATGACGGCTACGATATTTCCGACTACAACGGTATAAACCCGCTCTATGGCTCTATGCGGGATTTCAAGACGTTTGTGCGGGAAGCCCACAAACGGGGGTTGCGGGTCATCACCGAACTGGTCTGTAATCATACCTCTATAGAACACCCGTGGTTTCAACGGGCGCGGCAGGCAAAACCCGGCAGCGTCTACCGTGATTACTATGTATGGAGCGATAGCCCAGAAAAATACCAAGAGACCCGCATTATCTTCAAGGATTTTGAGCCATCAAATTGGAGTTGGGACTCCGTAGCCAATGCCTACTATTGGCATCGCTTCTACCGACACCAACCCGACCTCAACTTTGATAACCCACGGGTACAAAAGGAAATCTTCAAGGCGATGGATTTCTGGCTCAAGATGGGCGTAGATGGGCTACGGCTTGATGCTATCCCCTACCTCTACCAGCGTGAGGGGACAAACTGCGAAAACCTGCCAGAAACGCACGAGTTTCTCAAGCGATTGCGGCAGCATGTGGATGATACCTTTGATAGCCGCATGCTCCTTGCCGAAGCGAACCAATGGCCCGAGGATGCGGTGGCATACTTTGGTGAGGGGGATGAGTGCCATATGTGTTTCCACTTCCCGCTGATGCCACGCCTCTTTATGGCTATCCATATGGAGAGTCGCTTTCCTGTCATAGACATCTTGGCACAAACCCCGTCCATTCCTGATACGGCACAGTGGGCTATCTTCCTCCGCAACCATGATGAGCTTACCCTAGAGATGGTGACGGACGAGGAGCGCGACTACATGTACCGCATCTACGCGAATGACCCGCTTGCCCGCATCAACCTGGGCATTCGCCGGCGGCTTGCCCCGCTGCTCAACAACAACCGCCGCCGCATTGAACTGATGAACGGACTCCTCTTTGCCTTGCCAGGCACGCCGGTGATCTACTACGGTGATGAAATTGGCATGGGCGACAATATCTACCTGGGAGACCGTAACGGGGTACGCACGCCGATGCAGTGGAGTCCAGACCGCAACGCCGGCTTCTCGACGGCAAACCGCCAACAGTTGTACCTGCCCGTCATTACCGATGCAGAGTACCACTATGAAGCCCTCAACGTGGCAACCCAACAGCGCAACACCTCCTCGCTGCTGTGGTGGATGAAACGGCTCATTTCCCTACGCAAACAGTACAAAGCGTTTGGTCGGGGGAGCATTGAGTTTCTCAACCCAGAGAATCGCAAGGTGCTGGCGTTTATCCGCCGCTACGAGGAGGAGATCATCCTCATGGTCGCCAACCTCTCGCGCTTTTCGCAAGGGGTAGAGCTAGACCTTTCCCACTTGCACGGCATGGAACCCATAGAGATGTTTGGGCGCATTGCCTTTCCGCCCATAGGCGAGCTCCCCTACTTCGTCACGCTAGGCCCACATAGCTTTTTCCTCTTTTCTATTGAACCCCAACGGGTGGATAATATCCGTGGGAGTGCGGGAGATCAGCTGGCAAATCTGCCCTTCATAGCGACCCGTGGGACGTGGAAGTCGGTATTTAGTGTGTCTTCCCATGCACGGTTGGCAGAGGTGCTTACGCAGTCCATCCAGACCCGCCGCTGGTTTGGCGGCAAAGCGCGTGCCATCAGGAAATCGGAAATTGTAGATGCTATCCCTGTGGTCTTTGATAGTGCCAAAGCCTACATTGTGCTGCTGCATATAGACTATATGGAGGGGCAGCCAGAAACGTATGTTTTGCCCCTTGCCTATGCCGAGGGGGAGCGAGCAGTTCACATCCAGGAGCATGCTCCCCATACCCTCTTCGCCACCATCCGCATGAAGGACGGCGGGGGGTTGCTGTATGATGCCATGTCTGACTCAACCTTCTGTCGTTCGCTCTTGAGTGCTATCACCAACAACCGTAGGATTGACAGTGAGCGCGGGACTATCACCGCATCTCCCACGCCGTTGATGCGTCAAACCTACCTCCCCACGCGAGATATGATGCTTGAACCACAACTAGTCCGGGCGGAGCAGAGCAACACATCGGTTATCTTTGGCAATCGGCTTATCCTCAAGCTCTTTCGGCGCACGGATGAGGGGAGCAATCCAGAAGTTGAGGTGGGGCGGTTTCTCAGCGAGCAGACGACATTTCAGCATAGTGCGCCGGTTACGGGGATGATAGCCTATACTCGCAAGAAAGAAGCTACCCCTATGATGCTGGCGGTGATGCATGGGTATCGGGAAAATGAGAGTGACGCTTGGGAATATACGCTTGATATACTGCGCTACTACCTTGAGCAAGCGGCAGCACGACAAGAGGTGTTGCCAACGATGACCGAACCCTATCCATCACTTGTCAGCATTAGTCAACAGGAGCTGCCAAGTGAGACCGCAAAGATTATCGGTCCCTACCTAGCATCAGCACAGCTTATGGGGCAGCGCACGGCGGAATTGCACCGGGCACTCTGTATCAACAATTCGCATAGGGACTTTGCAATTGAGCCATTCACGCCCCACTACCAGCGTTCGTTGTATCAGTCTATACGCACCCGTATCAAAGAAACGTTTGATATACTACGAAAGCAAATGCGTCAGCTTCCTGACCATATTCAGGATGAGGCATCATTGCTCTTGAACAAAGAGTCCTGCTTGATAAACCGGGTGCAGCAGGTACTGACCCAGACGATTACCGCCAAACGCACCCGTTGTCATGGTGACTACCACTTGGGGCAGGTGCTCTATACCGGTGGCGATTTCTACATTATAGACTTTGAGGGTGAGCCAGCGCGGAGTTTAGCAGAACGGCGTATCAAGCGTTCTCCGTTGGTAGATGTAGCGTGTATGATACGCTCCTTCCAGTATGCTGCCTATACGGCACTGAGTCGGCAGGTGGTAGCGGGGGGTCTCCATCGTGAGCAGGATCAGGAGATACTCAGACCGTGGGTTCACTTCTGGCACCACTGGGTATCTGCGGCATTTTTGTCTACCTATCTGGAGACAGCAGCGGGGGCTGCCTTCTTGCCAGATGGCGAGCAGGAACTTGCCGGCTTACTTGATTGCTATATGCTGGATAAGGCGATCTATGAGCTAGGCTATGAACTGAACAATCGCCCAGAGTGGCTATACATTCCCATCTATGGCATCAATAGGATTGTCCAAGATTGGGAGTAGGGGGGACAAAGCCCGCTCCCCCTTGCCCGGAGCGATCCTCTCCCCCCTGCCCCCTGCTCCCATCCCAGGGCGAGGGAGATATGAACATTGGGCGCACCGCTGTGCGCCCCTACGGGACACCTTCTC
>CAZLKK010000158.1:0-3794 GCA_964559995.1 uncultured Chloroflexaceae bacterium
GAATCTCTTGCCCGGTATCTATGTCTATCTATGTGCATCTATGTGCATCTATGGTTAAATTTTGTCGGGTGTTGTCACGTTGTCCCCCCCTCGCCCTGGAATGGGAGCGGGGGCAGGGGGATCGGGTTGCCGGGGGCAGGGGGAGCGGATCGCATCCGCTCACTCGCGGCTCGTTCTTGCCAGAGATCTCCTGCCCGGCTCTGTGTCGCCGTGCCTCAGAGAATCTGCCCAGCGAGCCTACCCCTGCCGTATCACCATTGGCAGGTACATTTGGATATAGCCGCCTACCAAGTCCAATGTGTAGGGGCTATCTGCTCCATCGTGGCGTATGGTCAACGTGGCACGACGCACCCCCGTGGTCGTGGGGGCAAAACGTACATCCAACGTACAGGCAGCATCTACCGTCATCGTTGTGGGGCAGGTGTGGGACAGCACAAAGTCCTCCGGGTGATCACCCGCTAGGACAACATCCTCAATGGTCATCGTTGTAGCACTCGTATTTCGCAGCGTCACCGTTTGGGTAGGACTATCACTCCCAACAGGCAGCGTACCAAACGAGAGGATCGTCTCAGACAACGCCCCTACTCCCCGTCCCGTCAGGTCAACGGTGAAGGGCAAATTGGGGGCTTCCTGCAAGGTGACAGTGAGTACACCCGTGTGAGTACCCGGCTGCTGTGGCGTGAAAGAGACCGCTAGGGTACACGTTTTGCCAGCGTCAAGGGGGATTGTTGACAAGGGGCAATCGCTGGTGTGGGCATAGCCATGTCCCTGGCTAATGGCTATCTCCTGGATATGCATCGGTAGCTCACTAACATTCTCCAACGTGACCGTTTTAGTCGTGCTAGTTGTACCAACGTCTATCCCCTCAAAGTCTAGGGCTGTAGGGGAAAGCGATACCAAATCAACCTCACCATTGGCAATCAAGATGCGCGAGCTATACGGTTGTAGGGTGATACTCCCTACCACCGGCTGCTCGTTGAGGTCAAGGTAGGCTTTTGTCCCAAGATTGATCGTCTTGGCTTCTTTCGTTTGATTGGTAAAGAGTTCCGAGCGGGGAGATTCGCCCTCTTCCAAGCTCAACCATCCTGCTTGCGATTGGGCATCCATATTGCTATAGGCTTGCCACTCTGCCAACGTCTTGTTGCCATCGCTGCCAATGTGGTCGGCGCGGTAGGGCTGAAAGAAGGTGTTGTTATTGGAAATGAGCAGGCTAGACAGGTCAGATAGGGTGAGCGTGTGGGCATAGTGAAATCTATCATGCACCTTGAGACCATACATGATGTTACCGCTCAATTCTGCTATGGTCGAGTCCTTGCTAATCCCCACCTGTCCACGGTTCATCGTACCGGCATTGTTGTTGTAGAGCGTGTTGTTCTGAATGCTCCCCTGGGAGTTCTGGAAAAGGATACCGTCTATGGTACAGTTGGCTATAGTGTTGCCCGTTACCGTCACATCCCGCGAATAGCTGTCTATGTATAGCCCCATCCCAAACAGTGGCTTGAACTTTTCTGCATCGCCGTCAGTATTGCCGATAGTGTCCAGAATGATATTGTCTTTGATGGTGATATTGTAGACTTTGGTGTTGTAGAAGTTTTCGCGCCCAAAGGTACGGATAGCCCCACAGTCACCTTTGGTATAGCAGGCATACTGGATAACGTTGTTGGTAAAGGTGTTATCATGCCCAAACACGTCTATACCATTATGTCCAGTGTACTCTAGGCGGTTGTAGCGAAAGGTGTTACTATGGGATGCATAGAGTTCGTCCCCCCCCTTGAAGCGCACCCCTGCCCCATTCTCGGTACAGTTTGCCCCTTTGTAGCCACAACCAAGCCCCTCTTTACCCACGTTTTTGAGCAACCCGATATTGCTAATGGTATTGTCCTCAAAGAGCGATTGGCGGGTATAGGTATGGATGCCAAAGTGGTTGGCACCGTCTATGCTGTTGTTCTTGACCGTCAAGTTGTAGCCGCCACGCCAACCAGCATCCCCTTCTACCGGCTTGTACATCCACGTTGCCAGATTCATCCCGATAGCTTCTACATCTTTGATGTGCATATGCTGAATGGTAATCGCGTTGTTTTCGTAGCCCTCTAGGTTGCGGGGAAAGCTGATACCATTGGCAAACCAACCTTTGATAGCGATATTGTCCAGCGTCACGTAGGAGACGTGCATACCGGGCTTGAATTTGCCCATGACAATAGCCCCCGAAAAATCGGCATCATCATCAAGCACAACTGCCCCTTCTATACCAGTAGGGGTGCCGCTGGTACTATAGAGGTAGAGCTTACCATTCTGTTCATCGTAGTACCATTCCCCCGCTTGGTCTAGCGTGTTGAGGTGATTGTTGATGAAATAGCCCCACCCCTCTGCGCCGCCATAGGAGAAGGAGACATCCTCTGCCAACGTGAGGGTATTCCCGCTGGATGCTGTCACTTCGCGGTTGAGCAAGAGCCAGCGTATCGTTTTAACATGCACGACTGCCCCCGCCCAATTGCCGGCTGGTAGCTCATTGTCTATCAGCGTTTTGGAGTCCAGCGTTCCCTCTAGGAAAGCATAGCCGCCGCTACCGTCTGCTTCCAAGTTGGGGGTACGTCCCATTGTGAGCCGCTCGCCATCCTGAAACACTTGGTTGATACCGTTGGGGAATTTACCCGTGTTTGCGCCTGCCCACAGGTCGGCTACATAGATGTTTGTGCTATGCTGGCTCCAATCGCTCACTGGCTGCAAGCCAGAAAAGAGCGGCTTTTGCTCGCACTGGCGCGGGTATGAACCAAAAACCAGCGGGCTATTTGCATCGCCAGATTGGGTGATGAGGAGTTGTTCTGCTCGCCAAACATCGCCACACTTGAAAAGCACCTGATCACTGGGCAACAGTTCTAGGGTGCTGACGTGCGCTAGGGTCTGAAAGGGGGTATCTTCTGATGTGCCGTTGTTGGTATCGCTGCCGCTGGAGCTTGAGACGTAGTAGGTGGTGCCGCTGGTCTGGTTGGGGTCGGGGGTATCGGCTTGTGCTTGGATGTGGGTAGATGCGGTCAGTAGGGCGAGTAGTAGTATGCTGATGCTGAGGCATAATCGTTGTATGGACATAGACTATCTCCTGTGTGCTTGTGGGGACTACCGGTTTTCCTTCCTCTTTAACCTATTATAAACCATTTTTGGATGTTGGACTATTCCAACACCGCCCCCCGCTCAAGCAACACTGCTTTGAGCGTGGTTGTCTCTTCGGTGCCGTCTGCTGCCTTTCGCGTAATGGGTTGGTCTAGCCCATGCACCCCCGCAATACGCATACCCTGACAGGATAGGTCCTCAGTGCAGGATAACGCCGATGCCATGACAATATCTGCCTCGCGCATATCAACATTATCGAGCACAGCCCCCTGGAGTTGCCCATAGCGCAGGTATGCCCCGGTGAGATTCGCCCCGGTGAGGTTTGATCCCTTGAGGTTTATAGCAATCAGCATGGCATGGGAGAGGTCGCTCCCGGACAGGTCAGCACCGGATACATTGGCATCTTGGAGATAGGTCTGCGATAGGTTGCATCCCGCAAGCGACTCGCCGCACAAGTGTAACAGCATTACCGCATTACTGGCGACAAAGCGTACTAATTCCGGGGTTTTGCCTTGCATAGACTCGATGATATTCCAAAGATGGTGGGAGAAATCATCTGCCATCATTCCCACGAGAAACTCCGCAACAACGTGCATCTGGTCGCTGTTCAAGCTCTTTGCCCCAAAGGTGTTTCGTAGACTATTTGCTGGTGTACCAAAGGTAGGAAAGGGGATAGTCTCCGTGGT
>CAZLKK010000158.1:3862-5421 GCA_964559995.1 uncultured Chloroflexaceae bacterium
CCTGGGCAAAGATTGGGTGCAGTCCCCCGATTTCTGCGGCAAACTTGAGCGCAACAAGGTACTCGGCTATGCTCTTGTGAACAAACGCATAATGCCCCGTGACTTTGCGGCGCAGCAGCGTTTGATGCTGCAACGGTTGATCCCATATATCGCCATCGGCAAGGGGAGAAGCAACTCGTGGTTCAAACATCGATTGGATATGGACAGGAAAACGGGAATAATGGACCCAGAGTTTGCCTTGCTTGATCATATGCCACGCAAGTTCACACAAAAAGTAGAGCTTATCGACAACAGAGGGGAATAGCGGTTCTTGCTCTATACGATCAAGCAACAACATTTTGGTTGCATAAAGGTAGACTAGGGCTTTATGGGTGAGCTTGCTGGCAGAAATTGTCTCTAGTGCTGGAAGCAGCAACGCTATAGATGCCGGGACACGCGCTATGGCTGCCAAGTGGGGTTTATTGAGCAGGTGTTCTGCCAGCACCGGACCATCGGTTTTGCCAGCACGAGCGGTAACAATGTCGGTAATCTGTTTGTTGGAAAGCGGCTGGAGCTCCAACACCTCAAACTCTGGGGACGAGAGCACGATCATGTCGTGATGGTACTTGTTGTAGGGGGGCTGCTTGTGGGAAGGGGGAGTATTCCATACCCAGTGAAAACACTGCTTGCAACTCGTCAAGATAATTTTACTGCGTTCGTCCAAAACTTTTGCCAGTTCCCAGAAGTTGTTGACTACCGTGTGATAATCCTCATCACGCGGCATCTCGTCTAGCCCATCAAACAGGATGAGCAACTTGCCCCGGCGGTTCATTTCCGTGAAGCTATCAAAAGCACTCCCCACCACCAACAACCGGTAGTGTTCTAGCAGGGCTTGATTGATCAGCTGTTGGATGCTCATGGGTCTGGTAAAGTTGCGTAGGGTAATCAGCAGGGGTAGCCGTTCTTTGGTAGGGTTTTTCAGATACCGTTTGAGTTGGCGATGGGCATAAGCCCGGCAAAACCATGTCTTGCCCGTGCCAGAGTCGCCTAGCAACGTAATGTGGGTGCGCCCACGCTGGGTTAGCCATTGGTCTATGTAGGGGGTCAGACTATGGAATTCCTCGCTGGTCTGGTTGCCCCCCTGGTCGTCTAGCGTGATCTTGCGAACGGTTAGATCGTTGTAGTAATCAGCTATGTGGTCTTTTTCTATGAGCGCGGTAAGGGCATCAAAGTAGGGACCCCAGAATTTTTGCCAGAGGAAATCTGCTAGGTGGAAGACATGGAGTCCATCCTCAGCCGCAGCCCGCCTTCGGGCAAGGTCAGATACCCGCTGGTCACTGATAATCCATACCTCTGGGGTCGAGCGGTTGAGCTTGGTTGCGAGTGCGTCGATGTCGTGGGGGGATATTTGCCCACAGATACAGGCAATCAAGACCCGCTGCCGCACGAGTCCCTGGTCAAAGGAGACACACATATCGACCATGCGCTCGCTGTGCTTGCGGGGTTCGCCCACCTCATAGCGTGTGGCGACCAGCCATGTACGCACTTCATAGGCTAGGTCAAAGAGCGGACCTTTGCCT
>CAZLKK010000158.1:5431-8781 GCA_964559995.1 uncultured Chloroflexaceae bacterium
CGGCGATAATCTCTGGGGGCAGCCGCTCCGCCGCTTCATCGGCGACAATGCGTGATTGTGGGTCTATCACAATGGGGATGCCGTTTTTTCGCAAGATGCTCAATACGGGGGCATTCTTGTTTTGAAACTCTATGATAAATGCATCATGGAGATCGGAGCTATAGGCTTGCACATCATCAGGATGGAGTTTTGTGGTTAGGCGTATGCTGTTTCGCGTCACAAAGGTGATGGTGGTGCGGTGGTGGAGCCACCAGTAGACGGTAGAGCGCGGGGTGAGTGGGTAGTCTTTGATGGTCTCTAGCGGGGTGCGGTTGAAGGTGGTATTCAACTCTGCCGCAAACCGCACTAGCGCAGTAATAAGCTGTTTGCGCCCCATCGGTTCAAAGGTGAAGGTGACGGCGCAGTGGGTGATGGGCTGGCGGGTATGGTAGATACAGACATCTACTAGATCACCGAGCAGGTCGGCGGGGATGGTCATTGCTGCCGGTCCGAGGTCGGTTTCCCCCGTCTTGTTGGCATACTCTATCCATGCCGCCGAGAGGTAGTGGTAGTTTTTGCGAAGAATATTTTGCTGCTCTATGGTATAGGGGCTTTCGCTCGTATCTTTTGACTCAAAGGTGGGGAGCGGGGATGAGCGATAGGGGGCATCGCGGAGTCGTCCGCGTGATGTTGGGGGTTGGGAGCGCGAAAAGCCAGGTGAGGTTGTTGGGGTGGGGGTGTGGAGTGTGGCAAGCTGCGCCCCTAGCGATTCCGCCCCCGGTTGTATTTCTGTCAAGATAGGCAGCGTAACTTGTAGCCCTATGCCGTGCAGGTAAGCAACACGTAGATTTCTTGCCCAGAAAAATGCCGCCCGGCATTCGCCGCGAGGAGTTGGTCTACAAGGGCAACCAACTGCTTGCAGTAGTCCATATCACGGTCTATGTAGTCCTGGATCATCCGGGTGGTGTGGGGGTCCCAGATGAAATCTACCGTCTGCCGTATAGCCGTCAGGCTTGCTCGCAAGCGAGGGTCGTTGATGTGTTCCCGTAGGCGATTTTCCGTGTCGGTAAAGGACCAGCGTGTTGATTCTCGTTGTGTTGAGACAGCTTCAGTACCCTGTGTCACTTTCCACCTTTATAGTCCACTGTCCATTGTCCATTGTCCACTGTCTATGAACAGGTTGTTCCTTGCATACTAAAGAACGAAGGTATATGGGAAATAGGCATGGGTTCTTGCCCAATTCTTGTGGGGCAGCACCCATGAGTAGATTTATTGTCTTTGCTTTAGGATATATGGTGTGCATCCTTGTTACCAGCATGGTACCACAAAGCAACGAGAGAGACAAAAAAGTATCGCTGTTTCATCACGATCTCATGACCCGTCACCATATTGGGAGCGCAACCGTTGGATTTCTTCTTCCAACTGCTTTACGCGATCTTCAGCAGTTTGGGCGCGTTGGGCTTCTTGTTGCTTTGTGTGGAGTAGCGCATTGGTTGCTAGTACGCGCAACTCCGGCTGGCGACCAACCGCTCGCACCTTTACCCCGATGCGCTGCATATGCAGGTACCCCGCTGAATCCGGAATTACCCGTAGGTAACTGTTCCCATATAACCGCCACAGGCTACATTGGACGTGTTGCCGTACCCGCTTTCTGTCCACAATATCAAAGACCAAATACTCCTCCACCCCCCACAACGCATACCAGAGACACTTTTCCTCTAGGTCGTGCTTGTGGCTACCCGGTGAGGTAATCTCAATGACGCAGGTTGGTGCGGGGTCTACGTCAAGATTATACGCCCTTTCAAGGAGTTCGTCGGGCATATTTGCCATTGGTGCCAGCATAATATCTGGTGCCAAGCGTTGCCGTTTATCGTGCTCGTCACGATAACACACAAACGCATCTTGCAACATCGTGAATCCTAACGGTTGGACATATCCATCGAGCATTTGGACGATCATCGATAAGAACAGACCGTGGTAGTTCCCAGCAGGCATAGATTCCTCTTCTGTTTGGTAGGCATACGGGTCAGGGTCCCAACCATCCGGTATATCATCGGGTATCCAACCGGGACGTTCCGTCAAGCGAGGATGAACATAGACGGAGGTATCCGATTGTCTCAACTTGGGTAGCATAGGGTAGCATCCTTTCTCAAGTTTATCCCACTGTTCTTGTGAGTATAGCGTATGCTAGAAGGTACGTCAATGAAATCTGGCATTAAAGCAAGGTCATGGCAAAGCCCGGTTTGTCCCCATCTCCCTAGCCACTTTGCTATGACCCTGGGTATCATAGTGCTGCCTGCAACCAACCCAAATAATTCTGGTATAATGGCTTAGAAGATTAGTATAGAGAAATCTCCTTATTGTCCTATGCTCATTTGTCATGACCGGGGAACAGGCACCGGCTGCGGTGCCGAAAATACCGATACCGCAAAGCACTGTCAGAAGTGTGGTATGCCCTTGCGCTACGCGCTAGAACTCCACAACCCCAATACGATAATTGGGACATACCGCATTATTCGGGTCATTGGCTATGGGGGCTTTGGGGCGGTTTATGAAGCCGAGGATACCCGTTCAAACGAGCATGTCGCCCTGAAGGAGACCTTCAACCCGGCGAATATTCGCTCGTTCCAAAGCGAGTTTAACGTCCTCCACCGCCTAGACCATGATCACCTCCCCCGCTATTACGAGATGTTCGAGGAGCGAGGCAATGGCTACCTGGTGATGGAGCTTATCCCTGGGCAGAGTTTGCTGGACGTGTTGCACCGGCGCGGCGACAAGCCGTTGGCTGAGGAGCAGGTGTTGGGCTATGCGATCCAGATATGCGGGGCATTGAGTTACCTACACCAACAACAACCCCCGCTCATCCACCGCGACATTAAGCCGGCTAACATTCGCCTCACGCCAGACGGGTTGATTAAGCTGGTAGACTTTGGGTTGCTCAAACAGGGGACAGACAAAACGGGCAGTTCTCGTATGGGGTTGACCCCCCACTACGCCCCGCTAGAACAGTGGGGGGTGGGGATGCATACCACCCCCCAAAGCGACCTGTATAGCCTGGGGGCAACGCTTTACCACCTGCTCACGGGACAACTCCCCATTCCCGTTACCAACCGCCTCTCGGCTACCAACGATCCCTTGCTGCCCCCACGCGACCACAACCCCCGCATCTCGCCGCATGTGGCTGATGCGGTTATGCGGGCAATGGAAGTTCACGAGCAAAATCGCTTTGCTGATGCGGCGGCGTTCAAGCAGGCGTTGCTCTCTGCCGCTGCAACTACGCCAGCGATGCCAGCAGCACAGCTGACAGTCCCACAACAAGCAGATCCCACGATGCCCATGTCCCACCCGACACAGCCGTCTTCCCAGACAAC
>CAZLKK010000159.1:0-1649 GCA_964559995.1 uncultured Chloroflexaceae bacterium
ATGACGATGATGACGATGATGACGATGATGACGATGATGACGATGATGACGATGATGACGATGACGACGATGATGACGATGACGATGATGATGACGATGACGATGATGACGATGACGACGATGACTAGTCTGCTGAATTGACCCTAGTCAGAAATAGCTCTCCCCCCTAGCACATATCCACAGCATTTGCTGGAATACATCAACTATAGGAACTTCAACGGTTTGGAAGGTTTTTGGACACGCTGTCTTTAGCCTTTCTTTTTTTTGTCTTGTTTTGAATCGAAAAAGAAGGAGATTGATCATCTTATGATAACCATGGGGAAATACCTTACCTTTCTCTTGATTAGTCTAGTTGCCATAAGTGTATTGGCAGCATGTGGCAACAGTACGCAGCAACCAGTAGCATTGCGTCAAGTTACTGATGCTGATAGTGGTTCAGGGGATGAAACGAGCGAGAATGAAACAAGCGAGGTAGACGAAACTCCAACTGTCCCCGAAGGGGATTTTGCTTTCCCTGAGTATGCCACAATGGATGTTGACTCAATAGACCTTGCGCTAGGGGAAGAGCAATATATTGGGGCATGCGCCGCCTGCCACGGACAGGATGCTCGCGGTATTGAAGGTATAGACCTGGACCTACGGCGCAGTAAGTTCATCGGTGGGGCAACACCGGAAGAGTTAGCGTTGTTTCTCATCCGTGGGTTAAGCATCAACAACCCCTTTAATGTAAGTGAAATACGCATGCCGCCGAGAGGTGGGCGCGAGGATATGGATAATCAAGATATGCTCCATATTGCCGGTTATCTCAAGAGCATCAATAATCAAGCTATTGGTGAGGAGCGCGTAGCCGCTTACCTTGAATGGCTCAAGAGCGAGGAGGCGCAGGAACTTGAGACAACGCCAGAAGTGGGCAAAGAGGGGCTTTCTGGCGCAGCCCTAGATGGTCAAACAACCTATCTGCGGTTTTGTGCAGTGTGCCACGGTCCCAATGCTGAAGGGGTAGACACGTTGGGTAAGGGGTTCCGTGATAGTGAGTATGTGGCAGATTTGACCGACGAGGAACTCAAGGAATTTCTCAGCATTGGGCGGGCAGATGATGACCCGCTCAACGAAACGGGCATTGAGATGTTGCCATTTGGCGGACAGCCCTACCTCACTGATGAAGAGCTAGACAACTTGGTTGCCTATGTCCGGGTGATGAATACTGGCGACTTTGTACCGCCACGCACTGCTGATATGCATGGGACTATTGGCTTGAATACTACGCCGTTGCCTTTGCAAGAAGAGGCGTTCGCCCTGATAGATAGTATCACCCCGCGCTGCTTTTCCTGTCACGTCATTGGTGATCGGGGGAATCAAAATGGACCCGGACCGAATCTCAATGGCTTGAAAGAACGGGCAGGAGAGCAGATACCAGAGATGGACGAGGAAGAATATGTCCGTTCTTCTATTCTCGATCCAGGGTTCTTTTTGGTTGAAGAGTGCCCCCGTGGACCTTGTGTAGATGTGATGAGCAAGAACTATGCTGAGAAGTTGTCTGATGATGAGGTTGATTTGTTGGTTGAGTTTTTGTTGAGCCTGCCAGCAGAATAGCTGTTGACACTTGGGGGCAGCCCCCATCCCCTAGCCTCGCGTCCCACCGCGGGGAG
>CAZLKK010000159.1:1665-5814 GCA_964559995.1 uncultured Chloroflexaceae bacterium
CAATCGCCGGGCAACCCCCATCCCCTAACCCGCGTCCCACTGAGGGGAGAAGGGGAACCGCGGCAGGGGGCTTATCACCGGCACTCCTTACACAGCCGCTCGCGGACGAGCCAGTCTAGCACACTCAACCGCGCCCCACACTCTGCACACCGCCGCATCGAGCGTCTTCGCTTCAACCGCCGCATATATAGCTCGTGCCATGTCTGCTCCAACTGATCCCAGTAATAGTCTGGCACCCCTAGCCCGCCAATCCGTAGGGTATACGAGTCTGTCACCATTGCCAACAACCGCCCATCAGCATTGAACGTTAGGCAACGGACAAAATCTTTTGCCCCGTCTAGGTGCAGAAACTCCCGCACATTGCCCATCTCCCAACGGGGCAGCCAGATAGAATCCCCCCACTTGCTCTGCTCAAGGTCTACCGAATCGTTTGCCATCTCATAGAACCAAATCGTCTTATCGTGGCTACCGGAAGCCAACACGCTTCCATCGGGGCTAAACGACACACACTCTACCCCGCTGGTATGGTGGTTAAGCTGGCGAACAACATGCCCGCTGCCAATATCCCACAAGAAGACCGTCTTATCATCGCTGGCAGAAGCTAACACGCTCCCATCGGGGCTAAACGCCACACTGCGGACGTGATCCTTGTGGCGTTCTAGCCGCATCACCTCGCGCCCCGATACTGTCTCCCACACGCGCACCGTTGTGTCTTCGCTGCCCGAAGCCAACAGCGACCCATCAGCATTGAATGCCACTGCGGTAACGAGGCGGGTATGCCCTTCCATACGGCGCACCTGCTTTTCCCTTGCGACATTCCACAACCGTACCGTCTTGTCGCCACTACAGGAAGCAAGCAGCGTGCCATCGGGACTAAAGGCTACATTGGTGACACGTCCGCTATGCCCAAGCAGTTTGCGCCCTTCACGCTCCCCCTCCACACTCCAGAGCCGCACGGTGTTGTCACGACTACCAGAGGCTATCGTGCGCCCATCGGGGCTAAACGCCACACTAACGACATAGTTGGTATGCCCTTCAAACCGTTGGACTTCCTCGCCGGATGCTATATCCCACAGTTGTACCGCGTTGTCGCGCCCCCCTAGCGCAAGCATGGTGCCGCTGCGATTGAACGACACGCTATGCACAATCGTGCCAGCGTGTTGATGCAGTATCCCTTGCAATTGCAGATCGTGCATCCCAAACAGCGCCGGCGATTCAGCCGCAGAGAGCGGTTGCAACGGCGATGGGGTAGCGGTTTCCCCCGTATCATAGGGGGAATCGGCAAGCGGTGCTTGGACTTCTGATGTAGAGGCTACCGGGGCGCGTTGCTCCAAGAGTTTGCGGGTCTCTTGCAGAGAATCGCGCACATGCTTTGCCATATGTTCAAGCAAATCTTGCGCCTCGGCTGAATCAAGCGGTTGCTCTTGGATGGGTCGCCAGTCGAAGAGGTCGCGCATACTGACCGCCTGTGCCAGCGTGTCTGATGTGTGCTTTGCCTGGTCGCTGATGAGGTCGCTCTCGGCGTAGTAGACCGGCAAGATAAGGTCATTGCGGTGTAAGGCTTCCTCGCGCCGCAAAAACTTGCGGAGTTCATCACGGCAATACTCACACCGGAAAAAATCCGTGGTAATAATCGGGATAAAGAAGGTCAACGCCTGGGCGGTATCTTCTACCCGATCTTGGAAATACTGTCCCCACCGGATGTCTTCCGTATCCTGGAATATCTGAAACTCGGCACCAGTCTGCACCCGTATCTCGTTACTGAGACGTTCACGAAACCGGTTGAGAAAGTCGCCGTTTTGCTGATCATCAGGACGAGCATAGCTCATCAATGCTCTAGCTTTTTGCTCCATAAGAAATCAATCCCCCAAATGGTATAGGTACCCGTGTTGTCCCCTGTCCCCCACGCTCCCCTATCCCCACGCTCCTACTACCACCCATTATACACGCCTTGAAAGGTAAACAAGTCACGGACGAGCAAACCATACTCCAACGTGCTTGCAGGGTCTGGATGGCTAGGCAGATAGCCCATCCGCACCCGCTCAAAATACTGCACCGTATACGGCTCACCAGTGCCAGGATAGGATATATCAAAGGGTTCGGTAAGGGGATACCCGGCAAACGTTACCCCTCCATGCTGCTCCCACATAGCACGAAATGGTGGACAAATCGTGTGACCTGTTTCTGCAAAGGAGAGACAGTCCGGGTTGTCGCTCGTGACCCTGGGCAGATTTCTCCAAAAGATACCCTGACGGGCAAGAGCGACCTCTCCCAACCGGCTGATCTGTACCTGCTGTGGGTGTTCAAGTATCTGCTCAAAACGCACCCGCTCAAAGTACTGCACCGTTCGGGCAAACCCATTGTTTGGGTCAGACTCTACGAGTTCTTCCGTAATGGGGTAGCCAAATCGGTGTAGCCCATCGTGTTGGTGCCAAAAGTCCCGGAACACCCCCCGCAGCGTATGCCCGGTTGCCGCAAAGTACTCGCCATCAGTCGCAATAGGGGGCGCGTATTCTATGTAGATTGGCGCACCGAGATCATCTATGGAGATGCTCAGGTTGCCATCGTTGGCATAGACAATGCCTTTTAACGCGCCATTCCAGTTTCGCACCAGGGCTTCCTCACAATCGCAGGTGATGGGTATTTGTGGCGATGGGTCTGTAGTACGCCACAGCACATCCACCCGCCGCCCATTGCCCCCAAAGCTATACCAGTAGACCCCATCATGCCCTTCGGCATGCACCTGCTGAATTGTCAACCCTGCCAGCATGTTGGTCATCGTGCGAAATGCCAAGAATGAGGGTTTTCGCAGGTGTGGGTCGTGGGGATTGAACGGGTAGGCTCGCCGCAACAACCCAAAGTGAAACTGCACTTCCCGGTCTTGGTAGACCGGGCGGTCATATGGGGCATTGGGAAAGGTATCATTGCGAAAATCATACCAGAATATCTTTTCCACCGCGGGATGCACCAATGCCAAAAGGTAAGCACGGACAAGGTAAAAGGCTTGGGCATCCTCGCTCACCCCGGGCCATACGCTGTTGGTAGACCACCCTAGCTCAGTAATCCATACCGGCTTGAACCCATACCGGTTGAGCAACACGTCAAGATAGGCTAGTTCGCCGCGCAAATTTGCCCACCGTTCATAGCGCAACACGGGGTTTTCTGGAGCTTCCGGTTGGTAGAAATGAATAGCGAGTATGTCTACATAATTCCATCCGCCTGCCTTGCCTACTTCGTCAAGATACTCATGCCAATCATAATTGTTTGGCTCTTGACGCTGGAGAATACCGGCTATGCCCCCCATGACAATCTTGGCTTCAGGATCGGCGGCTTTTGCCGCAGCATAGCCCACCTCAAGCAGACGCACAAAGTGCATCGAGTCATAGAGTCCCGATTGATAGCCAGACTCAGCGACATTCGGCTCATTCCACAATTCCCAATGCTTAATCCAGCCACGATCTCGCCCGTAGCGGGCAACAGACGCATAGACAAAATCGCCCCAATCGTCAAGCCATGCATCGAGCGGGGGATTCTGTCCCTTGAACCACGCCGGGTTGTAGTCGAGCAAGCCAAGCACCTGGATACCAGAAGCAACCTGCGACTCAATCGCATGGTCATAGTTGAAAAAGCCTTGCTCATTACCCGTCCACGTAAAATCGCCGCCCGGCTCTTGTTGCACCCGATCCCAGAAAATCTCCTCACGCTGCCACTGCACCCCCGCCTCGCGCATCAGCGATACAGCCGTCCCTACCTCATCCTCGCGTACCCGATTACCGAGTGCCGCTTCAAGCCCAAAGGGTGTCACCTTATCCACGACCCACTGCTGCTTGCCGGGTATTTGGCGCGGCACCGGTGGAGCAGCAGTCGAGGGGACTAGAGGGGAGAGCGTCAATAACCAACTTGCCAAGATGCCATAGATGAGCAAGCGTCCTAGTATCCGTTGTCGTTGTAAACGACGAGGCAAGACGAAATCTGAAATCCCTTGTTGTCGCATAGAATCCTCCTGGCAAATCTGCGTATCTACAGAGCATAGCAACCGGGTACTAGGGCATCTTGCCCCAACTGGTATACAATTCGCGTCCAAGCATCCCAAACAGCATTATAGCTGGCTTGCCCCCATAGGGGGGGTAGTATTCAAGCCGTGCTCGC
>CAZLKK010000159.1:5824-8775 GCA_964559995.1 uncultured Chloroflexaceae bacterium
ACTTCCCGTTCCTGCTCCATATCATAGGTGGTATAGGCTTCCGATAAAGGGTAGCCTATGGTTGGAACACCACCGAAGTGCTCCCATGTTGCCCGGAAAGGTGGCTCTATCTTGTGTCCTGTCTCGGCAAAGTAGAGCGTCTCTGTGGTAACATCGGTGGCTTTGGGAAGCGTTCTCCAGTCTACCCCTTCACGCTCGAGTGCTGCCAAACCAAGATTTGCCGTCTGGACCATGTAGGATGTACCAATATGTTCTGGAAAGAAGGCAAATTTTGCCCGTTCAAAGTATTGTACAATATGTGGCTTCTTTGAACCATATGCCGTCTCGACGATTTCCTCGGTGATGGGGTAGCCAAACCGTTCTATCCCGCCATACTGGTACCAATAATCACGAAAAGCCCCACGGATGGTATGCCCTGTTTGGGCAAAGTATTGTCCATCTTGTGCTGCTGGCGGGTCATATACGACATAGATAGGTGTCCCTACCTCTTCTAGCCGAATATGGACCCCCCCACTATTGCCACTGTAGATTACCTGCTTGAGTTCGCCATTCCAACCGTGAACGGCGACCTCTTGACAATCGCATGGTACCAGCAGTTCAGGTGAGTTGTCGCTTGTGCGCCAGAGCACATCAATCTTGCGCTCACCACCGCCAAAGCTATACCAGTAGATACCGGGTTTGTCCAATTCGTTACCATCAGCTATCACCTGTTGCAGATACAGTCCGCCTAGCATAGTCGTTAAGGTACGGTAGGCAGCAAAAGCTGGCTTGCGGAGGTCATCCCGCTGCGGTGAGAGCGGATAGGTGCGATACAGTATTCCGTAGTGGAGCTGCTCCTCAAAGTCATCATAGAGCGGCTCACTGTAGTAATCTTGCGAGGGTATATCATTGCGAAAGGTATACCAGAAGAGCTTTTCCACACTGGCATGCGCGATTGCCAGAATGTAGGTGCGTATCAGATAAAACGCTTGGGTATCCTCATCCACACCAAGATGCGCCTGGTGGGTAGACCAGCCCATTTCGGTTATCCACACCGGTTTGGGACCATACTTTCGCAAAAACTCGTCGAGATGATCGAGTTCGGTACGCATATCCATAGCCTGGTATCGCCCTGCTGTTGCCCCTTCCGGCGAGTCGGGGCGGTAGAGGTGGATAGCCAGAATATCTACGTGATCCCATCCGCCGGTCTCTGCCACCCCTAGCAGGTATTCAAAGTAATCATAGTTATACGGCGATGGTGGCAAGCCCCAAACGGAGGCAAGCCCCCCCATCACAATTTTGGCTTCTGGGTCGGCTGCCTTTGCCGCAGCACTCCCCACTTCAAGGATACGCACGAAATCATAGACGGTATAGAGTCCACTTTCATAGCCAAACTGGGCAAGGTTTGGCTCGTTCCAAAGTTCCCAATGTTTAATCCAGCCACGGTCACGCCCGTAGCGAGCTACCGTAGCATAGACAAAATCGCCCCAGTCGTCAATCCACTCTTCTGGGGTGGGGTTTTTGCCCTTGAACCAAGCAGGGCTATAATCAAGCAAGCCAAGCACATTGATACCGTGTGCTACCTGGGTTTCAATAGCCAGATCGTAGTTGTAGAACCCTGCGCTATTGCCATCCCAGATGAAAGGTCCATTGGGGGCTTTCTGCACCTCGTGCCAGAAGATCTCCTCGCGCTGCCATTGCACCCCTGCTTCGTGCAAGAGCGATGCTGCTGCGCCGATTTCATCTTGGCGCACCCGGTTGCCTAGCGTGGCGACTATCCCAAAGGGGCTACTCTTGTCGCGCCAGGGCAGGTTGTCGTTGGCGTTGACATCGGGTGAGACCCACAGCAGCGAATGGGGCAACATCAGCAGGGTTGCCAATAAAAAGAAGAGCAAGGGGGGTAAACGTTTGGTATATGTTCGTTGGGTTTTCATAGAGCTTTCCTCCACGTTACTCTTGTGGGGTAAAGAGTTAAAAAAAGGTTTACTAAAGCGACAATTATCAGAGCTACAATGCCCAGAGACAGCAGCGGGGCAACTTCCGGTGGGAAGCCGACTCGCGGGTGGCTGAGGTCAAAGCTCACGATAGGGATGGCGGTCAAGTCTAAGCGTTGTATATGGGCAAGGATAGGCGATGCCATTGGGTCAAACAGGTAGATAGCCTCGCGTGCTAGACTCCCGTGGGTTATTTCGCTCAGGTAGTCGTTGAAGTCTACCAGAATACCGGCAAGGTTGACTGCCAACGAGAGCGGCAGCAAGAGTCCGATAATCAAGATGCGCCAAGAACGATGATCTAGCAAGCTACCCATAGTCAGGGTGAGAAAGGGCATAAGTGGTACAAGAAAGCGCGGTCCCCACCCCCAACCTGCCCACCACATCCACCAGAGCGCACTTTGGATGAGCGTTATGCTGGTCAGCATGCCAATGAGCAGCGTTTCGGCAGGGAAACGGCGAGCAAAGCGGGAGAGCGCAGCAGGGATGACAAGCAAGAGGGGGACATAGAGAAAAACAGCCTTGCCAGGGCTAAAGAGCAACCCATACAACCCTACTATAACATCGCCAGTGAAGCCTTTATCGGCGGCGTAGCCTTGCTCCACTAGCGAATGGAAGCGTAGCCAGTTATGCAGCAGCACCAAGCCAATCCCCGGTAGCAAGCCCACGAGTAGCCGGGTGAGCTTTTGGCGAGGGTATCCCTTCAGCCAAGCGTAAATGAGCAAGGCGGGAATAAGCACGATCCCCCCGATGCGCGTGGCAACGGCATAGCCTGCTGCAAGCCCGGCGGTTAGCGGGCGGTGGGTAAAGATGGCATAGGCAGCCAGCACCAGACAGGCGGTAAACAGCGGTTCACTAAAGAAAAAGCGAGCATAGGGAAAGGCAAGTGTGCCAATACCGTAGAGCAAGGCGACCAGGACTCCCCGGTGGGCAGAGTTGTAGAGGGTGCTTGCCCATTGTGCTAGGATGCCAGCGGTGCAT
>CAZLKK010000160.1:0-8756 GCA_964559995.1 uncultured Chloroflexaceae bacterium
CCTTGTAAGGGTAGGGGATGGGGGCTGTCCGGTGAGACGTTGGTTACTCTCCCCTACGCCATGTGAGGGTAGCCCAGAGAGGGCAAATGGGACTTTGCCATTCCCCAACCTTACCCCCGCAGCAGCCGTGCCGCAGCAAACAATGCCTCTTCCATGCTCACCGCACTTGCCTTGCCCGTACCAGCAATATCAAACGCTGTCCCGTGGTCTACCGATGTTCGGAGAAAGGGTAATCCAAGCGTCACACTGATAGTACGCTCAAAGTCTATGCACTTGGCAGCAATATGCCCCTGGTCGTGGTAGAGCGACAAAATCGTGTCGTATTTTCCCATACGCGCAAGGTAGAAGACAGAATCGGCAGGCACCGGACCGCTTACCGGCAGCCCCTCGGCTTGGAGAGCTTCCACCGCGGGGATAATCTCGTCTAGCTCCTCATTGCCATGTAGCCCACCATCCCCCGCATGCGGGTTCAAGCCGGCTATGGCAATGTGGGGAACATCCACCCCTAGCCGTTTCAGGTTGTCAAGGGCGGTATGCACCGTGGCAATAATGCGCTCTTTCGTCACCAATTCGCACGCTCGACGGAGCGGCACATGGCGGGTGAGAAAGAGTATCCGTATGCCAAGCACTTCAAACATAGTAAGCGTATCTGGCGAGTTGGTCAGGTCAGCGAAGATTTCGGTATGCCCAATGTAGGGGATGTGTGCCGCTTGCAAGGCTTCTTTGTGGATGGGACCAGTAGCTACTGCGTCTAGTTGTTGTTGCATAGCCAGCGTGATGGCGTGTTGTATCGCATCAAACGCCGCCTGCCCCCCTACGGCTTGCACCTTGCCCATCTCTAGGTCAGGCGGTACATTGGCAAGGTCTATCATATCTATCGTGCCAGGTTGATAGCGACCCTCTGTGGGGTCGTGAACCGTATGTATAGCAGGGGAGAGAGCTACCTGTTGGCATGCCCGCTCCAATGAGGTGCAATCGCCAATGACCAGCGGACGCACCTGTTCATAGACCATTGGATTGGACAATGCTTTGACGACAATCTCCGGTCCAATGCCAGACGGGTCGCCCGGCGTGATACCTATGAGTGGGCGTGTTGCCATAAGGTTGCTCCTTCCCTTTGTTCTGTCCCTTTTCGCTCTTTGCCTAGAAAGAAATCCCCTGATCTTTGACCGTCATACCGGGCCAAAGTCGTATGCCTTTACTCAGGCGGTTTTCGCTGCCGATAGTGCAATCATCACTGATAATAGTGCCATCAGCGATAATCGTCCGTGCGCCGATGTGGTTGCGATGTCCCACCACACAGGAGCGCAGGGTAGCCCCCGCTTCTACCACATTGCCGTCCCACAACATGGAGTTTTCTATTGTAGCCTCTGCCCCCACCTGACAGTTTGCGCCGATAACCACGGGACCGATGATACGTGCGCCGCGGGCTATCTGCACATTTCTGCCAATGACCACCGGACCGATAACCTGGGCAGAGTCGTGAATATCGGTGTTCTCTTCAACCCACACTCGGCTGGCTATCTCCTCACCACGCATCGCACACGTTATCCTGCCAATGAGAATATCGTGGCTCACTTCCAGATAGGTGCGGGGAGTGCCAATATCGCTCCAGTAGGTGCGCGAAGGGAAGCCATACATGGGGTCGCCTGTCTGCAACAGCACGGGGAAGAGTCCACGCTCAAACATGTAGAACTCTTTGGGGGGGACATAGCGAAAGACCTCTGGCTCCAGGATATACGTACCGGCGTTGATCAGATTTGAGGTTACGTCTTCAGCACGCGGTTTCTCCAAAAAGCGATGGATACGATTATCCTCCTCCATCTCAACAAGCCCAAACTGCGTGGGATCATCTACGGGAGTCAGCGAGATAGTCGCACGGCTGCCCTTTTCGCGGTGGTAAGCAAGCATTGCCTGCAAATCAAGGTCAGTCAACAGGTCGCCATTGAAGACAAAGCATGTCTCGTTCAACAAGTGCTCTACATTCTTGACTGCACCAGCAGTACCGCGTGGTTCTGGTTCAGGGATGATGTGTAGCTTTAGCCCAAACTGCGAGCCATCACCGAGGGCAGCCTCGAACTGCTCTGCGAGATACTGCACCGCTAGGATGACCTCGGTTATCCCTTGCTGCTGTAAACGGATAAGGACATGCTCAATAAAGGGACGGTTTGCCAATGGTATCATGGGTTTGGGGGTGTTGCATGTGAGCGGGCGCAATCGTGTACCTAATCCGCCGACGAGTATAACTGCTTTCATGAAATCTCCACTACTCCTATCGTTTATCGTTCTGTTGGTTCTGTTACCTGTGTTCGCCATTCGTTTAGTATATCATGCATTGTTTGCTCAAAGGGAATACGCTGCTGCCAGCCAGTTTGGGCGTGGAAGCGGTGGGCATCACAGACAATAACGGGTATATCCGATGGGCGCATGCGCTCCGGGTCGGGTTGTACCTCGATGGGTCTGGTGCTGGCGGCGAGCAGTATATCTAGCAACTGTTGGATGCTCACCGCTTTTCCCGAACCAATATTATACACCTGTCCGGCTTCTCCCGCTTCAACCGCCAGCACATACGCCCGTACCATGTCGCGCACATCGGTAAAATCCCGTTGGGCAGTCAGGTTGCCCACTTTAAGAATAGGCGGTTGATTCCCCTGTTCTATAGCGGCTACCTGTTGGGCAAAGGATGAGGCGACAAACCGATCATTTTGGCGTGGTCCTATGTGGTTGAAGGGGCGCACCCGCACCACATCGAGTTGGTGGCTCAGGTGGTATTGTAGACCGAGCAGGTCTTGGGCTACTTTGCTCACTGCGTAGGGGCTAAGAGGGCGCATGGGGGTGTCTTCGTTAATTGGCAGATCTTCGGCATATATCTGTCCATACACCTCGGCGGATGTGACAGACAAGACCCGTGCATCTATCTGATGGTCTATCATAGCTTGGTACAAACGCAGTTGTGCCATGATGTTGATGTGAAAAGTCGTAGATGGATCGCGGAAGGATTCGGGGACAAACGGCTGCCCCGCCAGGTGAAAGATGACCTGGGGGCGTATCTTTGCCAGCAGGTCATCTACCATCGCCCGATTGCAGAGGTCAGCTTGGGCGCATTGTACGTGGTCGCGTAGGTGGGGGAGGCGCAGGGTATCCTCCAGCGCGATGCCCCAGATGTCCCATGATCCTTGTTCTAGCAGGTATTCAGCTAGGTGTCCGCCGACAAAGCCGTTGATACCGGTGATCAAAGCACGCATAGTGATTGTTTCCTTCGGGTGATTAGGTGACGAGTTGGGTAGGGTGTTCAGTTGTTACTGTGGCAAGGAACTGCTCTATATCGCGGATAAGCGGGTGATTACGGTAAATCGCTCGTGCTGTATCCGAGAGTTTACCAAGCAGGATCGTGACTGTCGCATCGAGCGGTTCGTTTGAACCTTTGCGTAAGCCCTTCTTGGGAGAACGTTTCGCTTCTTCCCATGCATTATCAGTAAAAGCCCCACCGATTAAGTCTTCCAATACGGTTTTGTCATGAAAAAAGACTCCTTCTATTGAAGGAACAGCAGTAAATACCTCAAATGGTATCCCCGGCGATACCTGATGCAACAATCCGTGGGAGAGTTCTCGTTGCTGTTGCACCTGAACCGTATCAATAGTGTTGGCATTGATGACGAGCGCAACGGGTTGTTGTTTACTGACCAGTATCGTGCTGGCGATTGATTGAGCAGAGTAGCGTCCTGTTCCGCCCACAACAGTGACCTTTTGGATAAGCTCTTTGGGGAGGATGTTTTTGAGTATCTCGCTCCCGTGTGGGCTTTCTGTTATGAGATATGCGTTCATTGTGCAACCTTATATGTATATAATATTACCATCAGGGAGACCATATTCAACACAATAACGATATTTTGCCAGAAGCCCTTGACACATATAGCTGTTTTGAAGCGCATAGAGTATTTCATCTCCATTCCAAAGCAAAATCTTGCGTGAAGTAGAAGAACGTTCAAGGGCAATTGTTGGTTCAGTAAAACCACTTCTACTAAAGACAACACCAAACGTTGTCTCTGGTCTTCTCAAAAGCTGATTTCTTAGTTTTGCAACGGGTTCTATGTTTACACGTTCTACAACATCTTTACATTCAATCAAGCAAGACAACCCATTTGTGTAAATAACACCATCAATTTGTTCAATAATAACCCCATTGGTACTCACATAATAGGGAAACCGTACTTCTGCTCCTTCAAGCTGAAATGCTTGCAAAATCAGGTATTCAAGGGCTTTTCCTGGTTCCCATTCAGAAGTAACACCTTGTTCACTTTGTTTCCAAAGCTCAAGCAATTGTTCATGGGATGTGTATTCTTCTATCTTTGCTTGGTAGTTGATGATCATAAGTTTGAATATTTTATAGAGACCTTATCTCCTGGTGAACATTATACCAGATGAAGCATAGCTACCCGTTCCGGCTTGGTGTTGGGTACAGGACGATGGCAAAGTCCGGCTTGCCCCCATCACCTTGCCCTGCGTCCCACCGAGGGAGGAAGGGGAGTCAAACGAGCCGCGAGTGTCAACGAGCGGATGTATGGAAGCGAGGGGCGAGAGGGAGAGTGTGGGCAAGAAGGGCAAAATTTCTTTGATTGGGCAACTTTGCCCTGCCCCTACCCCGGCTCCACCGCCAACCGCGGCAATGCCAGCGAACTATTGGGGGAATCTGCTTGCCTGCCGACACCCTCAACAAACACATCCATCTCCGCGATAAGCTGTTCCAGGTTCATCCCCATATAGGGCGAGGCAAGCCCTACCAACTTGTTGCGGCTCTTTTCCCAGTTGCGGTGTAGCCCACGAGGATTGCCTTTCTGCCAGTGATAGAGCGCAGCAGCAGCTTGGATAATCCCCTTGTAAAAGGTGTTATCTGGCTCAGGCGAACCAAGCCAACACTCCTCCCATTGCTCATGGGCATGCCAGTAGTGCTCCTCATTGAAGAGACGGATACCCTCATAGTAACCATCTGGATAGATCATCATATCCCCCTTCTTGCCTATCCTACAACACCTGAACCAACACCCGATCAACCAGCATAGCAGCAAACAGCAGGGCTAAGTAGACGATAGTGTAACGAAAAAGCGAGCGGGTTGGGTTGAGCAGGTCATCACGGTACATATTTTTGACGTGCCACAGGAATAGCCCATTGAGCGGCAGTGCCAACAACAGGTAAAAGCTGCCGATAGTGGTAAACAGCGGTACCAGCAACGTGAGCAGAACCATACCAAGCGAATAGCCGACAATCTGGCGGCGCGTGGCAGCAGTGCCAGCAACCACCGGCAACATCGGGATACACGCGCTGGCATACTCCCGCCGCTTGATCAATGCCAAACTCCAAAAGTGCGGGGGAGACCAGAAAAAGATAATCGCTGCAAGCCAGAGCGACAACGGCGTAAGGCTGCCGGTAATGGCAGCACTCCCGACCAGCGGCGGCAACGCTCCCGCCCCCCCACCTATCACAATATTGAGCCAAGTACGCCGCTTGAGCCAGTGGGTATAGATAAGCACGTAGTACCCAATGCCAAGCATTGCCAGCACAGCTGCAAACAGCGTAGTCCAACGTGCCAAGATGAGGAACGCCAGCAAACTCAAGGTCATACCAAAGCGAAATGCGTAGTGTGGCGGGATACGTCCTGCTGCCACCGGACGTTTGCCCGTGCGCGACATGATGTGGTCTATATCTTGCTCCAACGCGCAATTGAGCGCACCGGCTCCACCAGCAGCCAGATAGCCACCAATCAGTGTACAAACGAACAACCCCAATGGGGGTAGGGTGGTGCTGTCCAAGAAGAGGGCAACCACAGTAGAGAGGAGGAGGAGAACCACAACTCGCGGCTTGGTGAGGCTGAGGTAATCAAGACACACTGTTTGCCAAGACATAGGCTTGCCAAGAGACCGTACCGTGCTCTGGATGGTTTTCATTATTCTTCGCCTTTGAAGCTATACTGTGAACGCATATGATGGTGTGGACAAGAGTGTACCCTCATTGGTACATGGCTCATTGCCTACGAAGGAGATTCGTATCTCCTATTATAATAGTAGAAACAAAGCGTAGGCATGTCAAGCAGAGAAACAGCGCAACCATCTTCCCCATTGCCAGCATCGACTATAATAGAGTCTGAATACCAACCGCATACAGGAGACAGACTAGCATGAGTCTTTTCAAACGTCTTTTTGGAGTAGGCAAGGATGCTCCACAAACGGAAGAAGAAGCCCAAGAAGAACAGCAGAAAGTTGAACAAAGCCTAGAAAAATCACGCCAGGGCTTTTTTAGCCAAGTCGCCAGCATATTCAAAGCCGATGAACCTATCACCGATGACCTGTGGGAAGAGCTTGAAGAAGCCCTTATCCAGGGTGACGTAGGGATTGAAACCACCCTCTACCTGGTCAACCGCGTGAAAGACCGTTGTGCTCGCTACAACGTCAAGAGTGTACTTGAAGCCCGCGATATGCTCAAGACAGAAATGATCGAAATATTGGATCGCCATGTCAAGCAACCCCAAGTGAATGACATCCCCTACATTATCTTGGTGGTGGGGGTAAACGGGGCTGGCAAAACGACTTTCATTGCCAAACTTGCCAACCGCTACCGCCGCCTCAACCTCAGCGTTATGCTGGCAGCCGGCGATACCTTCCGCGCTGCTGCCACAGAACAACTTGAAATCTGGGCAGACCGCGTGGGGGTTCCGGTGCTCAGTATGGGGCAGGGGGCAGATGTTGGTGCCGTTGTCTATCAAGCGGTAGATGAAGCCATTGAATTTGACGCAGACATCTTGATTATCGATACCGCCGGGCGGTTGCATGCCAAGTATAACCTGATGAAAGAGCTAGAGAAAGTCCGTAACATCATCAAACGCCGCGTCCCCGATGCGCCGCATGAAGTACTGCTGGTTGTGGATGCGACCACGGGACAAAATGGTATTTTGCAGGCAAAAGCCTTTCTCAAAGCGGTAGACGTGACAGACGTAGTAGTGACGAAGATGGATGGCACGGCAAAAGGCGGCATCGCGCTGGCTATTTCGCAGGACATTGAGCGACCTATCCGCTACCTCGGCACGGGCGAGACGATGGAAGATGTCGTACTATTTGACTCAGAGAGCTTTGTCAATGCGCTGTTTCGAGATGCAGATGGGACGCAGTGACCCCCCCGCTCCATCCCTATGCACTAGGTTGAGGATTGGCTGCAACCACCCATTCTAGCAAGCTATTGTTAAGTATTCTTTAAGGTAGTGAGAAATAGTCTTTAAGAAAAGCAAACAAAAGTACGGGGGTTTCCCGCGCACAACTTGCCATGCTGTGCTATACTAGCCCATAACACATCCTGCTAACCAATCCTTAGAGGGGAAGGATTACTACCACTCTACAACTAACACGCTATGGCAAGGAGAATTTTGTGTATTCCGATAATGACCATGCTATTGACCGTCCTCACGAAGAATGTGGGGTCTTTGGGGTGTATTCTCCCGGAAGAGAAGTAGCCCGTCTAGCCTTCTTTGCCCTTTATGCCCTACAGCATCGTGGGCAGGAGAGCAGCGGTATTGCCACCAGTGATGGCAATATTACCTATATACACAAAGGTATGGGGTTAGTTTCCCAAGTGTTCAATGAAGACAACCTCAGACCATTGCGGGGACACCTCGCTATTGGACAAAATCGCTACTCAACGACAGGCTCATCTCACATTCGCAATGCCCAACCCTACCTCATCGAAACCTTCTATGGTCCGCTCGGTGTGGCACACAATGGCAACCTGACCAACGCCCGTGATCTACGCCATGCCTTGCTTGCGCGAGGGGTCGGGCTTATCACGACGACGGACAGCGAGATTATTACCCAGATGCTTGCTGCCCCTCCCGATGTATTGATGAGTATGGGAGTCAATCCTGAGTCCTCCAATGGGTCGTATACTTCTGGGCAACCTGTACCAGAGGAACACCTCTCCACTGCAACGACCAGTGATCGATGGGTAGCTCGCATCCGGGCTTTTATGCAAGTAGCTCGCGGTGCGTATTCGCTCACGCTGCTGACCCGTGATGCAGTCTATGCTGTGCGCGATCCCCATGGATTGCGCCCACTTTGCCTCGGCACTTTTGACGATGGAGGTTACGTTATCGCTTCTGAGTCGTGTGCGCTCGTGACGGTGGGTGCTCGCTTTGTCCGGGATATTGCGCCAGGCGAGATTGTGCGCCTAGATAACCAGGGGGCAACCTCTATTACCGGGCGGGAAGCCAAGTGTTGCTCACTTTGTATCTTTGAGTACGTCTACTTTGCCCGTCCCGACTCCTACTTGGGCGGAAAAGTAGTCCATCAGGTACGCCAACATTTGGGGCGACAACTTGCCAGCGAGTCTCCCGCTGATGCAGATATTGTCGTTGGTGTGCCAGACTCGGCTACCCCCGCGGCTATTGGCTTTAGCCAACAGTCTGGGATTGCCTTTAGCGAAGGGTTGATCAAGAACCGCTACATCGGGCGGACGTTCATTCAACCAGACGACAAACTGCGCCAAGTGGGGGTGCGGCTCAAGTATAATCCCTTGACAGCTAACCTCCAGGGAAAACGGGTAGTCCTGGTAGATGACTCTATCGTGCGGGGCAACACCGCTGGGCCTATGGTGCAGTTGTTGCGTGATGCTGGTGCCGTCGAGGTACATGTGCGTGTGTCCTCGCCACCGGTCTGTCATCCCTGCTTTATGGGGGTAGATATGGCAACGTACAATGAACTCATTGCCTATCGTA
>CAZLKK010000161.1:0-2813 GCA_964559995.1 uncultured Chloroflexaceae bacterium
GACTCCTAAATCTTTACTTCCAGATAAAAACGCCAGAAGATATTGGGAAGCAATAGACCAGGCGATAGTATCCTTAACAGAGATACGTCTTGATGAACTCAGGGAGTATAAGCAAATTGCCCTCAATGATACAAAGATAGTTGGCGAAGAAGGAATAGCCTATTGGGAGTCTGTCATTGTAGCATATCAAGAACTTACTCAAGAAGAAGCTGTACGTAAACTCATCAAAGCCGAAAAGATAGAAGAAAAGATTAAGATGATCAAAGCGGTTTTATCAAAGCGAATTACTCTATGAAAGACATTATCAATACCATCATACATGGTGATGGTATATCCTCTATTCCATTGCTTGAAGATGCCAGTATAGATTGCTTCCTCTCCGATATACCGTATGGTATTGGTATGGATGATTGGGATGTCCTCCACAACAACACCAACTCAGCCCTGCTTGGACAATCGCCAGCACAAATAGGGAAGAGTGGCTTCAAAAGACGTGGGAAACCCATTAGAGGATGGAGCACTGCTGATAGAAACATCCCCAAAGAATATCAGGATTGGTGTGCTTCTTGGGCAAGCCTGCTCTACCCAAAGATGAAACCAGGGGCAAGCCTATTCCTTTTTGGAGCACGAAGAACAATACATCGGGCGAGTATTGCCCTGGAAGATAGTGGGTTTCTGGTCAAAGATATGCTTGTTTGGGAAAAGCCAGGAGCACATCACCGTGCCCAAAAATTGAGTGGGGTTTTGGCAAATAGGGGATTGCACCAAGAAGCAAAGGATTGGGAAGGATGGCGACTTGGTAATCTCGCCCCGCTTTGGGAACCTATTGTCTGGTTATTCAAGCCATACGACAGAACAATTACCGACAATGTGTTGGAATACCAAGTTGGTGCGGTAAACATGCAAGCCTGTTTGCTAGAAGGCAAAAGCCCTTCAAATATCCTCAAGTTTGGGTTTACCGAAGAACGGTTGCATGAAGCCCAAAAACCATTAGCGTTGCTTGAATTTCTGTTGAAATTAACCACAAGAGAGGGGCAAATTGTCTTAGACCCATTTATGGGCAGTGGTTCTACCGCAGTAGCGTGTAAGCGAATGAAAAGACTCTTTATTGGGTTTGAGATAAACGAGGATTTTGTCAAAATGGCAAAGGCAAGGTTGCAAGAAGTCTGGACTAATGAAGTTTTTGACTTTGGGACATAATCACCCTTGCCGCCTATGTGTGGATGTGGTTTGGGAGAGCCGTAGCCATGCTACGACTCTCCCAACGGGAATACTTGTGTAAGTCCCACAACAGTCAAGCCCCAGCACCTACTGCTGCTGCTCGAACTGTTCGACTGCCTTCATCACTTTTGTGCCGTAGACCGCCGAAGGACCTCCGCCCATCAGCACCGCCACGCCAACCGTCTCGGCAATCTCCCCACGAGTTGCACCGGCTGCCATTGCCGCCTTCACATGCACCGCAATACAGCCATCGCAACGTACCGATATAGCAATACCTAGCGCAATCAGTTCTTTGACCTTTGTAGACAAGGTGCCCTCACCGATTGCCGCTTTGTGCATCTGCTGAAACCCTGCAATAGTCCCGTGGATGTCTTTATCCAAGATACCCATCATCTGCATAAACTCTTGCATCTCTTCTGGGTAAGAAAATGTAGGCATACCTGCTTCTCCTTCTTGTGCTAGGATTATTGTACTATGATATTACCCGCAACCCATTGTACTGTGACGAGTTACAAGTAGCATTCATCTCCCCGTTTTACCGTTTGCTAAGATGTGGTACTATAGCCCTTGTGGAGATACGCTAGAGAAGCGGCAGCTAGGGACAGCACAATGGAGTGTGCCATGCCTACTGCTTGAAAGGAAAACAGGTCTATGAAGGTCAATCCCTCTATTTTCAAAGCCTACGATATTCGCGGTATTTATCCAACTGATCTCAATGACGATGTGGCATACCTCATTGGGCGAGCTTTTGTCACGTTCCTAAAACCAGAACAGGTCATCGTTGGACACGATATGCGCCTCTCTGGTCCCGCGGTGTTTGATGCCGTCACCCGTGGCATCACTGACCAGGGGGCAGATGTTATCAATATTGGACTGGTCAGCACCGACCAGTATTATTTTGCCTGCTCCAAACTTGGGCTACCAGGTATGATGGTCACAGCCTCCCATAACCCCAAAGCCTACAACGGATTCAAGATGGTGCGCCGCATGCCGCAGTTGCTCAGTGGTGACGAAGGCATCCAAGATTTGCGAGCGTTGGTCGAGAGCGAAGATTTCCCACAGCCATCGCGCAAGGGAACAATTACCCCACACCAATTCAAGGACGAGTTTATCCAACATGTGCTCTCACTGATAGACGTATCGGCACTAAAGCCGCTCAAGGTGATAGCCGACACGGGCAATGGCACGGTAGGTCCCATACTCAAAGAAGTGTATGCCCATTTGCCGGTTGATCTCACCGGGATGTACCTGGAGCCAGACGGCAACCTGCCCAACCACGGGCTAGACCCGCTCCAGCCAGAGAATCGCGCCGAGCTGGAGCAGCGCGTGGTAGACGAAAAGGCTGCTATTGGCTTTGCCTTTGATGGCGATGGAGACCGCTTCTTTGCGATTGATGATCGGGGCAAGTTTATCCCCGGCGATCTGCTCACGGCACTGATGGGCAGCTACCTGTTGGAGAAAAACCCTGGGGCAAAAGTCATCTATGATGTGCGCTCATCCTGGGCAGTGGCAGATATGGTGCAGGAGCGCGGCGGCATCTCGCTGGTTGAGCGTGTTGGTCACGCCTTTATGAAACAGCGCATGTCCAAAGA
>CAZLKK010000161.1:2823-7355 GCA_964559995.1 uncultured Chloroflexaceae bacterium
CTCTTTGCGGGTGAGGTGTCGGGTCACTACTACTTCAAAGACTTCAACTGTGCCGATTCGGGGATTATCCCCTCGCTCATCCTGCTAGAAATGCTCTCCGTCAAGGGTATCAGCATCTCGGCTATGCTGAAAGACCTAGAAGCTAAGTATTTCATCTCTGGGGAGATCAACTCTACAGTAGATGACCAGCATGCCAAGATTGAAGAACTGGCTGAGCGGTACAAGGATGGCAAGCAAGAACGCCTCGATGGACTGTCGGTGTCGTTTGATACGTGGCACTTCAACGTGCGCCCATCCAACACGGAGCCGTTGTTGCGCTTGAACCTGGAGGCGAGATCGCTGGCAGAGATGGAACAACGCCGCGATGAGGTGTTGGGCATTATCCGCAGCTAAAGCCAGTGAACCTAGCTGCTTGTTACCCGATCCCCCTTGCCCCTCGCCTGTGCTCTGGTTGTAGAGACGTGCAACGTCTCTCTGGACTCCCTTCCCCCCGCGGTGGGGGAGGGGCAGGGGATGGGGGGGCTGCCCGAAGGGGCAAGGGAGAAATCCCAAACAAGAACCTAATGAAACAACCCATAACATCTCGACTACCCCGACTTTCTTTACCCATACTGCTGCTCCTTGACGGCATCTTGCTCGTGCTGTTTGGGGCGTTTGTCTGGATAGACAATAGCCACAACCGCGGCATCGTTTGCGCTTCAGTCCCCACGCGCTGGATAGACGGTCCGGTAGTGGGGGTGAATGTCTATAACCTACACATGGAGCCTGACCCTTCTGTTGTGACCCGCACGTTGCACCTCGCCCACGATTTGGGGGTACGCTATGTGCGAATGCAAATGCCGTGGGATGATATAGAGATTCACGGTTGGGGCGACTTTGAAGATCGCCGCAATGTGGAAGAGCACGGGGTTATCTCGGCATGGGCAAAGTATGATCGCATTGTCGACCTAGCAAATAGCCTAGACATAGAGCTAGTTGTGCGGATAGACCGCCCCCCCGATTGGTCCCGCGAGATAGCCCGCGAGCGACCAGCGTTCAAAGAGGGGCTAGAACGTGACGGCAATTCTACTGGTCCCCCTGATGACTACGCCGACTATAGTGCCTTTGTCAGTACGGTTGTAGAACGTTACCGCGACAAGGTGCGCTTTTTTCAGCTATGGAATGAACCAAACCTCAAGAATGAATGGAATTGGGACTATCCCTCACCAGAGGACTTTACCGAACTGTTGCGTATGGGCTATACGGCAGCAAAGCGGGCAAACCCCGATGCGGTTATCCTCTTCCCGGCTCTCGCCCCCGTAGACGGTCTGGACAAACGTGCCCCCATGACCGAGCTAGAATACCTGGAGCGGGTTTATCGGGCTGGCGGCGGACAGTATTTTGACATCATGTCGGCGCAAGCATATGGGCTAGGCCAACCACCGGATGAGCACCGCTATGTGCGCTTGCGCCCCTTTGACAACTGGGTATGGACGCGCCCAATTGATACCCGTGCCGATGTGAGCCGCTTGGTGTTGCTGCGCGAGGTGATGGAGCGCAATGGGGATGGCTACAAAGAGGTGTGGGTTAGCGAGATGGGTTGGAACAGTGCGCCAGAGAGCATCCCTGCCGAGCGGCGCAAGACGTGGGGGGAGCCAGTTAGCGAGGAGCAAAAAGCTGCCTATATCATTGGGCAGGTGGAGCGAGCGCGTGATGAGTGGCCCTGGGTGGGGGTGATGCACATTTGGGTGCTGCGCTTTGGTGGCTACCTAGAGCCAGACCCCGCCGACCCCACGCCCTACTTTGCGCTGGTCTCGCGTGATTGGGAAAAGTTGCCCGCCTATACCGCACTCCAGGATTACCTCGCCAAGCCAGCAGTGGCGGGGGTGGGGGTGCATCACTGGGAGCACCGGGCGGTAGAGCCACTCGCCACAGAAGCGGGGCAAGGGCAAGGTGAAGGTTGGCGCATACGCTTTAGCGGCGATAGTGATAGCCTATCGTTGGTAGGGGGGCTAGACGGTACCCTAGAGCGGGTGACGCTGGATGGGCAGGAGATGACGCTGGTACGCGGGGCGACAACAGAAGGGGAGCAGATGTTGACGACCCCACCTGGTGCGCTTGCCAAGCAGCAGGAGCCGCATGTGCTTGAAGTGGTAGCCCCCGACTCAGATACCCCGTTGTGGTTTGTGGTTGGGCGAGCGTGTCCTTCGCCGTGGCTCTGGGTGGGTACGCCGGCGGTGTTGGTCGTGCTGTTGGTGATGTGCGGCGCGGCGACGATGCGGCGGGTGTTTGGAGGGTAAGCGACCTGCCCCGCCCCGCCAAACGAACCGCGAGGGTCAATGAGCGGAATGGGGAGAAGAGGAATCATTGCCATGACCATGAAACTATGTGTAGTATATTTGTTCTTTTTGGTGAGATCAAGTATAATAGAGTTATGATGCAATTGATGACCATAGGGTATGAAGGATGTACCCTTGATCCTTTTCTCCAGGTTTTAACTGACCACAAGATACAAACACTCGTTGATGTTCGAGAGTTTCCTATCAGTCGTAAGGCGGGGTTTTCTAAAACTGCGCTCAGTCAGGCTTGCTTACAACGGAATATTTACTATATCCACCTACGTTCATTAGGTTGTCCAAAACCTATTCGGCATGATTACCGTGCAGACAAAGATTGGCAACGGTTTACTCGTCGTTACCTTACCTATTTAGCAACACAAGAAACACCTCTTCACGACCTCGCAAAACGAACGCAACAAGAACGTTGTTGTCTTCTCTGCTTTGAGGCTGACTACCGGTTTTGTCATCGACAATTTGTGGCGGAAAAAGTCATTGACGTTATCCCTGCTACTGCTACAAAGACGGTAATGCACCTTAAAGGGCAAAATCCAACCTCATCTGCACAGCAGAAGGTTTTGGAGGGTAAATCAAGCCAATAATAAGCCATTGGTGCGGGAACCGATGAACTGTTCCTAGCAAAAAGAGTACGTCTTTTTTTGAGAACTCCTCTTCTAACCGCTTACGAAAAAGAGATTCCCAATGGGTACCTGGGGTATGTACACAATTCCAATAAAGCATACCGGCTTCCCAGTCGGTTATCTTGTGGCGATATTCCTTGATACCTTGTGGTGTTTCACAGGCATACCGATAATGAAATTGATAGGGAATCTTGCGTAGAGGTATACGAGACGCTATTTCTTTGCTATCAAACAGTCCTTCTTGCAGAAGTCTGGACTTTTCTTTGGGTGTCCAGTCTTTTTCTTTGTCTGAAAGTTCCGTAATATCTAACCCCAATAAGCAAGATGGACGAAGTATCCCCAATGTCTTTCCCGTCTCAATCCGTCTTTCTTCTAGCGATTCAAAGGATGTAAAGATATGAGGGCTAATCCAATAGAGACGGTTTGACCATCCATCTTTTGTACTCAAAACTTCTCTAGTTCGTCTAATACTCTCTACATCTATTCGGTAGCTTTCGGGACGGTGATCATCTGAGGATTTACCCACTCGTGCTTCTATCCATTCCCACTTCTTAAACTGATGTTCACCTTCAATAAGTCTATATGGGACAGGAAAAACACGTCGAAATTCCCCGTTTTCTGTTATTGCAGCAACACAAGTAGTCTCACGATATTTTGCACTTGGTTGAGGATAGGTTTTTGTAAGGATAAGCAATCTTTCATTATGAAAATCTCTTGTCATAAGTTCTATTCCTTGAGCAAGCTAAGCTCCGATATACGCTTCATTCGTCATCGCAAAAGCCCCCGCCCCAACAAATAATGTATGGGGACGGAGGCTTTGGGTACTCCCTCAGCGCAATACCTGACTCATTCCCTAGTTCTTTGGGATAGCCTGTATTGCATGCCACGCCGGGCGTGGACTCCAGTCTGGGTTTAGGACTCCAAATGATGCTTGCTCATGCGTTGGGTCGCCGTGCGCCCCTTGCCAAGAAACAGCAAAATTGAGGTTCCACAGGAACATCGCTTGCACTTCAGGATAGTTGTAGCGACCCATATTAAATGCTTGTACAATCCAATCCGCCTGCTGTTCCAGCGAAATACTGTTGCCATACTCATAGCCGGGCGTGGTGTTGGCTGTTGCCCAACCAAACTCCGTAACCCAGAGCGGCATATCGCCCCTGCCAGCATCCTTTGCTGCCTGGATGTTGTCTTCTATGCGGCGGAAGTAGAACTCCCGGCTATTTGCCCACGGCTCAGGACCGGGATTATCGGGCCACATCGTGTCTGGTGGGTTGTTGTGTCCGCCTGGGTGAATCCCAATAACATCGGCACGGAAATTCGGATTGCCAAGCATATCGCGGATATATGCCGAGTCGCTCATCGCAATGTCGGGGTGGTTTGTCTCGGTAGACGTAGGTCCACCACTAACGACAATCGCGTTGGGGTCGCTTGCCTTGATAGCGTCATAGGCAGCACCGAGCAGGTCTACGTAGTAGTCTGCACCAGCTACCTGCCCCCCTACACCACCAGCTGTAGCACAATCGCCCCCATTTTCACAGGCACGGTTCTGCTCATTCCAGATTTCATACGCCTGGAC
>CAZLKK010000161.1:7365-8755 GCA_964559995.1 uncultured Chloroflexaceae bacterium
CCCGTGCCGAGCGACGAGTTCGCCAACGAGCCCGACACCGACCCGTCGCTGCCCACCACCCAGGAGTGGTTGCGCTCGGTGCGCGATCTGGCCCCCACGCCGGTGCGGGACCCTGCCTTGATAGCGGGCTGCCATACTGCCCATAAAGCTGGCAAAGGTGCTGAAATGCTCACGAGACGGCAGACCGTGGGAGCCATTGCTCGTTGCCCAAGATGGTGACTGAACCACGTTGAGCATAAGGTTTACCTCTGCTTCGTGGGCATCCTGCACAATGTCGTCGAGCTCTGCCCAGTAGATTTCGCCAGAAACATCTTGCAAATCACGCCATGCAATCTGCTGCCGAATCCAGTTTACCCCAGAGTTCTTGGAGAGTTGCAACACGCGCTTTCGATCCTGCCACGGTTCGCCATCCAGGTAGAGCGTGGCGTTGTAGCCATAGATGAAGTTGTTGCTACCCGGTGTTGCTGGCGGGGCAGGCGGGTTGTCGGGCGATTCTGGGGCAAACGCCGGGTTGCCCTGGTGATATTTGGCACTGTATTCACTGCCGAGCAAACCAAGCAATATTTGATACTGTGGGTCATCAATTTCCGGGTGCCATTCCATACGCTGTCGCTCGAAATACTGCACCCAATAGGTCTGCCCGTCAGCCTCGTTGACTTCCTCAAATTGTTCTGAGATGGGGTAGCCAAAGACGCTCACGCCACCGTTGCTCTCCCAAAAGGAGCGAAACGGTGCGGGAGAATTGGTTAGGGTATGCTGGGTTTCTGGTATCCAGCTCCCATTGCCTGGGTCTGCTACCGGCTGAAACCCAGGATCACCCTCGCGCCCCTGGGCAGCCAATGTGCCCATCAGACGACCCAAGATGTAATACTGGTTGTTCTGAACACCAAAGTTTTCCGGGTGTTCTTCCAATACCGCACGCTCGAAATACTGCACCCGGTAGGTCTCGCCAGGGTTCGTGAAGCTCTCCTCTTCAAAGGGAGCCGAAATGGGAAACCCAAGCACGAAAAGCGCGTTCGGGGTGTTGCGCCATTTTTCCAAGAAGTAGCCATTGACCCAGTGGTTTGTCTCGGTAAAGAAGTGGCTATCACTCTGTGCCGAGGTCTTTTCCGGTTGTGGTACTGCTACCAACGTTGTAAGGATTGCCAGTATCAGTACGGCATACAAACTTCGTTTCATCATTATGATTATAGTCCTCCTGTTTTTGTGTTTTTGTCTACCAATTGTCGTATAATCCTCTAATCCTCGTATAGTCCTCGTATAGTCCTTCATGTATTCTCATCGTTCCTTCGATATATGGCAATTTGTTGCATGCTCTCCCCTTTTCTTCCAAAAAATAGTCCGCTGTTTTTCGAGGAGCCGACAATCGCGGGGGCGAGCAGACGATGGT
>CAZLKK010000162.1:0-8751 GCA_964559995.1 uncultured Chloroflexaceae bacterium
TTACTGCGTGGCAAACCCTATCCCTACAACGCGATGCTTCCCCACAAGCAGAGAATGAACTGCTTGACACCGATCATAACGAGACGATACAAGAACTCCGCCAAGACTTTACTGCGTGGCAAACCCTATCCCTACAACGCGATGCTTCCCCACAAGCAGAGAACAAATTGCGCTATAGCAACCAGGCTGAACCCATCTTGGAGCGTATGCATGCCACGCTAGGGGCTATGATTATCCACCAACACCAAGTGCTGCGTAGCGAATTTTACCTGCACCAACAAAACCTTGAAGAAGCCCAAATGGGCATCTTGGGCGGGACATTTTTTGTCGTGGTGTTGGCGTTCGCTATTGCCTTTGCGCTGATTAAAAACATCATCCCCCCCATCCAACAGCTTACCGAGGCAGCCCAACGCATACGGCAGGGAAATCTTGATACCACGGCACCAGTGATGACGAATGATGAGATTGGCACCTTTGCCCAAACCTTCAATGAGATGACCCATCGACTACGCTTGACCATTGAGCAGCAGACGCAAACCGAGGCAGCCCTACGCGAGAGCAAGGAGAATCTCCAGACGCTCTTTGATACCGTTGAAGATTTCCTGTTTGTCGTAGACAGTGAAGGACATCTGATTACCGTCAACGCCTTTTTCCTCAAGCATATGGACTACACCGCCGAAGAGATTAACGGTATGCATATTCTCAATTTGCGCCACCCGGAGAGACGCGCAGAGGCGATGACCAACATTGCCAACACCCTCGCCGGCAAAACTCGCTTTTGTAATGTCCCCCTGATGGGACGGCATGGGCAGCAAGTAGAAGTGGAAACGAAAGTTGCCCCCGGCTATTGGAATAATATACCCGTCTACTTTGGGGTTAGCCGTGACATAACCGAACGTATCGCCGCCCAACAGAAAATCCAGGCGATCAATGCAGAACTTGCCCAAATAAATGCCGAACTTGAGCAACGGGTGCTTGAACGAACCGATGCATTGCAAAAGGTCAACCAGCAACTTGAATCCAATCGAAAAACCTTGCATACGTTGATAGATGGGCTAGAAGATGGGCTAATGCTGTTGGATAATCAAGGGACTATTTTGGCAGTCAACCATACGCTTGCTTGCCTTATGCATTCTTCCCCCGAAGAAATGGTCAATATGCCCTGGCAATCTGTGTGTCTGATTGGAACAGGGCATCATCCCAACAGCAGTGGGCATGTACTCTGCTCCATGCAAGCCATGCCCCCAGGTACCCACCACAAAACCTACACCGACTCTGATGGACAAAAACATATCCTAGATATTCATATTCATTCATTGGATAATCAACCGTTGATGGCGCAGCAAAACCAAGAGCCTACCTATGGCAGCATTATGCATGTGGTTGATGTTACCCAACGGTTTCAGATGGAAGCGCGGTTGGTGCAAAATGAACGGTATGCTGCCACTGGTCGTATTGCCGCAACAGTAGCCCACGAGATCAATACGCCCTTGCAGGCAATGGAAGGGCTGTGCCACATTATCGCATCTGCGGATAAGCATGAACGGGAGCTATGCATTAGATAGATACAGGATGAGATAACCCACATTGGGGGTATCCTTCATCGGCTTGTTGCCCATAGTGCCACGGAGTCTGAAGCCCTCGTTTGGTCACAGGTGCATGAGGTAATAGACGACATTTTGCTGCTGACCAAAGGTATTTTGGCAAAACAGCATATCCTTGTTTCCAAAGCCTTTGCCGACAATATTCCCCCGATTTACTGTCAACAGGGGCATATCAAACACGTTTTGCTCAATCTCATCATCAATGCAGTTGATGCTATGCCACATGGTGGAACCCTTACCATTACAACCTATCTCGTGACGAATGAACTGCATGTATTGTCACAACAAGATACCCAATCGTTCAGTATACACCATGCATTGTTATCAGATACCGAGCATCACTCGCCTTCTGTGGCGATAGGTATTGCCGACACGGGTAGGGGAATAGAGCCAAGAATACTTCAGCGTATCTTTGAGCCATTTTTTACCACAAAGGAAAAGCGCGATGGGGCAGGGATGGGGTTGACCTTGACGCAACAAATTGTCAGTATGTATGGGGGGGTGATTATGGTGTCCAGCGAACCGGGTAATGGGACATTAGTTACCATCATTTTTCCCGTAGACTCCCCGCAATTCAAACAAGATGATGCCTTCCCGATGTCGTTTTGCTAGGGAATCCCAAGCATCTCACAAGAGGTTGAGATCACTATGGGCAAGAAACCAGGGCAATAGCAACGTCTAGGCAGCCCCTATCCCCTGCCCTTCCCCCGCAAGCGGGAGACGGGACGGCTCCCCCTCGCCCTCTGGGAGCAGAGGCAGGGGGGAGCGGGTCTTTGAAGCGCAAAGCGCAAAACGTGGAGAGCCGTTGCATGCAACGACTCACTAGGCAGGTGGCGGCTCCCCCTCGCCCACCAAACGAGCTGCGAGGGTCAACGAGCGGATGTGATGTAGATGTATATGGACCGGGGCGTTCTGTTGCGGCTCCTCCTTCTGCACCATTTCTCCCCCAAAAGCCTATTGCAGGAGGCTACAATCTGTGGTACTGTTACTTATGCATGTAGTGTCTTGAAGAGGCAAGGCAACGCTGACTTGTCGTCCCCAAGAAACCCAGAGAGGAACTCTAATGAAACGTGGTTTTTTCATAACGCTTCTACTGCTACTCATAACGCTTCCCGTAACAATGCCTCACAACCACCAGTCAGTAGCAACTGTCCAAGCTCAAGACGTTACCGACCTGCTCGCCAGTGTGCAACAGCATGGGGCAGTGCGGGTCATGGTTGGGCTAGATGTGGCGTTCCAGCCGGAGGGCGAGCTTGCCAGTAGCCAAGCTATCGCTGATCAGCAAACAGCCATCCAACAGACCCAACAGACGCTTATGCAGCGTCTTTCCTCATACAACGTTCGCAATGTGCGCCACTTTGAGACCATCCCCTTTGTCGTGATGGACGTAGACGAAGCGGCACTCCAAGCCCTTGCTGCCGACCCTAGCGTCAGCAGCATCACCGAGGACGAGATGTTGCAGCAAACGCTCAATAGGAGCGTCCCGCTCATTGGCGGCGATGTCGCTTGGGATAACGGCTATACCGGTGAGGGGTGGTCTGTCGTCATTATAGACAGTGGCGTAGATAGCAGTCACGAGTTTCTCCAGGGCAAGGTGGTCGCCGAAGGCTGCTTCTCCACCAATGGCTACCCCGGCTATCCTGATGGCACCTTTGAGAGCACCTGTCCCAATGGCACCGAGCAACAACTAGGCACAGGAGCAGCCCAACCATGCACGTTTACCGATTCCTGTAGCCACGGGACGCATGTAGCGGGGACAGCCGCCGGTAAAGGGGATACCTTCTCTGGAGTTGCCCCCGATGCTACGATTATCGCGCTACAAGTGGAAACGCGGGTCAATGACCAGTCTTTGTGTAATCAGTTGAACAAAGATGCCCCCTGCTCGCTCATGTTTAGCTCGGACATAGCCCGTGCGCTAGAATATGCCTACCAACTGCGCTATAGCTACGATATTGCTGCGGTCAATATGAGTTTGGGGGGAAAAGGTTACTCATCCCAGAGCGCATGTGATGCCGACTCCGTAGACCGCAAAGCTGCCATAGATAATCTGCGTGCCGTGGGCATCCCTACCATTGTCTCTTCTGGCAATCAGGGGTACATCTCCGAAATAGCTACCAAGTGCCACTATAGAACAGGTCTACAATGGCTTCTACAACACTGGTGTGAGCGTTACAGACTACCGTAACGGCATAACCAAGCCGCGCATCCAGCTAGATGCTGCGCTGGACACCCTGCCAACCCTGCTCAACACCCCTACCAACCTGCAAGCAACCATGAACGACAAGACGAGCATCACGCTAACATGGGATGACAACAATGAGCATGAAACCGGGTTTATCCTTTCCCGTTGGTATGGCTCCAGTTGGCAGGTAATAGCCACAACCGGCAAAAACGAGACAACCTACACGGATAACAACGATATTACCTGCGAGCAAAAGTACGCATACAGTGTGGCAGCTACCAATGGGGACGATAGCTCAGAATACAGCGAAACAGCCTATATTACGACTCCCGCATGCGCCGCGCCCGGCGATTGCAACGAGGATAACACGGTAGATGCTGCTGACCTGTCGGCTATTGCGTTGGAGATTTCCCAAGAGACGTTTCAGAGTGTGGGGTGTGATGCCAACCGTGATGATGTGGTAGACGTGGAGGATATAGACTGCACCATTGCCATCATCTTTGGCACCACATGCGAGGGACCATCGGTAGCCGACCTGATGTTCCCCCATCTCCCCGATCAACCCATGTCACCGGGGGCGGATATACTGCTGCCCACAACACCGCTTGCAACTGCCGCAGCATACACGCCGGTGCAGGTGGGTAGTGACGGCGAAACAATGCCCCCACCTGTTCATGAACCAAATTTTGATGTCCCCATCATCGGGATAGACGATACAGACATCATAACTGATGTACACGATACCATTGCGTTGTCAGACACAGACCATATCACCTTAACGGGTGTCACCATAGATGGCGAACTGTGGGGAACGGTGATGACGGACTACACCTTTACCGCCGACATCACGCCAACCAACGCCACGCTGCCCATCACCTATACCTGGATACCGGAGCCACGGCGCGGGCAGGGCAGCAACCAAGCTACCTATGACTGGACTACCCCCGGACGTAGGACGATTACGGTAAGCGTAACCCAAGCAGCGGCTCCCACAAACGACACGGAAGTTTCTACCAGCGCGGCTGATGTTGCTGTGGCGGCTATACAAACCCAAGCACTCACAGACACGATGACCTACACGCCGACAACCGTCCAGGCAACCCATACGATTACCATTATGCAAGACCTGTATGCCATTGGACCAGAGCAGGCGATAATCTCTGGGGTAAGCGAGGGCTACCCAACAAAAGTCTACACCATGACCGCCGCCGTTACGCCAAGCATCATGACGCGCCCCGTCACCTATACCTGGTACCCAACACCACTCAGGGGACAGGGGACTATCACTGCCACCTATCGCTGGATGACCACAGGTCCACAGACCGTTGGCTTTAGCGTCACCAATCGCGCCGGGACGATCTCCGCAACCCATACCATAACGCTTGCTGCTGACCTGGTTTCGCTGGTGATTACCGGTACGCATACGCCACTGGTAGATCAAGAATTGCTGTATACAGCGACTATCAGTACGCCAGTAACGCTGCCCATCACCTATACCTGGTCCCCCGCACCAGCTGAGGGGCAAGGGTTGCCCATTGCCAGCTATCGCTGGTCGCAGGGCGGTCCTGATACGCTAGTCGTCTCGGCGACAAATGGCTTTGATACGGTTACAGCCAGCTATCCAATAACGGTATACAACACCCTCAAAGATCTGCAAGTTGTTGGTACACCCGTTGGAAGAGTCCATACTTTCTACACCTTCCTAGCCAACCGGGAACCAACACAATGGCTCCTCCCTATGAGCTATACTTGGTCTCCCGAACCATTGGTTGGACAAGGGACACCCCTTGTTATCTACCGTTGGAGTGAGCCGACAAATGAGACGGTCCAGGTCATGGCAAGCTCAATGGACGGGGAGCAGGTGAATGAAACTGCCAGTACCCCGGTGACCATTCAGGATGTACCAGGCGGTCCACTGATGACGGTATCTACATGGCAATATGCTGCTGCCAATAGCACGGTGGAAGTGCCGATTACCTTCAAGGCAGATGGTCAGGATGTTTCCAGCATGGTCTTCTCCATAGACTACGACGAAGATTTGCTGCTGTTTAACCCTGCTGTTCCCGATGCCATCACCTTTCATGACTCGTCTGGCTTAATCTCACAAAAACACCTCTTTTCGATAGCCGATCATGATGGTGAGATTGATATAGCCATTACCGATAGGAGCTACCCCCTGAGCAGTTTGTCCGACAACGACATGCTCTTAACTATCAAGTTCCAGGTGCGTACTCCGCTAGTAATCAACAGTCTCGCTACCATTGGCATATCCACATCGCCTTCGGTATCGTTTGGCAACACCAGCGGAGCCAGCATTACCGGCAGTGCCTATGGCGGCAGCATCTACATTGCTACGGAGAGCCGCCCGGTGATAGGGCTACCGCCACATGCAGAAGCATCCAACGGACAGGTGACGATACCGGTCTCTTTGATACCTCATGATCATGAACTAGGCAAAGTACGGTTTGTGCTGGACTATGACGAAATGCAGCTGCGGCTTGACGACAGCGATAGCGATGGGGACGGCATACCAGATGCTATCACCATGACGAATGGCATAAGCGGCAGCATTATGCTTGATACGACTGCCAGTGATGGGGAATTAACCTTTGTGCTAGAGGGCAATAGCCCCTACACCCAACAAACGCTTGGCTCGGCTCTCCAAGCCGGTGATCTTGCCAGCATCACCTTTGATGTGCTAGGGAAGCCGGACTCTTCTGGTATGGCAGTTCAGTTTTCCCAGGATGACGATACTTCCCCAACGTTCGTCACAGTGGAAGGCGAGCAGGTTGAAGGGGTTGTCAATGGCGGTAATGATGCCGGTACGCTGATCACGCTTGCCAAGACATTTGTCTATATGCCACTTGTACAGCGGTAACGGTTGTAACAAGGACAGAACCAAACGACCTGAACTATGACCACGAACGAACAGCATGCCACGAGTGGCTATAAGATTATCCTATCACTCGTAGGGCTACTCTCGGTTATCTTCGCCGGCTCACTGGCAGGCGGCGAGATTGGCGAGGTTATGTCTGCCAGCATACAGGTTATCCCATTCCTGGTGCTGGCAGTATTAGCATACCTCGCCACAGATCGGCTCTGGGCAAAGGTAGTCGCTATCGGCTGGCTGCTGCTGGTCATAGCTGGCTTTGGCTTCTTTTGCCTCCTGTGGTGCATCCTCGCCCTCACCGACCCTGCTACTGCCCACCTGTTCGCCGCCGACTCTACTGGTATTGGTGCTGCCCCTTCTGCCCCAACGCTCCTGCCAAATGCGCTACAAACGTTGGTCGTTGTGGTCATAGCCCTGGCTTTTGCGGGTCTCGTGGGGATGATTGGCTTCATTGCCCCCGTTCGGCGGGAATTTAGCCGGGTTGCCATTGCCCATTTTGACCAGCAGTCTTTTGTGCATATGCTGGCGTTGGTCGCCACACTCGCCGTTACGCTCATGGCATGTATGCCGTTGCTGGTGCTTGGTGATCCGCCTATCCTGGCGGAAAGCGCGATTGTGCTGCTAGAAACGACCACTGACGATGCGGCTACCCTACGGTTTCAACTCTACGCCATGCTCTGGACAACAGTTGGGGCATTTTTCATCGTGGGGTTTGGTATTCGGCGCAATTTCCGGGAAACGTTAGATCGTCTTGGGGTGGTGCTTCCCACCCGCAAACAGCTTATCTTGGCAATAGTCTTCACCCCGGTGCTGGTGCTTGGGGTGCTTGGCATGGGCGAGGGGCTAGACTGGCTTTGGCGCACGATGGGCTGGCAGTTGACCAATGAGGAAGCCCTAGAGGTCGTCTTTGGCTCATCCCTAAGCCTTTGGGGGGCGATTATCTCATCGGTGGCAGCAGGCGTGGGCGAGGAGTTGGCGGTGCGGGGGGTGCTACAACCCCGGCTAGGTATTGTGCTCTCCAACCTGTTTTTTGCCAGTATGCATGCCCTGCAATACAACTGGGATGGGGTCATCAGTGTGTTTCTCATTGGGCTAGTCTTTGCGCTAGTACGACAACGGACAAATACGACCATTAGTGCCATCATGCATACCGGTTATGATTTTATCCTGTTTGGTATCGTGATGGCAGAGCAAGGGATACAATGACAACTTCTCCCCCCTCTCCCCCCTCTTCCCCCTACACGATGGCAGATCATCACCAGCGTATGCAACAACGCTACCGTGAGGGTAACATCCCCTGGGATGATGATCTGCCGCCGCCAGAGGTGCAGGCAATTGTACAACAGCAACCGCCAGGACGGGTGCTTGATGTCGGTTGCGGTGCAGGTAGGGCGAGCATCTATTTGGCGCAGCATGGGTGGCAGGGGACGGGGGTAGACTTCGTACCAGAAGCGATAGCGATGGCGCAGGAGCGAGCACAGGCTGCGGGGGTAGCAGAGCGTGTCACCTTTGTGACTGGTTCGGTGACAGACTTATCCTTTTTGACGACCCCCTACGACCTTGCCATAGATGTGGGTTGTCTACATGGGTTGCCCACTGCTGCCGATAAGCAGGCGTATGCCGCCGAGGTGTCGCGGCTTGTGCGCCCCGGTGGGCAATACTTGCTCTTTGCCAGGTTACACGACCCCGATTCCCACGACACCAAGCACCGCGGGATTGCCGAGGAGCGGGTAGCTACGCTCTTTGCGAATACCTTTACCATTACCCATGTGCAACATGGGCGCACCCAGACCAGCGAGAGCGAATGGGCATCGGCGTGGTTTTGGATGGTGCGGCGGGGGTAGGGTATCAGGATTATGGCAAAGTCTCATTTGCCCCCCATCCCTCGCCCCGCGTCCTACTACGCGGGAGAAGGTCGCTTTGTCCCCCATCCCTTTCTCCCCGCGTCCCACTATGCGGGAGAAGGGGAACCGGGCGGGGGGGGCTTACAAGGGTAGGTCATGCCAATTCCGGGCAAATGGAACCATAGATGCACATAGATAGACCTAGATACCGGGCAAGAGCTTCCCGACAAG
>CAZLKK010000163.1:0-1461 GCA_964559995.1 uncultured Chloroflexaceae bacterium
GCTTGGAGCAGGTGTTGCTCCATACCAGCTTTGTAGTGCAGGGTGTAGTCCGCAGAACGGTCTAGCTTGGTCGGGCGAGCATTGGCAACAATCAACTCCCCGCCACGCCGGGCTATCCCGCGCAACCGCTGCATGTAGATAGGGGCTTCTTCTTCCGGGTCGGCAGCAATGACCAGCGCGGTTGTCCCCTTGCCAGCGGCGAGCAGGCTAGTTCCCTTGCCTACGCCAAGCTGTACACCGAGATCATCAAGCTGGTGCTCACCCGGTGCGCCGATGCGGTGATCTAGGTGGTTGCTCTTGAAGACCTCACGGAAGAGCCGCTGGAAAAGGTAGAAGTCTTCGTTGGAGAGGTGTCCGCCTGCCAAGCCAGCAATGCCACTTTCGCCAGAGGTGCGCCGTTGGGCAATAGCACCGAGTTTCTCGCCTATCAACTTGAGGGCTTCCCCCCACGAGGCTTCAACCAACCTATCGCCACGGCGTACCATCGGGGTGGTGAGCCGTTGCTTGCTTTCAATGTAGCGTTGGGCAAACCGTCCCTTGTCGCATATCCAGAGGTCATTAACTGCCGCATTCTCACGCGGCATAATGCGGTTGATCTGTCCTAGCCGCATATCCAGCGTGATGTTGCAGCCAACCGAGCAGTGGGTACAGATAGAAGGCACTGGCTTGAGTTCCCACACCCGCGCCCGAAAACGAAAATCACGGGTCGTCAACGCCCCCACGGGGCAGACATCGGTGGTGTTGCCACTAAACTTGCTGTCAAACGGCGGGTCGCTTTTGCTAATGATGTGCCAACCACGCCCACGGCTACTAAAACCAAGCACCTGATCATCAGCTATATCATCCTGGAAGCGCACACAGCGGCTACATAAGATACAGCGTTCCCGGTCCAGGTAAATCAGGGGACCAAGCGCAATTGGCTTGTCAAAGTGAACTTTCTCATCATAACTATAGCGGCTTACCGATGGTCCCCATTGCATGGTCAGGTTTTGCAAAGGACACTCGCCGCCTTTATCACACACGGGGCAGTCGAGCGGGTGCGAGGTCAGCAAAAACTCAAGAATACCTCGCTGTGCGGCTTTGACCTCATCGGTTTGGGTATAGACGACCATCCCCTCAGAAACGAAGGTTGTACAGGCGGTTTGCAGTTTGGGCAGTATGGCAATAACCGGCTTGCCCTCTTCGTCCGTTTCCATTTTGCCCGTGGCACGATCTATGCGGGGTATGCCAATGGATACCAGACACATACGACACATCCCCACCGTGCTGAGGCGGGGGTGGTAGCAAAACACCGGGATAGAGATACCCACCGATTGGGCAGCATCTACCAGATTGGTACCTTTTGCTACAGAAACTCGTTGACCATCAATCGTCAAGGAAATACTATCAGCCATAGGTGTTTCTCTTGTCCTGTTTGTTCTAGCTTGTCCTAGCTTGTCCTAGCTTGTCCTAGCTTGTCCT
>CAZLKK010000163.1:1561-8724 GCA_964559995.1 uncultured Chloroflexaceae bacterium
TGTCCTGTTTGTTCTAGCTTGTCCTAGCTTGTCCTAGCTTGTCCTAGCTTGTCCTGTTTGTTCTAGCTTGTCCTAGCTTGTCCTAAGTTTATCTTGCTTGTCTTGCTTGTCTTGCTTGTCTTGCTTATCTAAACCTATTGCTCTTGTAGCATAACGCTACTCCCCGGTAGAGCTAGGAGGTCTAGTGCTCCAAAGCAAGAAACTCATCTTCAAAGAGATGCAGCGCACTCTTGATAGGCATAACGGCACTTTCCCCAAGCAGGCAGAAGCAATTACCTGCCATCTGCTGGTGGATATTCTGCAACACCTGACTATCGCCGGTCCGTCCCTCTTTATGCTCAATCATACGATGCATCAACCGTACTAGCCACGTTGTCCCCTCACGGCAGGGGGTGCATTTGCCGCAGCTCTCGTGTTTGAAGAACTCATCCATTTTGTAGGCAACGTGTGGAGCAGTTACGCTGTCATTCAGCACGACCATGCCGCCTGAGCCAAGCATGGTGCCAGCGGCAGCCAGCGACTCGTAGTCAAGGTTGACATCTATCTGATCACCCGTGAGCCACGGAGCAGACGCGCCCCCAGGCACAACAATCTTGATTGGGCGATCATCTACAATGCCGCCACCGCCAAACTCTTCGCTATAGATAAACTCCCGCATCGAGATGCCAAAGGGAATTTCGTAGTTGCCGGGCTTTTTGACATGCCCACACAGCGAGAAGACTTTGGTACCGGGGCTTTTTTCGGTGCCAAAGCCGCGGTACCAAGCAACCCCCCGTTGCACGATATGCGGCACGTTTGCCAGCGTCTCAACGTTGTTAATAATCGTGGGTTTGCCATAGAGACCCTCTACCGCCGGGAAAGGCGGCTTGAGACGTGGCTGCCCCTTCTTACCTTCCAGCGAGTCCATCAGGGCAGTTTCCTCACCACAGATGTATGCGCCTGCCCCACGGTGTACATGGATTTCTAGGTCAAAGCCGGTGCCGAGGATATTCTTGCCCAAGAAGCCGGCGGCTTTTGCCTGCTGAATGGCATAATCCAGCGTGCGGGCAGCGGTAGCAAACTCCCCACGCATATAGATATAGGCGGTGTTACATTCAATGGCGTAGGCGGAGATGATGATACCCTCAATGAGTTGGTGCGGGTTGCGGTCTATGATTTCGTGGTTATTGAAGGTTGCAGGCTCGCTCTCGTCACAGTTGCAGAGCAGGTAGCGGGGGAAGACCCCTTTGGGCAAAAACCCCCACTTTACGCCGGTGGGGAAGCCCGCCCCCCCACGTCCGCGCAAGCCTGCCTCACGCACCATCTGGATGATGTCGGCGGGGGTTTTCTCCTTGAGTGCCATACGGAGCGGCTCATACCCCCCGTTTTTCAAGTAGACTTGGAAATCTGCAATGTCTGGCACATCAACATGGCGCATAATGACATGTTCCGTCAGATATGGCATAACAGACCTTTTTGCTAAAACCTTTCTTCTCTTCAATCAAAAAAAACGTGTTGCCAATTTTCTGGGTGGACACTCTTGTGTCGATTATCCGGGCGATCTATGTGGGCATCCACCCCAAACATATCGTAAGCATCAAAGATGGTACGACAGAACCGAATCATTTTCCTGTCACCTGTAGCAAGGGCTTTGTTGTATAACTTCACAAAATATCTTTTTGCTGCTTCTGTCTGTGAATAATTTTTCTTGAGCAAGTTGTGCTCTGTACAGAGCGTTTGTCCATTTTCTTTGTCATTTGTGCCGCCATGATCACGCGGCTTGATATGGTCTACCGTCAACTCAACGCCATCTTCTTTGCCTCTGCCACAGATGACACACCGGTAGCCATCGCGTTCTAGGATTTCCTCACGCACACTTTCGGGAAAGTCCCACAGGTCTTTGTGTTGTACCTGGTCGGGGTCATACTTATACACCCCCTTACGCACTTTGATGAGGATGCCCTCTTGGTGCAACTTGCGGGTTGCTCGCCACGGGTCACGCGGGGCATGCTCGTTTTCCTCTAGCCAGCGTTCCGTCACCCAGTCTACCACTGTGTTATGGGTAAACTCTTCGCAGGGATGGTTGGTAAAGAACTCCAGGACTAGACCACTCACGGTATGTTTGGACTTTTGCCCCAGAGCATAAAACATGGTCTTCTGATGCATATTGCCATGCTTTCCCCATTGTCGCCAGTACCCATAGCGTTAATCCTCGTCCAAGTGGTATTGCCCAAACCCGTTTCTCCTGACATCGACTGGCGGTACTGGCTTTCTCAGTTTTCTATCTATTCCCGTTACTGCTAAAGATTGCACAGAACCATTCTTCGGGTTGTATTTGTATACCCCCTGGCGCACCTTGATGAGCTTGCCCTCTTGATGGAGCTTACGCACAACTGGACGGGGGTCGCTAGGGGGGGTGCCGTGGCTCTTTACCCATTGTGCCGTCACCCAATCTACCACGGGACCGTGCCGCAGTTCGTCATTGGGGTGGGTTCTGAAAAACTCCATCACCAACCCGCTAACAGTAAGCGGCGAGGCATTGCGCTTTGGTATGCCCCTATGGAGCCGCTCTTTTGCCAGTTCACAATAGCCGGTGTCTATCTCGACCCCGATAGCTTGTCGGTGGTGTGCTTGGGCAACCAGGGCAGTTGTGCCGCTCCCCAGGAAAGGGTCTAACACCGTGTCCCCCACAAAGCTAAACAACTTCATGCACCGTTCGGGTAGCTCCAACGGGAAGGGAGCCGGGTGGCCTATCTTCTTTTTGCTCTCGCCAGAAAAGGTCCACATCCCATTAGTCCAGTCCAAAAACTCTTCCCGTGTAATATCTGACTTGCGGCTGCCGCTGGTCTTCTTCCATCGTTGCTTATACAGCACAACGATAAGCTCAACGGGGGCAATGACGTAGGGGGCAGAGGCACTCATCCATGATCCCCATGCCGTCCGGCGCGAGATATTGCCCTCGTTCCAAATAATCGTCGCATGGTATTGGTAGCCAATTTTTCGGGCGATTGTTGTCATATCTGCCCCAACACTTTGCTGCCCACCTTTGTTTTTGTCCAGCGGAATATTGAGACACATTCTCCCATCATCTTTGAGGAAGGAGTAACAGCGGGTAAGCCACTGGTCGCTAAATTCCAGGTAGTCATCGTATGACAAGACATCGTTGTGTGATGTATACGGTATGTCTACATTGTAGGGGGGCGAGGTGACGATTAGGTCTATAGAATTGTCTGCTATCGCGTTGGTGGCGAGAACATCATCGTTGATAATCCGCACCATATCTGTCTCATAAAAGCTCGTACCACTCACCTCAACAAACCCCTAGAAAAACGAAACCCCACCACGTAACTTTTGGAGGGCTAAGAACCCGCAACGGGAAACTACCCCGATATTGTACCATAACTTCATACCTCCTGGTTATAGGAATTGGCACATTTTTATATGTATCGTGCTAGTTTTTTGGCAACCGGGGAAAATGGGGGCATCCCTCATTCCTTAGCCCCTTCGGGTAGCCCTTTCAGGGGTAGGTCAAACGGGCAAATTTTTTATTTCCCTCTCCCCCTGCCCCCCTCAGGGGGAGCCGAACATTGGGCGCACCGCCGTGCGCCCCTACGGTTCCCCTTCTCCCGCGTCGTGGGGGAAGGGGAATTAACTTTCCCTCGCCCGATTTCTCATCTTCACAAGATACACACAGCTTCCTAATATGTTTCCAATAGAGTTGTTGTACAGTTAGAAGGGTAATGGGATTTGATACATGAAGGAGAGAGGACGCTATGACAACAACAACACTATCACGCAAGCCAGCAAAGAACAGCATTTTGACGAATTTCTTGCTTGATATAGGACTGTTTCTGGTCTTTCTGACTATCTATGAAGAACACGCTACTGGACTACCTATCCACGAATGGGGCGCATTGGCTTTAGCAACTGTGGCTATCGTCCATATCCTCTTGCATTGGAAGTGGATTACCGCATGTGGTAAATGCTTTTTGCAGCGGGTCAAGACAGAAATACGGATAAACTATCTGCTCAATGCGCTGCTTTTCATTGCGTTTACCGCAGTGATGTTTAGTGGGCTAATGCTATCAAAGGTTATCTTACCTACGTTTGGTATAGAACTTGGGGAAAATGGCTTTTGGCATTGGTTACATGCATTTTCAGCCGATGTATCGCTTGGCTTGGTAGCATTGCACATTGGTATGCATTGGAAATGGATATTCAATACGGCAAAACGGGTGGTACTTGGGTCGGCTTCGCGTAAACCAACCCCCAAACACCAACCGTCTGTTTCTACAGCAGAGGTTGAGTAGCAAAATACGCAATAAGGAATTAAGGAAAGGTTAAAGACGCTATGGCAAAGTACATCATACGCACGCTGATTATCATTTTGGTTGCTGCTGGTATCGCCGGGGGATTGTACGCTTTTTCGCAAACAGACGTTGCCGCTGCAATGGTCCCTGAACGTGGCGAGCATAGGGACGAGCAAAGGGATGGTCCGCCAAAGGGGTTCTATACTGGTGAAGAAGAAGGCGAGGGGTTACATCGTAGGGGGGAAAGGTACGCTACTGAACATGGTGAAGGGAACGGCTTTGGGGATACAGAGCGAAACCGAGATCGTGATCCGTCCTTTTCGCTAGAAGACCTCGGAGCAGGAATACTCAAGCATACCCTCCTTATTTTGGTAGTTGTGCTGATAGTGATAGGTATCCAAAAACTCGCCGGGATGGTGCAGAGCAAGCCACAGCCGCCAGCATCACCCACGCCACCTTCCCCCTAGCTTAAGCGCATCTCCCCCTATTTCGACGTTGCATGCAAAACCGTTGCATGCAACGTTTCTACGAGCATGGTACCCGTCCCCTCGTCCCCTACGCGCTCCCTATGCTTTGAGCGTTTCTACTGCCGCACTATCTAGCCGTTTGATAATCGCAACGACCAGCTTTGCCGTTTGCTCTACATCGTCAAGGTGCAAAATGGCATTGTGGCTATGGATGTACCGGGTTGGCACACCAATCACAAGTGAGGGAACCCCCGTTCCATGCAGGTGTATCTTGCCGCCATCCGTGCCGCCCCTAGCTGTGCGATGTTGCACGGCGATGGTTTCTGTTTCGGCTACCGTCTCCACAAACTGTCGCAGTCCAGGGTGTCCAATCATCGAGCGGTCATAGATAGAGAGCACGGGGCCTGCTTGGAGCGCAACGTTCGGCTGGTCACTCGATACGTTCGGCGTATCACTGGCAGGATTGGATTCTAACACGAGCCCAATGTCAGGGGCTATCAGGTTGGTCATGGTCTCTGCCCCGCGCAAGCCTACCTCTTCTTGGACAGTAGCCGCTCCATACACCGTATTGGGATGGGATTCCTGCTGGAGTTGACGCAAGACTTCGATAACCAACACACAGCCAATGCGGTCATCCCACGCTTTGGCAAGGAGCATGTTCTCGTTGTGCAATGATGTAAAGCTACTCACCGGTACGATAGCATCACCGGGGCGTATTCCCCATGTTTCTGCCTCTTCTTTTGATGATGCCCCAACATCAATGAACATGTCGATTTGCCTGACCATTTTGTCGCGCTTATCCATCGGCATAAGGTGTGGCGGGGGAGAGCCTATCACTCCCATACGCGATCCTTGACGGGTAATGACTTCAACCCGCTGTGCTAACAACACTTGGTCAAACCACCCGCCAAATGGTTCAAACTTGAGAAAGCCCTCTTTGGTAATGCTGCTCACGATAAAGCCTACCTCATCCATATGGGCAGCAAGCATAATCCGTGGTCGCTCGGCTTGACCCGCTTTGCAACAGGCTATGCCCCCCAGGTTATCGTGGTAGATTGTCCCTAGCGGCTCCAGGTGGCGCAGCATAAGCTGGCGCACAGCAGTTTCATAGCCAGCTATGCCAGGGGCTTCGGTGAGGTCTCGCATTAAGGTTGTGAGTTCTTGGTTTGTCGTCATAAAAACTAGTCTCCTTGCCAAACATTGTCTGCAAAACTTGTCGCTTGAGTTACCTAAAAGCCAGGGTCATGCCAACCTCCGGTTGCCCCCATGCTCTCCCCCGTGTGGTGCATGCGGGTGTAGGAACGCACGGAAGTGTACCCCTACTATATTCCCCCTCGCCAACATTATAACAAAGATTTAACAGTCATTTTACAAATTTGGGGCAATCTTTACTACTTTTTTACTAATTATTGTGGTAATATATGCCATGAGGGGTATGCCAACCTATTGACGATAATGCTATAATGAGAGTCCTTTATTGTAGTATGGTTACGAGGTGTTATTCCCCATGTTGGTTCCGCGTTCGTTTGTAACGGTCTTTAACGAGAGTACGCAAAGGTTAAAAACAGGTTAAAGCTAGGTTAAAAGGAAGTTAAGACAAGACAGGAGGTCTCTTATGCAAGGTATACGCTATACTACCGGTCATTCAAAGACAATGCTGCATGTGCTCCTCATTCCAGTACTAATTCTGACGTTTTTTATTCCCGTTGCTCCAACGCAACAGGTGCAAGCAGCAGATACAACAATCACGGTCAATACGCTAGAGGACACAACGGGCGGTAAGTGCGATGGGTCAGAGGGCGACAAGTGTTCGTTGCGCGATGCGATTAGCGAGGCAAGTGACAAAATACTTGCACAAACTATTGATTTTTCAGTTACCGGTACTATTATCCTAACCAAAGGGGAGTTAGTGATTAATGATAGTATCACTATTGATGGTACTGGTCAGGATGTGACAATCAGTGGTAATAATACTAGCCGCATTTTCAAGATTACCGGAGGTACAGTTACTATCTCTGACGTAACTCTGACAAATGGCAAAGCAGACGGAGATACAAATGACGATGGAGAAGGTGGTGCTATTTATAATAAGAGTAGTAGTAAACTAACTCTGAAAAAGGTAGTATTCACCAACAACCATGCAAGCTATGGTGGTGGGGCTATCTTTAATATAGATCGGGGTAAACTTGAGATCATCAGTTGTGATTTTACCAACAATATCGGATCGGCGAGTAACACAATAGATGATAAAGATTCTTATGGTGGGGCTATTCACAATAAGGGTTCGCGTGAAAATTCCGGTAAAGGTTATCTAAAAGTTGAACACACGCGGTTTACCGAGAATCAAGCGTATAAAGGTGGGGCGATCTATAATGAACTAGGTACTGCTACTATTTCAGATAGTCGC
>CAZLKK010000164.1:0-8678 GCA_964559995.1 uncultured Chloroflexaceae bacterium
CTGCCCGGCGAAACATTGCTTGCAACGGCTCTCCACGTTTTGCGCTTTGCGCTTTACGCTTCAAAGACCCGCTCCCCCTGCCCTCTGGGAGAAGGGGAATCGGCTCCCCTTCGATTTTTGACAAGATAGCGATAAACCCTGTATACTGCACGTTAATTCTTTAGAATAATCTTTTCTATCATAACGAGTATTCAATGAAGAGTCTTACACACTACATTTTCCTCGCAGGTGGGATAGCCCTAACTCTCGTGTTGCTTATGGGTGGTTTATCTATTGTCAGCATGGAAGATTTAGAATCTACCCACATGTACCTCTTGGGGACTATCGTGCCAGAACACCAAGTCCTTGATGACTTTCAAGCATCGGTCTTTGTGATGGTCAATAATGCCCACGCATATGCCCAAACAGAGCAGTATCAGTACTTTCAAGAAGCCTATGCAGAACTGGATATAGCTCGCTCATTACTGCCAAAAGTAGCGATATTGACGCAGCGGGTTGAGCAAGATGGTTTTGCCAAAGATCGACAGGCGCAACGGCAGCGATTGATTGATGATGCTACCGGACAGCTAAAGCGGCTAGAGCAGGCAGTGGAGCGGGGGGATACATCCGAGGCTGGTCTTGCCCTCCAACGGCTTGACTTGGTGGCATACGATGTGCGAATGGTTGGGCTTACCAGTCGACGCTTTTTGGTAGCAGAAACAGGGATAGTGGTTGATCAGATACACCGGTCACTCCAACGGGTACGCTCGACGATGGTGATAAATGTCGTGGTTTTTGTGTTTGTGGTTATCGGTATTTTGCTCCTGGTACGGGACGGCATTGTGCATCCGCTCCACAAATTATTGCTTGCTGTGCGGGCAACGGAACGGGGTGATTTGCACCATACCGTTGAAGTCCATAGTAGGCATGAAGTGGGACAGCTTCAGGCTGGCTTTAATGCGATGATAGCAAGTTTGGATGAGCAGCGGCGGGTGGTGGAGCAGCATACTGCTGAATTGGAATCTGCCAATCAGCAACAACGGCGAATGCTCGATACTATTCAAGCCCTCTCCGTGCCGGTGTTGCCCGTGCTGGAAGGGGTGTTGGTCTTACCAGTGGTGGGGACGGTAGATCAACCGCGCATAGAAGCGATGACCCAAACGCTGCTTGAAGCGGTGCATGAGCACCGCGCACGGGTGGCTATCTTGGATATTACCGGGATGGCTTTGCATGATGGGCGGATTCTGTCCCAGTTGCTCAATATGGTACAGGCAGCAGAGTTGCTTGGTACCCATGTCATGCTTGCGGGGGTATCGGCGCATGTGGCACAGACTATTGTGAAGAGCCAGATTCAGCTAGACCATCTCCAGAGTTTTCGTAGTCTGCGTGATGCTCTGGATAGGGTGTTGTCTCATCGGGACTTGGGCTTAACCCGCGGGTAAAGGAGCTAGAGGACTATGTATAGCAAACGATGGGTGGCAGTGTGGCTGCTTCTCGTTGTGCTGATTGTCGGGTGTACGTTCCCGCTTCAGCACCAGCAGACAAAGGCAACGGTAGTCTTTGCTGGTGAGCCAATCAAGGTGGGGTTGTTGCACTCTCTCAGTGGGTCCCTGGCTCTCAGCGAGATACCTGTGCGAAATGCGGAGTTGTTGGCTATTCAGCAGATCAACTATGCCGGTGGGGTGCTTGGGCGCAAGGTTGTGCCTATCTTGGCGGATGGCGAGTCTTCCCCCCAGGTATTTGCCGCAGAAGCGCGTCGGCTCCTGCACAATCATCAGGTAGATGCGCTCTTTGGTTGTTGGACTTCTTCTAGCCGCAAGGCGGTATTGCCCGTGCTTGAGCAAGAAGGGGGCATTCTTTGGTATCCAACCCAGTATGAAGGGATGGAGCAATCCCCCCATGTCTTTTATATGGGGGCAACGGCTAACCAGCAGATTGTCCCCGCTATAGCCTATTTGATAGAACAGGGGAAACAGCAGTTTTTTCTAATCGGCTCAGATTATGTGTTTCCCCGTACTGCAAACAAGATTGTACAAGCACAGCTTGCCCATGCTGGATTGGATGTAGTAGGTGAAATGTATGTACCACTTGGGGGCAAAGACTTCGACGCGGTTATTGAGCGTATCAAGGCGGAACAGCCGGATGTGGTCTTCAACACGTTGAATGGCGACAGTAATCTGGTGTTCTTTCGGGCGTTGTACAAGGCGGGGTTGACAGCAACAACGCTACCGGTCATGTCGGTGAGCATAGCCGAGTCCGAGGTGCGGGCTATTGGTATTGAGAAAATGTTGGGGCATCTTGCAGCGTGGAGCTATTTTCAGACGGTACCTACCCCACAAAATGAACAGTTTGTTCAGGCATATCGCTACAAGTTTGGCGAGCGGGCGTTGACCTCCGACCCACAAGAGGCAGCGTATCTTGGGGTACATCTCTGGGCAAAGGCGGTAGAAGCGGCGGGGGCGACAGATTGGCAACAGGTGGCTAAAGCAGCACGTATCCTATCGTTTGATGCACCAGAGGGGCGGGTGCAGCTACGCGATAACCAACATCTCGCTAAGATAGCACGCATTGGCCGGATACGGGATGATGGGTTGTTTGATGTGGTGTGGCAGTCAAAAACTCCGATAGAGCCAGACCCGTTTTTGGCGGGGTATGAGTGGGCAGATGGGCAAAGGTAATGGATGATATAGCCCCCCCATTCAGTGGGGGATGGGGGTCTATGAAGCACAAAGCGCAAAAGGGACTACCCTTGCAAGAGTCAATCCCCCCGCTCCAACACCTCACGCGAACGCCCCTCATCCGCCGGTCCCAATACCCCCTGCTGCTCCAACAGATCAATCAACTGTGCCGCCTTGCTATAGCCAATACGCAGTCGCCGTTGCAACAACGAAGCTGAAGCCCGCTTATGCTGCTGCACCAACTCCAACGCCTGCGGCAACAGCGTATCCTGCTCATCCGTACTCAAAAACCCACCAGGTGATACAAACGCATCATCCGATGATGTAGCATAGGAATCACGATTAGACTGGCTCGCCTGGCTGCCCCCACGAGCAGACGCAGCCGACACCGGGCGTTGCTCGGCGCGGGGACGCTGCTCACCATCACCATCACTGCCGCTACTGCTGTCACCTCCCCGCATGGCTTTTTCCTTTTGCTTACTGGCAGCTATATGCTCTGGTGGCGTAGCCGCTCGCCAGAAATTGACAATCTGCTCCACCTCACGGTCTGAAACAAACGTCCCCTGCATACGGATGAGTTTAGCACTATCTGCTGACATATACAGCATATCGCCGCGCCCAAGCAACCGCTCCGCCCCCGGTGCATCGATAATAACCCGGCTATCTACCTGCGATGTCACCCCAAACGCCACCCGCGAAGGGAAGTTTGCCTTAATCAAGCCAGTAATGACATCTACCGAAGGTCGCTGCGTAGCAATAATCAAGTGGATACCCGTAGCCCGTGCCATCTGTGCCAACCGGCATATCTGCGTCTCTACCTCATCAGGAGCCATCATCATCAAGTCTGCCAACTCATCAATCACAATCAAGATATACGGCATTGGCTCTAAGTCGCTTCGTGTTTGAGTTCGTTTCTGGTAGCTCTCCAAATTACGGCAGCCGTGGCGGGCAAATATCTTGTACCGCCGTTCCATCTCGCGGGTTGCCCACTTGAGCGTTGGTACCACCCGCTCTAGCTCCGTCACCACTGGCGATAGCAAATGGGGAATACGGTTGTAGACGATAAGCTCAACCATCTTTGGATCAACCATAATCATTCGCAGTTCGTCTGGCGTATGCTTGAGCAACAGCCCACACAAGAAGGAGTTAATCGCCACTGACTTACCGCTCCCCGTACTACCTGCAACGAGCAGGTGGGGCATCTTGGTCATATCTGCTACTCGTGGCACACCGGTGACATCTTTACCGAGGGGGATACGCAATTTCCCACGATTGGCAGTGAATATTTCGCTCTCTATCACCTCATACAGCGTCACTACGGAGATAGCCGAATTGGGTATCTCAATCCCCACTGCCGCCTTGCCAGGGATAGGGGCTTCTAGCCGAATAGAGGGAGCGGCAAGCGCAAGGGCGAGGTCCTTTTCCAGCGTGGTAATCTTGCTGATTTTTACCCCCACGCCCGGCTGAAGTTCAAACTGCGTAATCACGGGACCAGTATTTACCCCCACAACCTGCGCCTCTACCTTGAAACTGCCTAGCGTTTCTTCAATCAACCGGGCGAGTTTGGTGAGCCTATCGGTATCTTTGGCTATATCTTCGGTGGGTCTATCGAGTATATCAAGCGAGGGCAGGGGCCAAGCAAGGTGCAACGTGGGAACATCTATCTCCTCAAATCGTTCTTGGGTGATACCCTTTGCTTCCTCTTCACTTTGAGCCGATTCATCCTGCTTATCGGAAGAAGAAGGCTCGGCACTGCTGCTGGTGCTACTCTTAGCAGGTTGAACAGTATCTTTTGATTTTTGTGATGGCTTGGACGCAGTTTCAGCAGGAGTCTGTTCTGTCTGTTCTGCTTTGTCCTCATCCTCAGACGACTGTGGACGGCGAAAGAGACTGGCACGGGTAGGGCGTTCGGCAATCGGGGTGAGGACAACATCCGCAGGGTCAAGCGGGGTGTAGGTTGTTTGCGCTTGCTCTTTGGTTTTGCCGCTGCTACGCTGCTGTTCATCCAGGGGGCGGCGTGCCCCTCCCCAGAGCATTGCCCACATATTGCTCAACCACGCCAGCATACCCGGTAGCAATTCGCGCAGCGTAATATTGAAGGTCAGCAAAATACCCCCCAACATCAGCATAATCACCACAACCAGCGCGGCAGGTCGCCCAACAATAGCATCCAAGAGGTAGACCAGAAAAAAGCCTGCCAATCCCCCGCCTTTGTCGTTGCGAAAATCCATCGGGGTATCGTGAACGGGAAACTCCAACAATGCCAACACCATACCAAGCACGAGCAACGTCCCCAACACGTTTGCCCCCGAAAAGCGCGAATCTTCATGCATGCGCTCTTGGAGCAGGATGGCAATTCCCAAGATGCCAAGAGCCAGCGGCACAACCAATGCCCCGCTACCAAAACCCTTCTGCACCCCCAACAGGTAGATGCTGCCAATACCGCCAGCATTACCCGTAATGAAAAAGATAATCGTCACCAGCGCAAGGGTAATCAACCCAAGCGCAAACAACTCTCGCTGGTGTTCAGGGCGCAACGAAATGGGAAAAGCACTCGCCTGGGGTTTGCGGGATCGAGATGATGTACGTCGCCGGGTGGTTGAACGGGATGAGGAGCGGGACGTTCCAGAAGATTTACTCCGTGAAGTCCCGCCCTTTGATGATTTTCTGCTGCTTCCGCCGGAAGCCATCACACCTCCATGACAACTGGCAAGACCATAGGTCGCCGCCTCGTTTCACGGTACAAATATTGGCTTACTACATCTTTGATCTTGCGGTTCACAAAGCTGGTATCCATTTGTGCCATATCCTGATCGCCGTTGCCAAGCGATTCGCGCACTGCCAGCTTGGTTGAATCTATCAACTCGACATTTTGACGCATGTAGACAAATCCCCGTGAAACAATATCGGGACCTGCCAGCAGTGCGCCAGTCGTGCGGTCTATGCTGACCACAACCATGAGGATGCCATCTTTGGAGAGCATCTGCCGGTCACGCACAACCACATTGTCTACATCCCCTACTGTCGTTCCATCTACATAGATAAAGCCGACCTGCTCTTTTCGCACCAGCCGACCTGAGCCACGGCGAAATTCCATCAGGGAGCCATCATCTGGTAACAGAATGTGCTCATCCCGAAAGATACCGCCCATCCCAAGAGCCATTTTCTTGTAAAGCATCTGGTGGCGATAGTCGCCGTGAAATGGCAGCACAAACTCTGGTCGCAGGAGTGCCAGCAGCATCTTGAGTTCTTCTTGGGCGGCGTGTCCAGAGACATGTACCCCCGCACTGCTGCCATAGATAACATCTGCCCCCAACCGGAACAGGTTGTTGATCACCCGACTCACCGACACCTCGTTGCCAGGAATAGGCGTAGCAGAAAAGACTACCGTGTCGCCCTTCTTAACGTGAATGTGTTGATGATCGCGGTTGGCAATACGGCTCATAACCGACATCGGTTCCCCCTGGCTACCCGTGCAGACAATAGCGACCTGTTCGTCTGGGTAACTGTTCATCTCGTGGGGACGGATGAGCGTACTTGGGTTGGCATGCAAGAAGCCAAGATCAAGCCCAATGCGGCTAATGTTCTCCATACTGCGCCCGACCAGGACTACCTTGCGGTCATATGCCTCAGCTGAGTCTATCGCCTGCTGCACCCGCCCAATATTTGAGGCAAAGGTCGCCATAATAATACGACCCGGTGCAGTGGCAAAGATATTATCAAAGGCTTCTCCCACAGTCGTCTCGCTTGGGGTAGAGCCTTTGGATTCTACCCGCACACAGTCGGTAACGAGCAGCAGTGGTTTGCGTTTCCCAAAGTCTGCCAGTTTGGGAATATCCGTTGGTTTGCCGTCTACGGGGGTGTGGTCAAACTTCCAGTCGGTAAGATAGACGATCAAGCCAGCGGGGGTTGTTACCCCAAAACCAACCGCATCGGGGATGGAGTGGGCAATGGGGAAGGCTTCAACCTCAAAAGACCCAACCGTAAACGTATCGTTGTCTTGAAAGGTATTGAGCGTTGCCTTGTCCAGTAAACGGTGCTCTTTGAGCTTATGCTTGACAATGCCAAGCGTGAGGGAAGTCCCATAAATCGGGGGAAACCCCAGTTGTTTGATAAGGTAGGGGGTTGCGCCGATATGGTCTTCGTGTCCATGCGTGAGCAAAATAGCCTTGATACGGTCTAATTTGTCCATAAGATAGGATACATCGGGGAGTACAAGGTCTACGCCAAGCATATCATCTTCGGGGAACATAATCCCACAATCAAGGATGATAATTTCCTCGCCGTATTCCAACACCCACATGTTGCGTCCTATTGATCCAGCCCCTCCGAGGGCTATTGTACGAATGTAATCTGATGTCATAGGTTTCTGATCTGGTACTAGGTGATTTTTACCATGTTTCTGTTTCTCCTCCTGTTATCCATAACAGGAGAGCAATTACGTTCTTTTGGTTCGGGTGCGCGAAAGCGCATGAGTTAGTCGTTAGTCCATCAAGCATTTTGATAGTCGTTTTGATAATCCTCTTGTGACGGGTTATCTTGGTCAGGTATGGCGACATACTGGGCAATCGTAGCCAACAGCGAATCGCGGTATTCCAGTCCGGCATAGATGGGCAAGGTGTTGCGTCCATAGGCTTGGTTGTGAAGAAAGCGTACCACGGGATTACCTATCTGGTCGGAGTAGTCTCCATTGATAAGCAGTTCGTCCAGCGGGTCATCACTATCATCATCCACGCGGCGCAGCATACGGAGCGACTCCCAGGGATAGGTAATGGCTATGCCCAACACCGATTCAAACCGTAGTCCTTCCTCCGTGGGGGTATAGCTTGCTGCCCATTCTTCTAGCAAATTCCAGATGAGCAACGGGGTAGCGACAATTAAGACCAGCATCAACACCGCGGGGACAATCTGGCTAATTGTCAGTCCATCCGCTATGCTCGCATTGAGCGTAGCCAAAAACTGGCGGGGGTCATAGCTCAGGTTCAGGGTTGAACGAAAACTCCACAGCGCAAAGCCCCATATGGCAAATGCGCCAACCAGGAGAATGAGGGTGGTACGGCGACCTTGTGCGGAAAGACGGTAGGTTTGCATCAAAACATACTCAACTGTTCTGTCGTACTGGTATCTGGTGTGTCAGGTGATGCACCATGCGCTGCATCACCGTTGTTGGTGGTGCAAACGGCTTGTTCCCGTTGCTGTGCTTCTGCCAGAATCTCTGGCAATTGGCGAAAATCTGCTTCAATCAATGGCCGGTTTTTGGGCTGATGAAGCGCGGCAGCAGGATGCATCATAGGGACGACAACCCGTCCGTCAATCGTGCGGGGTTGCCCGTGAATAACAGAAATCTTGCCCCCTTTGACGTAGAGAGACATAGAGAAACGCCCTAACGTCACAATGACTTTGGGGTTTATCGCTTCAACCTGGCGAAACAGGTAGGTTGTAGTACACGTTTCGATCTCGTCAGGCATTGGGTCTCGGTTTTGTGGCGCACGGCATTTGATAACATTGCCAATAAACACATCCTGCCGTTGTAACCCTGCCATATGGAGCAGTTCATCAAGAAATTTGCCAGACTGCCCCACAAAAGGGCGACCCTGACGGTCCTCATGATAGCCAGGACCTTCGCCAATGAGCATAATATCGGCATCGGCTGGTCCCTCGCCTGCAACAGCGTTTACCCGTCCGCGATGCAATGGGCAAAGGTTGCAGCGGGATACTTCCTGGGCGATCTGTTGGAGTTGTTCTTCTGCTGATGAAAGTGCGGTCAATCCTGCAAGCCTTTCTCACTCAGGATATTAAGAATACTCCTATTATACTCTATTCCCCTTGTGTTGTTCAAGTTTTGGGGAAAATGTGGACAAAAAAGCCCCCTACAGGGGGCAGCGGGTGATGAGAACTGCCCCCTTAATCCCGCCCTTCCCCTTTGTTCCCCCTTCCCCTCGCCCCGCGTCCCACCACGGCGGGAAGGGGAACGCGCTCCGGGCAGCCCCCATCCCCTACCCTGTGGGTGTATGCGGGTGT
>CAZLKK010000165.1:0-2612 GCA_964559995.1 uncultured Chloroflexaceae bacterium
CCGGGCTAGGCTCTGGCGTTGGCTCCGGGCTAGGCTCTGGTGTCGGTTCCGGGGTTGGCTCTGGTGTCGGTTCCGGGGTTGGCAGGTCAACCTGGAAGGTTAGCGTATTCACCTCAGACAGATTACCCACCTTGTCTATGGCTTGGTAATACAAGTTGTGTGTACCCGCCCCCGATGGTGTGACAGACAACAGTGCTGGTGTCGTGTGGATAGTGTCTGTAAGCGGTGCAACCCACGTTTCGCCGTCCCAAGAATAGCGCATACTGGCTATGTCGCTCCCACCAAAATCTGCTGCCGCTAGGGTAAACGTTGGCGTAACGGCAAAGGTCAACATGGTGTTTGTTCCCGTGATAGGCTGCACATTGGTCATATCGCCCGTTGGTTGTACAAACGGTTCCATACCCGGTAGCTGCATCGCATAGCCAACCTTCGCCACATCAGCCAACTGGAAAAAGCGAAACGAAAGCGCGTGTTGCCCTGCCGTCAGCGTCATTACGCCGTAGGCTTCGTGGATCATATCCGGTGGCGAACCAAGCCCATTGTTGAACACCGCTTGTTGTCCATCTATCCACAACCACGCATTGCCATTGCTCGTTACCCGGAAGGTATAGACCCCGGTTACTGGCAGCGAGATAACCCGCGTTTGCTCTATGAGGACGTTGTTTTGCACCCCAAACGGACCCGCCTCGCCCCAATCTTGGACACTGCCATCCCACGCAAAGCTGCCAACATACTCGCCGCGCTGTGCCGAGTGGGCTTCCAGGGTACGCCACAGCAGGTTGGTGGGGACATCTGCCAACTGATAGACGTGGACAAGTGGGGCTAAGGTTTTATCTCCCATACTGGCAACGGGTGGTTGACGCTCTTCGGTAATGGTAATCGTTGTCTCGCCCACGCCTTGCGCGTGATACTTGACATATTCTTCAATCAAGCCCGCTTGCAAGGTCACTTCGCCTGGTTGCTCAAACTGCACATACCCGGTAATTCTGCGGGTCTCCCCAACACCTAGCTCGCCATTTAGCCCCCATCGCCAGGGATAATCCCCCACATTACCGGCGCAGTCTACAGTACGGTTTGTCGCCCCCAACGTCACACGGAAGCGGTCTATTTCTTTGGGATAGACGGGGTAGCTCAAATTGGCATCACCCAAAATGCACTCGTCTTCCTCATACACATAGCCTTGACTAGCGTCAAATGTGCCATCTGGCAAGAGCTCGGCTTGGGGATTCTGCGTTTCTACTGCTGCTGTGCCGCTGTTCTTGACGGTGAAGGTGACGGGGAGCAGTTCCCCCACAGCAACCGTGGTTTTCCCAAAAGCCACCCCTAGCAACTCGACCTTGATGTCTTCTACCGGCTCGGTCTCTTCTACCCACTTGACGCTATCAAAGAAGAGCACTCGCCGCTCACTGTAGGGTTCATTGGTTAGGTCAGTCAACGTTACAAAACTTTCTCCATCTGGCGTGAACTGGTATGTGCCTAGCTCCACCCACTCCTCAGCCGTGTTGTGGTCTATGGCAACCTCTGCCACCCCATCGGCAGAGTGGACGTGGTAGGTTGCCTGTTCCGAAGCGTAGGGCGGGTCGCCAAGCCCACACCCCTGCGGGATATGTGCGTAGACCCGATAGTGACCATCGAGCACGGCAGTCGGCTTCCAAGTGGCGTTGTTGGTGCTCTCATCTTCGTTGTCTGTGGTATAGGTGTAGTAGGTATGTCCCGCATCGCCGCACGCCGCCCGATACCAGTGGGCATCACTCTTGGTAAAGCTGTCTTCCAATTCGTCAATCACGAGGTCGCCATTGTCAGGTTTTTCCTGCTGCTCGCCCCCCTCAAGCACCCGTTGCACAACCCGCTCGCGCAAGGATGGCAACAGGGAGACGGTCTGTTGTCCTGGGCAACTGGTATAGTTGGGGGTCACATGTCGGTGTCCCGTGATGGTATCGAGTACTCCGCTTGGGGTGTACTTTGAGCAATACGAAGAGATGCTGCAACCGTAGTATTTGGCTTTTCCCGTTGGGTTTATATCGTTGGTATTGGCACGCCAAGCCAACAGCGAGACGAGGCTATCTTGGGCAGCCGGGGGGATGTTGATAGTATCGTAGGTGCCAATAATAGACACCCCCATTGAGCCATAGTTTGCCGTGTCGTGAAAGCCAACGGCATTGTCGCCGCCCGCTCGCCCCTCGTAGATGATGCCGTCTGGAGCTACCAGGAAGTTGTAGCCAATGTCGCCCCATCCGCGGGTGTAGGTATGGAATGACCAGATAGCCCGCACCCGGTCTGCCCAGGTTTCTTCGCCGCTTCGCAGCGAGCCATTACCAGCGGTATGGTGAATGACCATGTGGGTTGCGTAGCGGTAGGCGGGGGTGACGCGGCTAGACTGTCCATCGGGGCAGCCCCAGCCGGTGCGGGTCACGACTGCCGGGCGTGCCAAGCCAGCGGTATCTGCGCTGGTCTGTGCGGTGTCGTCATGCGCCATTGTCGGGCGGGGGTCATGCGCCCCAAACCGAGCGTCAACCGTGTTGACTTCCATACGCGCTACCTGCGGCACTGTCCCATCGGCTCCTGCCACCACGCGCACCTGCCAGAAGCGATAGTCTTCGCCAACATACTGT
>CAZLKK010000165.1:2622-8674 GCA_964559995.1 uncultured Chloroflexaceae bacterium
CGATAGCGGGTCGAACTCCTCCGTGGCACTGCCTTCCATGTGCGTGATGGCGAAGACCTGCTCGCCATCTTCTGGCAACCAGAGTTCCTCGTCCTCTTCCAGCAAGAGCCACTCTGACCAATCGGTACCGTCTCCCTGCTTGCTCACGCGCAACTCAAGGGTAAGCATGGTGCGAATGCTGTCGGTAAGCTCTGCCCGGACCATCACATGGGTAAAGGGGGAATCTGCTTCGGTAACGGGCGAGAGGTAGCCTTCGCCGCTGCTGCTCAGTTGGGCTGTGCCGGCTGCTGGCTCTGGTGAGAGCACCGTTTGCTCAGGACGACCCTGCTCGGCGTTGGCTGCAAAAACAGTGGGGGATGGTGTCTTGACCAATGCCCACTGCACGAGTCCTAACAGTATGGTTATACACACAAAGATGAGGGTTGTTTGTCGTTGCGTATTCACGGGTATGCCTCCTGTATATTTCTAACTAACGGTAATTATCTGTAATCGTTTTGTCATCGTTTCTTAGTTAGTATCTTAGCAGAAATACGGGAGTACATGAATAAGAAAAAGCTGAGGGTTAGCTGATATGGTGTGTCAGGTTGCGGGGGGGGGCTCCGTGATCGGTTTGCGCTTTGCGCTTCATAGTCCCTCTCCCCCCTGCCCCCCGCTCCCATTCCAGGGCGAGGGGGACGGATTGTTTGATTGACGAAATGAACGTTGGTTTAGCTATGGGAGGTTTACCCTTTGCTGATATGGTACAATACTCCCATATGGTATTGAAGCTCATCCCTTAGATCAAAGGAAAAAACTTATGCAACCGCTTACGGTAGATTTGGCAACATCAGCTGAACTCTTGGGAACAGAACCTGATGCATTTCTCGAATTTGTCACGCAAAAAAGTATCCGCGGGATTATCAAAATCCATAACCACTGGCGAGTTTCCATCTTCACTCTTGCTCAGTTGTTGAATACAACCCCCGCTTTGCTTATGACCATGCTGGAAGATGATATGCTGGGACATATGCTGGAAGAAGATGCTGGTGAGGAGGGGTTAGCGCGAGAAGAAGCAATGCGGGTATATCAGAGCTATGTCGCAGGGAGTGAAGCCTCATGTGTACCGTGAGATATACTCGAACATTTTTGAAAGAACTCGCAGGATTACCAAAAGAGATGCGGGAACGAGTAGAAGCACTGGTTTTTAGTGATTAGATACCCCATGACCCCTTCCTCCGTGGTAGAGTACAAAAGTTGGTTGGCTACCAAAAGTATTATAAGATACGCATTGGCAACTATCGGGTAGGGGTAAAGATCGACCCAGTTGACCACATCATCGTATTTCAACGGGTATTGCATCGCAAGGAAATCTATCGGAAGTTTCCTTAGATCGTTATCTCAACCTCATTAATACCGTTTGACAGAAATGGTTATTCTACGTGCTATTTCGTCCATGCGTGTTGACGTTTTTCTGTTACAAACGATCCATGGGGCGCACCGCCGTGCGCCCCATGCACCCGCACACACCACATAGGGGCAAGGATGATGGCACTTGCCCGTCGACATAGAGGAAAAACGTAGCAGGTTACTCCTTCGGAGATGCCGACCCCTCTTGCCCACTCGTCCGCGGGTTCATATCCCCCACCCGTACCGCCTTCACAAAGTTGGTTGAGCCAAGCGTTGCCAGCGGGTGTCCGCCAATCAATACCACCATATCATCAAGTTCTGCCAAATTGCGCTTGAGCAATTCCTCATGCACCTGCCGCGATAGCTTAATCAACCGATCCGTATAGGGACCTTTAAGCGGTTTTACCCCCCAGAGCAGGTTCATGCGGCGATAGGATGATTCCTGTGGCGTAATAGCAAAGATGGGCACCTTTGGGCGCAGCCGGGAAACCAGCCTCGCAGTGTTACCCGTCATCGTCAAGCCAACAATCGCTTTCACCGGCATCTCTTCAACCAACGTACAGGCTGCTGCGCTCATAGCCCTGGCAATATCGCGTTCTGGTGGGGCTATGGTGTCAGGAGTATGCTCCTCTTTGATGACCCGCCATCCGCGTGCTTCTGTCGCCTCTGCAATGCTTGCCATCATACGCACAGCTTCAATGGGAAACTTGCCACTGGCAGTCTCGCCACTCAGCATCACCGCATCCGTGCCATCAATAATCGCATTGGCAACATCGCTGGCTTCAGCACGGGTCGGGCGGGGGTTGCGTATCATCGAGTCCAGCATTTGGGTTGCCGTGATAACGGGAATCCCGCCCGTGTTGGCAGCTTGGATGAGCATTTTCTGTGCTGCGGGGACTTCCTGGGGAGGCATCTCTACCCCCAAGTCACCACGCGCTACCATAATACCGTCTGCTAGGCGGATGATCTCCGAAATATCCGCAAGGGCTTCTGGCTTTTCTATCTTAGCAATAACCGGTATATCCTTACCCGCGGCTGCAATCCGTTGTTTGATGTCGGTTATATCGCTGGCACACCGCACAAAGGACAACGCCACGTAATCTATATCCTGGGTTAGCCCAAACTCCAGGTCCTCAATATCCTTCAAGGTCAATGAGGGCGCACTTACATTGACCCCCGGCAAATTGATACCCTGGTTCTCGCGCAAATCGCCACCAAAGACCACCTCAGTATGCACATCGGTACTTGTCGTGCTGACTACGCGCAGCTCTATCAGTCCATCAGACAGCATAATACAATCGCCCTGCTGCACATCACGCGGGAGGGCTTCATAGGTCGTGCTGACCCGTGCTGCCGTCCCAACGATGGGTTCTATCGTGATGGTGAAAGATTCACCAGCAACAAGGGCTACGGGGTTTCCATCTTGAAGTTTGCCAGTACGTATCTTGGGACCTTGTAGGTCTTGCAAGATAGCCAGCGGGACATCTGCTTGTTGGGCAGCTTCTCGCAAGGTCGCTATGGTCTGGGCATGGGACTCGTGGGTGCCGTGTGAAAAATTCAGCCGGGCTACATCCATACCGGCTGCCAACATTTGGGTAACAGTCTCTAGGCTACTGCTGGCAGGGCCTATGGTCGCTATGATCTTGGTCCTACGCATGGGGGTCCTTTCTGTACATACTACCGGGTTTTTTCCCAAGCACCTATATTACCACAAAGAATCCTACGCGCTTTGCGTAGGGGGTACTTTTTTCCTCCCGCTCCCCCCGACTCCATACACCCGCTCATTGCCCCTCGCGGCTCGTGTGGCGAGGGGGAGCTGCCCCCTGCCCCCGCTCCCATTCCAGGGCTAGGGGGAGTCTCCACATTGGGCGCACCGCCGTGCGCCCCTACACCCGCATACACCCACAGGGGCTAGGGGGATCGAGTTGTTGCTTCCCCACACAATCTCATTCTGTGCTACACTAGCTACCGTGAAATACCGTGAATTTTTGATTACCACAGCTATCTTTTGCCTTGCCCTTCTCCCACGGGTCGTAGGGGTGCAACCAAGCATTACCTCAGACGAGGAGAAGTGGGTTGAACGGGCAGAGACATTTCTCGATGCGCTGCAAACCGGCGACTATGCCCGTACCAACCAGACAGGACACCCAGGCGTAACGACTATGTGGCTTGGGGCAGCAGGAGTTATCCTTGCCAAAACATCAGTGGCACAGGGGTGGCTTCCGCCAGCATACCTCACCCACGATTACCTGTATCTCTTAATTCTGCGTATCCCGCTTGGTGTCGTGCATGCGCTTTGTATTGCCTTAGCGTACATCCTCGTCCGTATCCTTTTTGATACCCGTGTCGCATTGTTGGCAACATGCTTTTGGGCAATGAACCCCTTTATCGTAGCACACGCACAACTCCTCCACAATGATGCATTACTTACCTCGTTTATGAGCTTAGCCCTCTTATCTGCACTAGTAGCATTTCGCATTGGCGAGCAACCCGACGAGCAAGCAAGGCATATACGCTGGTCAGTGCTGGTAGGGTCAGGAGTAGCTGCAGGGTTGGCTGGTTTGACCAAATCGCCATCCGCCATGCTGCTGCCCGCTGTGGGGACAGTAGCCCTTATCGCCATGCTCCAACAGCGGCGATATGCCCTCATTGGGCTACTCGTTTGGGGGGGAACAGCCGTGGGGGTATGGGTGCTGTTTTGGCCCTCTGCATGGATAGATGTAGCCGGGTCGGTTCAGACCGTAGTTGACGAAGTGCTCAAAAACGGGGCAGAGCCACACGCCAATGGCAATTTTTTCATGGGGCAACCGGTAGATGATCCTGGTCTATTCTTCTACCCGGTGGTATTGCTGTTTCGGTTGCCCCCCTGGACTATCATTAGCGCAGCAGTATCGGTGGGGGTAGGCTTCTCTACGTGGCGACAATTACGTCTCGCACCCCCCCAACTTTCCTCCCCAACGTGGCAAATAATCGCATGGCTTTGGCTCTTTGTGGGGTTCTTTCTGCTCCCTATGAGCATCTTGTCTAAGAAGTTTGATCGGTATATTCTGCCCATTTTTCCGCTCCTTGACCTCTTGGCAGCAGTCGGGATGATCGGGGGATGGCGACTCCTACGACAACATTGGATGAGACAGGTAGGGCAGCAGCGATGGCGTATGGGGGAAATAGCAGCTGCAAGTGTAGGGGGATTGATTGTGGTTGGTACGATAGTCTGGTATCACCCCTACGAACTCGCCTACTACAACCCGCTGGCAGGGGGCGGCGAGCATGCTGCACGGGTGCTGTTAATAGGACGTGGTGAAGGGTTGGAGCAGGTTGGGGCATATATTGCCCATCAAGACCAGCAAGCTGCCAGTGCAATGTATGACCCCTGTGAACAGCCAATCTTTGCGCTCAATGCCAGTGGACTGTTGGAGGATTTTATCTGTGGGAAGGTGCAGAATGACCTGTTCTTTACCACCTTTCCCCCACGGCTCCGCTATATAGTCCTCTATATCAACCAAGTACAACGCAACCCAGACATTTTGCAGACTATCCAGCAAACGTGGGGAGCTATAGAGCCAGTCTACACGGTTCAACAGCATGGGATTACCTATGCCCAGGTCTATGCTCCTCCCCATGCCCGTTTTGGCGAGCATGTCATGCTGCGCGACTATGCGCTAGACACGACAGCGGTGCGTGAACAAGAATGGATGACAGTAACCCTACGGTTGCAAGCTGCAATGGCTCTTGCCCAAGCGTCTCTGCTCCGTCTCCAGCTATGTAATGCAGATGGGCAACAGGTGGTTGTGCAAGAAACCACTATAGAGGGAGGATGGCAAGCGGGGGAGCAGCGCAAGATTGTTGTGCCAGTGCCGATTGCGCTAGAGCAACCAGCGGGGGAGTATACCGCCACCGTACAAATACAATCTCCTGTCGCCAATACCAACGCTCAATCATTGCCAATTATCGTGGGGGCAGCACGTAGGGATGTAATACAAGATGGGGATGGGGAGGATATGCTGCTGTTGGAGCCGATAGAGCTACCGTTTGCAGCCTATTTTGGCGATAGCTTGCACCTGAGTGATTATGTACTAGATACGAGTAGTCTACCAACAACAGGAGGGTTGCGACTTTTTGTTCAGTGGAAAACGTATGCAAAGATTGACGAACAGTATATGCTGGTTATTCGCGTATTTGATGCCCAACAAACACCAGTTGCACAGGTAGATGTACCGCTGGCTGGTCCAGATGCGCCGGTACAACTATGGGCGGTGGGTGAACCGATGGCGTATACTCATAGCATACCCCTGCCCCCCCACGCTCCAACAAGCCGCTATTGGGTCACGCTTGGGGTGTATCGCCCAACGGATTGGAGCAAGTTACCGGTGCGTGGGGCAGAGCCACCCGAAGGTGCGCCAGATGCAGGGGCACATATGCTGGTATTTCCTCCTGCTGCCCTTGAACCCTAGCGTTGCTTCCCCCGTTCTCCATTGGGAATCCTTTCATCTAACAGCAAACACCCCAATCTGTCACCCCTACCTTAAATTAGGGTTTCTTTTCTCTCATGCCACCACGAAAAAGTAAGTTGCATAGCATGTTACAAAAACAGCCCGTAAAGCCCAGGTGCTGTAGCCCTGGGATATACGGGCTTTCTCCGCTTCAGCCGCTTGAGCTGTTGCAAGAA
>CAZLKK010000166.1:0-8663 GCA_964559995.1 uncultured Chloroflexaceae bacterium
TGAACGGGGGGAGTGTGGGGGTATCATCTGTCGTCATGCGATAACCTTTCTGTCAAGCGTCAGGCGAGGGTTTCTCGTGCATCATTGTACCATAGGTGATGGGCATTGATTTAGTTCCTCTCCCCTAGCCTCCGCTGCCTCTAGCCCCCGCTCGTTACTACACGCAGATCGAATAGGGCAAGGGTGAACCACCCAGTGTTTGTTCACCTTCTCCCCTCGGTAGGGGGCTGCCCAAAGAGGCAAGGGATAGGGGCAAATTAGGATGTTGTCCTTGACCTAGAGGAAACGAAATATCAGCCATACCCGGTGTAGCGGAGGAGTACGGGAGCTAAGTTCAAGAGAGATGACAGAAAGGTTGTCCAGTCTTTACGTGGTATGTCCTTGCTGGTCTACTTGCACCAACCCTCGTGCCATGAGTTCCATCGGCAGCAGGCTATGGTAGATGAAAGCATTGATAGAAGTCGTTACATTGACCTCCTTACCAAAACGTACAACTGCACCATTTTGGGCTTCTAGCTCAGATGGTCTGCCCTGCATAATATCGCGTTGCATGGAGAGGGTACTCGATGGGGGCATGCTGTCTATAAACGCCAGCGTGCGAGCAAAGACATCTTCGGCTAGGTTGACGCGCTTTTCCCAACCTACGGCGATAATTTCATCGATGGCATGCTCTATCATTTGGCGAGTTTGGGGCATTGTGCGGATAATGCCTACGGGCGCACGAGTGATGGCTGCCATCCCACTGATGGCGGCTATGTAGATGAATTTCTCCCACAGCGAGGCGACAATATCATGGGGAATTTCTACCTGTATCTTGGCATAGTTACAGATTTGGTAGAGTCGCTCTATCCGCTGGCTTCGTCGATTGTCCAATTCGCCAAAGATAATCTGGGGTTCAAGTCCGCTATGATGAATGACCCCTGGGCGTTCAATAGTGCTCAATATCCAACATAGCCCTCCCATGACCCGCTCACTCCCCAAGACTTTTGCCAGTTGGGTAGTAGCTTCTACGCCATTAAGCAACGGGACAATGACCGTATCGTCTCCAACCATAGGACGCATGGCTTTGGCTGCTTCGGGAACCTGCCAAGCCTTGACGGTGCAGAAAATGAAGTCCGCCTTGCCAACACTGAATGGGTCATCGGTTGCCTGGATGGGATCGATGGTGATGTCCCCTTTGATGCTCTTGATATGCAATCCGTTTTGTTGCATGGCATCGAGGTGTGCGCCACGGGCTATGAAGGTGACAGTTTCACCGGCCTGTGCTAGACGTGCGCCAAAGTAACCGCCTACTCCCCCGGTACCAAAGATGACAATATGCATAGGTATGGCTCCTGTTTTGCCGTATTAGGGATATTGTAACAGATTTTTGCTTCTATCTCTACCGGTATCTGTGGCAGATTCATTGTGCGTCCCTACCCCCCCAACATAGGGAAGGGGCAGAGGATGGGGGATGCGCGATGGGACAGGGGGAATGGGGGGGGATGTTGTCCTTGCCCTAGAGGAAAAAGAATCTGCCCCATCCCCCTATAAAGTTGCCAATACTCCCCCATTCCCATACAATACTACTACGATAAAGAGACGTAGACTATCTGGCATCAGATAAGGATGAGCACGTATGCGGCGAAAGCGAACATCACCAGATACAGCAAAATTACCACTCGCATCACTCCCATTGTCGTCATACCAAAATCGGATAATCACTGCGGTGTTGTTGCTCCTTGCCATGATCCTTGTGGGAACACTGGGGTACTATATCTTAGAAGAAGGATGGACTCTCCTTGATGCGCTCTATATGACCATGATTACGCTCACGACAGTTGGCTATGGAGAAACCCATACGCTCTCTCCCAACGGACGAATCTTTACCATTGTGCTTTTAGTGTTTTCTATGACGACATTAGGTTATGCCATTTCAACTATTGCCTCATTTGTCATTGAAGGTCAACTCAATACGCTTATTCGAGGACGAAAAATGGATAGAAAGATTGCCAATCTGCAAAATCATATTATTCTTTGTGGGGGAGGGCGTACTGGCAAACATATTGCCGGGGAATTTCATAAAACTCGTACTCCCTTTGTCATTATAGAACAAGATATACATGTGCTTGATCACATTAGCCATATCCAGTCTATTCCCCACCTGTTGGATGATGCCACCGAGGATGAAACGCTCATCAACGCCGGTATTGATCGGGCTATTGGGCTTGTTGCCGCGCTCGGTGACGATAAGGATAATGTCTTCATTGTGTTGAGTGCGCGGTCACTTAATCCTGGGCTGCGTATTGTCGCCCGTTGCAATGAAGAGGAAAACGAGGAGAAACTCCGCAAAGCGGGAGCAAATGAGATTGTCTCGCCCAACTCCATCGGCGGGTTGCGGATGGCTTCTATCATGATACGCCCCACAGTTGTGGGCTTTCTTGACGAAATGATGCGGGTAACGGGCGAAACCCTGCGATTTGAGGAAGTCCATGTGTCGCAAATCCCAGGCTTGGAGAACCAATCTCTAGCTCAAGCAGACATTGGAAAACGAACGGGATTGTTGGTTGTGGCTATTCGTTCTTTTGGGAATGCTCTCCAGTTTAATCCTGGGGGAAAAACAGTGCTACGGCAGGGGGATGTACTCATTGTGCTAGGCACTCGTGAACAGATTGCCCATATGCGAACGGTGATGCAAGAAGGCATATCTAAACGTGACAATGTAGATGCTATTTTTAATAAAATCAAAGAAGAGTGAAGATTAAGAAGAGTGAAGATTAGTGAGCAAGTAAGGAATATCCTATGTCCCTATTTATTGAGGCGATCTATGAAGGGGGAGTACTGAGACCGTTAGTTTCCTATGAACTCAAAGAACACAAGCGGTATCGGCTGATGTTAATGGAAGAGGTAGCCACATCGGAACTTTCTCCGAATAACAGGTTGGAGGAAATGATCATCAATCATATTACGCTGCTTGAAGATGGACGCTTGCTCGTTCGCCTACCCGGTATCTTTGCCTATAGCGGGGTAGATTTGGGCTTTGATGATATACAAATAGCCTTGCGGGAATGTTACCAGGAGCAGGAAGAAGAATGGAACCAACACCAGTAGGAGACAAACATATGTATTATGTCACCGATACCCACCCGATGTTTTGGGCAATGTTTTCGCCAGACCGTCTGAGCAGTATTGCCCAGACGATCTTTGATAAGGTAGGCGAAGGGCAACATACCATCTATGTACCAGCGATTGTCGTCACAGAACTGATGATGATTGTTGAACGCCGCTGTACCTCCGTCAAATATGCCGAGGTTCACGAAATGCTCCGGGTGTTGCAACGTGCTGGAAATTATCTCTTTTTGCCGCTGATGCCAGAGACGGTCATGAGCAGTTATAGCTTCAGTGACCAGATTACCGACATCTTTGATCGGCTGATCATCACTGAGGCTCGCCGGTTGCGCGTCCCGCTCATCACCTGCGACCAGGGGATAACGTCTACTGGTTTGGTAGATGTGGCGTGGGATTGACGTTATCCTGTGAGGTCACGGGACTTTTCGGCTATAGACGAGCGAACCAAAATTCGTTATACTATATTATAGAGAGAACGCCGCTATTCCCTTACCCATTAAGGTTACGTAGGGGTCCGCAGGCATCTTGGAAAGGAACCACTCATGGAAGTCCCTATCATAGTAGCTCTGGTACTGCTTGTCGCGTTTGTGCTGTTGCAAAACCATCACAACCCACAAAAGGTCTATGTCCCTATGGAGCAACATACCTCTGTGCGGAGACCTCGTCGATAAGCTAACTATCGGGTTATACCCATGCGTTGTCTATCATCAATGATCCAATGATCCAAGCCAAGCCTAAAGAGGTTTGGGCTTGGGCGAGCAAAGCCAAAGCCCAAAGCCGATGTTGACCAGACTCAGCCTGTAAGGGCTTTGATAGGCAGGTCACGATACCCACCTCACGGAGGCTGCATGGAATATCCTCTCCCCCTGCCCCCTCTCCCATAGGGCAGGGGTTATGATGCATGCTTCCTTGTCTGCTTCCCCCTGCTTAAGGGAAGGCAGCTTCACACTAGGGGGTATCCAATGCCCGCACGATATACACCGGCGACAAGCTCACCCCCACATCCTGCATCGCCCCGCGATCTATCGGCTCCAACAGGCTGCCATCGCGGTGATAAACTGTCCGTAGGGCATGAGTTGGCACACTGATGACCTGCTCCTCGGCTGTTTTTGTCCAGACTACATCTACCCTACGGTAGCGTTGGTCAAAGCGATATGCATACACCCCACTACCATATGCATCAGTTGGGACGGGGCGGGTATACCCGATGGTCTCAATGTAGAAAGCATAGGCAGTGTAGACCGGGCGCGGGGATAGATCGCCATTCAGCAGCCCGGAAGCAAACCAACCAGACCGATGCAACGTATACCAAGAATAGACCTCAACCCCTGCCGAAAGTGCTCGCGTCAACTGGCGCACAATGTGGTCAGCCTGCGCCTGCAAAAACTCCACGGGTATCTCATCATCACGAAGCGAGGGGTTGTTGGGGTCGGTGGGATAGATCAACGCCCCCTCGTTCATGTATATCGATTTTGTTACCGCATAGGTACGCAATAACTCGTTGATATAGGCAATCTTGCCAAGCGTGAGACCACCGTAATCTGCCCAGTAGACATCAAAGCGATCACTATCTCTATCAGGAGAGACATACCAGGGGTAGGTATGAAACGCGACCACATCAAAGCTATCACCTGCGCCAGCTTCCAAAATGCCCTTGAGGAACAGCTCTGGCTTGCCCTTATCGGGGGCTTGTGTATCTGGTTTGTCCAGTGCCAAACCACCAATGATGATGGTTGCACGAGCGTCTTGCTTGCGGATAGCCGGGGCAACGACTTTGAGCATCTCGCCATAGTGTCTACCGCCATAAAACGGGTCGTCAATATCCCCCCAACAGCCAAAATGCTCTTGAAACAACTTAGACAACAAGGTAGGGTCAACGTCTGGCTCATTGCCTAGCTCCCAATGATGCACATTGTAGGGACGCTGACTATACCGCTCAACCAGGGCACTGAGAAAACGGGCATAGTCGTCAAAATACTGCGTAGCTATTGCAGCACACATCGCGTCTGTCTCTGGGATGATTGCCCAATCGGGGTGTTTGTGCAAAATGACAATGGGGGTCAAGTCGGCGGCATGAGCGGCAGCCAATTCTGCCTCAAACTTGGCAAGGGCTGACCAGTCATACTCGCCATCTTCTGTAGGTTGCACCTCACGCCAGTGTACTGTCTTAATCCGTATCCAGTGGGCATCGAGTCGTTTTGCCCGCTCCAACAGGTTTGTCTTCGTAATACTCCCAGGGCTGGTCTCAAAGCCATAGATAGTTGGAGTAGGCTTCTGTATCAGCGGGAGATAGGTCGTTGTCATCCCCTGCACAATGGTAATAGCATGTGTGGCAGACACCACCTGTTGCCCATTGGTCACAGATACCATCACCGTATGATTGCCAACAGTATCCCACTCCATACGTAGGCTATCGGTGAGGGCAGTACTGCTATGGACTAGAGGGTTGTTATCGTCAATTTGCCAGGTGTAGGTGATGGGGGTCAAAGGCAGTGAAGAGCTAACTATGGTGGTAAAGGATGAGCTTATTGTCTCAGTTGGGGACAGGCTAACAGTCGCGGTGAAGGGGTAGGTTTTGCCAATTTCCCCATCCTGTGGACCAGCTATGGTGAGGGCAAGGGCAAGGTTGGGGGTGTATTTCGATCCACGAGGGTCAACGAGCGGATTGTCCCACCCCCCCTCGCCTTTTATGGGAGCGGGGGCAAGGGAAAGAGGGGGAGTAAGAACTCCCCCATCCCCCACCGAAAGGGACAGCGTAGTACCTATCGCTGGCATAAGGCAAAAGAACAAAAAGCCAACAATGAGCGATACAAGCATGGGATACTGTCGCATACGTATGGGCTATCATCCTTAATTAACGAGACCGCACGATATACACCGGCGACAAACTGGTCTTCACCTTTTGCATAGCCCCCGTGTCTACCGGCTCCTGTGTTGTGCCATCAAGCTGATAGACTGCCTGCAACACATCAGATGGCACATCCACTATCTGCTCACCTGCTGTTTTCTTCCAGACCACATCTACAATGCGGGTACCTTGATCAAAACGATATGCATATACCGTATCGCCATAGTCACTGGTCTGGACAGGTCGGCTATCGCCTATCATGTCAATGTAGAAGGCATAGGCAGTATAGGCAGGGCGGGGGGAATTATCGCCATTGAGCAAGCCGGTATAATTCCAACCAGACCGATGCAGCGTATACCACGAATAAGCCTCAACACCGGCATCGAGGGCGCGTGTCATCTGCCGCACGATGTGGGCAGCTTGGGTCTGTTGAAAATCCGCTGGTATTTCGTCATCAGGCAAGACGGGGCTATTCGGGTCTGACCAATAGAGCATAGAACCTTCTGTCAAGTAGAGCGACTTGTTGACCCCGTACTCTTGGAGCATATTGTTGATATAGGCAATCTTGCCCAACGTAGCACCGCCATATTCCCCCCAATACTTGTGGTCCATATCATCATCTACATCAGGAGAGGTATACCAGGGGTAGGCGTGGAAGGCTACAGCGTCAAAGCTGTTGCCGCTATCCTGTTCCAAGATGCCCTTGAGGAAGAGTTCAGGCTTGCCAAGCCCAGGGTCCTCAGTAACGGGCTTATCCAAGAGCAACCCGCCAATGATAATAGTCGCTTGAGGGTCTTGCTGCTTGATAGCCGGGGCTATCGCTTGCAGCATCTTGCCATAGTGTTTGCCGCCATAGTAGGGGGCTTCTGTATCCCCCCAACAGCCAAAATGCGAGTGGAGCATTTCCGTCATGAGATCAGGGTCAACGTCTGGCTCATTGCCTAGCTCCCAATGATGCACGTTGTAGGGCGGCTGGCTATACCGTGCAACGAGGGCTTCAAAAAAGCGGGCATAGTCGTCAAAGTGGCTTTCATCTACCGCAGCACAGACGGCATCAGAGTTGGGGATAGTTGCCCAATCGGGGTTTTGATGCACAATGACTATCGGGGTCATCGCTGCTTCATTGATGGCAGCAAGTTCCTTCTCGAAGGTCTCCAATGCTGACCAATCATATGCCCCCCCCTCAGTAGGTTGTACCTCACGCCAGTGTACTGTCTTGATAGCAATGGTAAAGTTTTCCACAGCACTGCCAAGCGCGTGGGTAACAGAGACCGTAATAACCTGGGTGCCAATTGTCTGCCAATTGGTGCGGATGCTGTCAGTTAGCCCCGCATCACTGTGGACTATTGCCTCCTGTTTGCCCACATCCCATGTGTAGGTGAGGGGAGTAGGCAGGTTTGATGGGCTCACCGTGGCGGTAAAGGTATACGTCTCTCCCACTTCGCCTGTTTGTGGACCAACTATTGTGACAGCAATATTGGCAACAATGATGACCTCTTGGTGTTGCGTGATGCTATCTATGCCATTCTTGACCGTGACGGTAAGGTGTTTGGTACCGGGGGTATCCCAGGTAAAGGTCGTCTGGTCAGTCAAGCCGCCATCATCGGTGGTGTGTGGTGTTTGGTCTGTCGCTTGCCACGTATAGACCAGCGGCAAACTCGTTTCTGGCGGGGTGGTCGTTGCCGTGAAGGTGTAGGACTTGCCAATTATGCCCATCGTGGGACCATCTAGCGCAAGGGCTTGTGGCGGTGCTTGCACCGATACGGTGTAGGTCTGTACCACCGTGCCTTTGTGGTAGATAATGTTGGTCTGCTGGTCCATATTGGTAGCCGTCACCGTGATGATACGTGTGCCGGGGGTATCCCACTCCAGCGCAATCGTGTCGGTGAGGGGTCTGTTGGGGTGGACTACCTCTGGCAACCCGCTGGCTTGCCATGTGTAGCGCACAGGTGAGGCAGCTTGTGCTGGTCCTGTGGTAGCGGTGTAGGTAGCGGGGGTGTTGACTTCTACCACTATAGGGCCAGCTATCTGCATCGTGGTGATGGGCATTTGTACAGCGATGGTGTGGGTGGCAGTGACAGTAGCCGTGTTGCTCATGGTCGCCGTTACGGTGATGATGCGCGTACCGGGCGTGTCCCATTCCAGCGTCATGCTGTCTGTCAACGATTGCCTAATACGCACCACTGGCAACGGTGAGTCGCTTGTCTGCCACGTATAGGTTATAGGCAGACTCTCTGCTACGACAGTAGCGGTGAAGGTATAGCTGGTATCAATGGCACCAACGATGGGACCAATGATGGTGAGGTCTTCAGCCGTGAACATTGACTGTGTATGGTCTGGCAGCGTTGGTTGTGGGTGTGCCGTTGGGGGGGGTGCCAGTTTGTGGGTAGCCGGTCTCGCTGATACCTGCGTTGCACAGAATACCAGTATCCCAAGAAGGAGCGTACTTAGGATGGTTGCAATACGGACAAGCATTTGTTGTCCTCTGGATGCAAAAAGATGCCGATGGTTTATCATAAGCGATTGGTTCCTGTCTTTATATATTTACCGATCCATTTTAGTGTGCCATAAGTACTCTAGGGGAAGATAGCTTCTAGGTTTCCCCTAGCCATTGCAAAAAACCCAGGGTATGACGAACAGGGATGGTCTATAGTTGCATGGTTGCTAGGTTGCATGTTGCTAGGTTTGCATGGTTGCTACCACAGAC
>CAZLKK010000167.1:0-2788 GCA_964559995.1 uncultured Chloroflexaceae bacterium
AGCCCTTTTATCCCAGGGCTAAAGCTCCTGGGCTTTACGGGCTATTTCTGTAATCGTTTTTTTGAAATATAGCCAGTGGGGAGCTTCTCACCTCCCGCACCGCTGTTGCCATGCCCAAAGCCCAAGCTGCCCCGGCTGAGCAAGGTGGGTTTCTGGGTGATACTCAATACGCCCACGCGCAAAATACTGTACGGTAATCACCTTGTCGCCTACCTGCTCGGTAAACTCGCTCGACAGTGCCGCTCCAAACCGCCAGGGACCAAGCAAATTCTCGTACAGCGACCAGAAATCGCCCTGCACCGTGTAGCCCGTATCCGGGAAATAGCGAGTATTGGGGATAACCGTATAGGATGGGGGAGCAAGCGAGCGACCTTCCAGCGCAGCATAGCCGATGGCAGCAGGGTGGATGACGCGCATGGTCTGCTCTGGTTTGGAGAGCAGGTCAAAGTCGGCATCATAGAAACCGCCTTCGTGAAACTCTAGCACTGCCGCCTCGAAGTATTGCACCACGCCGCCATCCTCCGGGCGCACAAACGCTTCGCTCAAGGGCAAGCCAAAGGTGCCACGTCCGCCGAGGTGCTCCCATGCCCGTCGAAACCATCCCTTGATGTAGTGTCCACTCTCCCCAATGAAGATAGGGGCGCGTTCGCCTGTCACATGCGGTTGCTTTTCTACCACATGGGGGTAGTTGGTTTGCGAGATACCCGGTAGGGCAGGGGCAGCATAGGCACGGAAAGATTCTGCCGCTGGCTTGAGCGAACCGTCAGGACGGTACAAGCCAAAGTGCTCTTCGCGGCTATCCCAACGCATTGTTGGACCGGAATCGTAGTCGCGCAAGGTCCAGGCAAAAAACCCTGCTACCTTGCTCTCGGTAGATTGGAGTACCTGCTGATAAACCTGCGCCTGCTGGGCTTCGGTGTAGTCTGGTTGTGAACATGGCGGTCCACTGGGCCATCCAAATTCTTCTATGATGATCGGCTTGGTTGTTTGAGCACGGACGACATCTATCTGGCGAGCAGCATCAGCAGCATTGTAGGTATGCATACTGATGAGGTCGCTATAGTCTATCACCCGCCGCCCATCTGGACCGGGGATAAGCAAGTTTTCGTAGTGTGCCATCCCTACCGTCACCAAGTGGTGTGGGGCAACCCGATGCACTACATCTGCCATACGCCCTAGCCACATTAGTACCTGGTCTACCTGTCCCTCATCGCGCCAAGTGCCATAGTTGTCTGGCTCATTGTGCAGGTCCCAGGCGATAATGCGCTCATCCCCAACGAAGTTGCCAAGAAACCGCTCAAGGTAGCGGATGTTCTTTTGCTCCTCAGAACTCCCTGGCTCTGGGAAGCGATCATAGAAATCAAACAGCGTGATGATCAGCCGCAAGTCCAGGTCGGCGGCTATCTGGCTCATATTCTGCACCCGCTCTATCAAGCCATCGTCTACGATGCCCTCTTGGGATACCCCGTAGGGAACGAGGATACGCACTGCGTTGATGCCAAGTTGATCACGGGCGAGGCGCAATTCCTCTGCCATCTGTGGTCCATTCCAATGATCCCACATCTCCACCCACGGCAACCCTTGTGGATAGTAGTTTACCCCTTTGAGCCGTATAGGACTACCCCCAATGGTTAGTTGTGAGCCTGCCACTTCAACAAACGCGCCAGGCGGGTGGGGGGCGGTGGGGTTGTGCCAATCGGAGGGGGCAGATACCGTTGGGCTATCTGTCCCCATTGGGCTACCTGTCCCCATATCCCCAACAAGCTCACGTCCCAACAACCCTAGCAACACCCCCTGATTGCCATGATCCTCAAACCGCGCCCGCTCAAACCACTGTACGGTAATCGTCTGTCCATTGCCTAGCGTTTCGGGGCGAGCGGGGGTAAGCGGTAGCCCAAACAGGGCTATGCTCTCCCCCTCACTAATACCGGGTGTCCCAAGTTCTAGCCCATAGCTGCGCCATGTAGAGAGAAACGGCTCGCAGATATTCTGCCCCGTTTGGGCAAAGTGAAGACAACCCGTTTGGGGAGGCTGCGGCGAGGCAGGGGACGGTCCGAGTTGTCGTCCCATGTGGCTCAGTTGGATGGTAAAGGGGGCTGGATTATCGGGGTGATATTCCAGTTTAGCCCGCTCGAAAAGCTGCACCAGCACCATGCCTGCACCCGTCTGCTCTTCATACGCCACCGAGAGAGGGTAGCCAAAGATGGGCAAGCCGCCTTGCTGCTGCCAATAGGCAACAAAACGGTCATCTATACAGTGTTGGATAGCCGGTGCTTCTGGGAAGCAGCGGGGTGCTGATTGTACTGGTTGTGTGGGGAGCAAGGCAAGCAGCAGCGTTGCCAGCAGGATTACCAGGAGAAAAGGTCTGTTCATAATAGTATGGCACATTATCTCAAAAGACATGCTCATTGAAACTCGCATCTTTAGTTTAGTATAGCATGGTTTTATTGGTAGTTTTGGGGATGATGATTTTTCAGGGGTAGGTCTGGTTGTAAAGCTATTGCATGCAACGTTTCACCTGGCAACGACACCTTTCCTTCTCCCGCTTGCGGAGGAAGGGGGGCGAACGAGCCGCGAGGGTCAACGAGCGGTTGTCTGGGGTGGGGTGGCGAGGGGAGCAGGTGTCGTTGCCCCCCACGCTACGCTAACAACAGTCGTGCCCGTTGGAAGCGATGCATTGCCAATGTCAACATTACGCCATCCAACAGGAGCAACACCGCCGCTGCTCCCCATGCCAGTGGAGCCACTGCCCCCGATTCTATCCATCCTGCCAAGTCCATACCGAGGT
>CAZLKK010000167.1:2798-7180 GCA_964559995.1 uncultured Chloroflexaceae bacterium
AATAATCACCACGACAATGAGCACAACATAGAGAATAGCCAGGACAATCCAGGCAATAGAGAGGGATTGTTGGGCTTGCCGCACACTCGCTGCCCGCAACGAAAGCAACACCCCCGTTGTTGCCAACAGTCCACTGACCAATAGCCCAAATCCCATACCCGCAAGGAGCATAGCGGGTGAGAAAAAGAGTACGCTCCCTTGCCAAAAGGCAATATTTGTCGTGATAGTGCTGGCAAGGATGAGCCCTTGGGTCACTCCCCATGCCCAGAGTAAGGGGGTAAGGAGTTTGCCAAAGAGAATTACCCGGTCTGACAACGGCGTTGCCAACAGCGTTTCTAGCGTGTGGCGTTCCCGTTCACCCGCGAAGCTATCGGCTATCGTCTGCATAACAATGATGGTCGGGGCGATAATCCAGGCAAACAACGCTCCCCCTTCTGTCACCCACTCACGCCCCCCTTGCAACGGCAGCAAGATACCAAACAGCACCAATCCAACAATGAGCATACGTCGCCCGGCATTGTGGCTATCGCGGTGGTGAAGTTCCCGCCACTCTTTCCCCATGACCGTTAGTAGATGGGCAAGGGGAATAGGCAAATGCATTTGGGGCTTAGCAGGAGCGGCAGCTTTGGCAGATGGTTGTACCTGCTTGCCTTGTGGGGTTTTCGCTGCTTGTGTGTTGGAAGTGGCTGGTTGCTGGTCATTGAGCAAGAGGTGCTGTCGCTGAAACTGCCGCATTGCCTGGGTCAACAATACCCCAAACACCCCCGACAGCACGACAGACGCAACACCAATGACTAGCCACGTATTCACCGTATTGACAGCCTGGATAAGTTCTGCTCGTTTATCTATAGGTACAAAGCTCATTCCAAAGTAGAGAAAGAAAAAGAGCAGCATAATGAAGGACAGCTTTTGCCCTGCCTCGCGCACACTAGCAGAGCGCAACGAAGCCAACACCCCCGCTACAGACATCACTGCTGACACGAATACCCCAATGAGTAGCCCCCCAACAGTGACCGCCGGGGTATAGGCTACCAGCGTATCTTGTCCATGCATGAGGTTGAGGGTAACGAGACCTGCCAACATTGCCAGCACAAGGTAGAAGCTACTATAGATAACCCCCGCCGCGAGTTTGCCAAATAAAATAGCCCTATCCGGGAGCCGTGTTGCCAACAGCGTTTCCAGCGTGTGGCGTTCCCGTTCACCGGCAAACGCATTGAGCGATACCCCTGTACCGACCATGATGGGGAGAATGATCCAATAGGCAAACGCCATCGGTGAGGTGGCAAACAGTGGGCCAATCAAGAAGACCGGGAATACGCCAAACATCACCAGATAGAAGGTCATCCCAATCCAAGCAGCAGGCTTTTTTATCCCCTGAGCCAGTTCAGCTACTTCTTTCCAGAGAACCGTTGATGTATCACGCAGCATAGTTTGGCACCTCCTGGGGCGGTTCTTTCATCAAAGCAAGAAATGCCTCTTCCAAACTGGCATGGCTTTTGCGGATTTCTTCCACCTGTACCCCGTTTTGCACGACCTCACGAATCAATGACGCAGTATCCTCGTTGCCCTTATGCAGTTCAAGCACAATATGGCTGTTTGTCTGTTCAAGGTGTGCTACTGCCGGATGCTGACGCAGGGTAAAGAGCACCTGTTCACTGAATCCATCCCCAAAAATCTCTAGCCGTGGGATGCTGTGTTGGGTGCGTAGCTCTTGGGGGCTGCCCTGTGCCATCAGTTTGCCATCACGGATAATTCCAACGTGGTGGCAGAGTTTTTCAGCTTCTGCAAGGTTATGGGTGTTCAGAAAGACCGTTACCCCCTCATGCTGCACCAGGGCTGAGAGGTCATCGCGCAATGATGCGGATGCCACCGGGTCTAGCCCACTAGTTGGTTCATCCAGGAAGATGAGCGATGGATGGTGTAGCAGCGTGCGGGCAACGGCGAGTTTTTGGCGCATCCCCTTGCTCAAATGCTTTGCCGACTCGTTGCGCCGATCCCATAGCCCAAAGTGGGTAAGCAGTTCTTTACTTCGAGCTTGTCGTTCTTGTGAGGGAATGTGGTAAATACGTCCAAAAAATTCAAGGTTGTCAGCGACACTTAGCCGTTCATACAATCCATCTTGCTCAAGGAGTGCGCCTGTTTGGGAACGGATAGCATCGGCTTTGGTGGTGGTATTATACCCAAGCACTTCTGCTCGTCCACTGGTTGGCTCTAGCAAGCCAAGCAACAACCGAATGGTCGTTGTTTTGCCTGCGCCATTGCGTCCCAAGAAGCCAAAAACCGTCCCACGCGGGATGGCAAGCGTGAGGTTGTCCACCGCCCGCACTTTCCCAAAGGTGCGGGTAAGTTGGTCAATCATTATGGCATATGGTGCTGTTGTCATCTTAGCTATACCTATCCTTTCCTGTCCTGTCCTATCCTGTCCTTATCCTAAATATTCCCCCTCAACCCCCACCGTCTCGTTGCTCTTCGTGAAACAGGCAAGGGCATCGAGTAGGTAGTTGGGTGGGTCGCCCTTGCACACAAAGCCATGCACCCCCGCTGCCAGCGCAACATGTCGCGCTTCTGGGCGACTACTCAAGGCGATAATGTGCAGTGTAGGGGCAATATCAACGAGTCTGGCTATCAGAGCCGTTTCCTGTAAGCCGGGGAGTTCCCAGTCAAGCAAGAGGATATGGGGTTGCTGGTCCTGAACCTGTTGGTAAACACGTTCGGCATGATCTGCCTCACCTACAACACTACTGCCGGTCTCTTGTTCCAAGAGCAACCGCAAGGCAGAGCGAAGCGGGGCTTCATCATCAGCCAATATGACGCGCCAATATGGTTGGGGGTTGCGTAGTTTTTGTTGATTGTAGAGAGAGTTGTTCATGATGGCTTACTTGCTTTGTGAGATTTTAGGTTTTGTATGTATTTAAGGATAGCATAGCATGATCGCCATTTGGGGACATCGGACGGGTGGCTAGGTTTTGCCCCCTGCGGGTATAATAGGGGGTACTTCTTCCCTCGTTATAAGCATGTTGCCCAATGAAAGTAGTTTAGCCTTTTTTGCTCATCCGCTCCCCCCTGCCTTATACGGGTAGGACCGTCAGATAAGCGACAGCGGCGCACGGGCATTGCCGTAGCTTGGCTCTGGCAGCCAACGAGTGATGGGGTACTATTTGACGGGAAAACATACGCTGATAGGCAAGACCATGCCTGTGAGGGAAGCGAATATAAGGGGGGATTGCGTGTTATTATACAATAGGAGGTAGTACTATGGTTATCCTCCTTTACCTCACTACAAAGCCAAACATACCCCATCTATACCCCCCGCTTGACAACAAATTTGACAACAATGGAACAAAAAAAGCTCCCTGTCCATTGTGGGCAGGGTTGCGGTAAGGTTAGACGTTTAGCAGGATTACTTAGGTGTGTTGAGTCTGTTTTAGTTACACTTCCTTTTTGTCCAGGTAGGTCCAGTACTTGACTTGCGAGTCTGGTATTATGAGTTTGTACTTGCCCCGCATAATCCATACCTTTTCCCCATGGCGATGTACATATCTGGCAATGATAGACAGGAGCTCACCACCATCATCATAGAAGATACGAACGTAGATAGTCTCAAATCCATCAATCTCTAGGATGTCCCCTAGTAACCCCGTGAGGGTTTCGTTGTTCAATGGGGGATAGATACCCGACAATTTAGCGAACAACATGCCGTCACTCCGTCCTATCACCTAGATACCCGTCGAGCAAGTCATTGCCTGGCTTGGCTTGCACCGATGCGACAACGCTCCGCGCCGTTGTTTTGTCCTTAATCCCAAACGTCTCCCCTAGCCATGTACACACCGCGTTGACACTGGTACCATTGGACAGCAGGGTTGCAATATGGGCTATTATCTCATCCTGTTCTGATAGCCAAGCTGCTACGTCTTTCTTAGACTTGCCCCGCGCCAGCATACCCTCGGCGGTTCGTTTGATACCGTCAATGCCAGTTTGTTCAGTGGTTTGTTCAGTGGTTGCTAAACCGGTTTCAAACCAGTTTGAAACCGGGTAAACTGGTTTGTCGGTTTGTTCAGTTTGTGGCTTTGCATAGCCCCAAACTGGCATAAGCAAACTGGCAAGCAAACTGGCATCGTCCTGTCGGTTTGACGGGGTTTCGCTAGTCGTTTGGCTATGGGCATCATCAGTAGACGTTGCAACACTGTTGACAGCAGTAACGGTACGCAAGTCGAGCACGTAGTCTTTTTGTTCGTTCACACTAACCGCACATGCCAGAGCGGGTATATCCCCATGCGGAGTCGGTATCGAGGGTATCTCCATAGATGACGGGAAACGATCCGTAGCGAACGCCCCGGTATAGATAATCCAGTCAAAGGAATTTAGAAAGGAGTCCTTGTCGC
>CAZLKK010000167.1:7190-8648 GCA_964559995.1 uncultured Chloroflexaceae bacterium
AAGAGCCGCCACGGTATCGTTGTGCGATGCCGCCAACACGCATAGCCGTACCTTACGCCCCTCGGTTATTACCGAGGTGAACACCCCCCCTGCACCATCGACTTTTTGGGCAATGCTACGCCACTCGTCCCCACATACCGTCAATTGTTGCCATTGACGCTTGCCCGTTGCCATTTCCCGGTATCGTACTGAGAGGCTTTTCTCCAAGTCCCCAAAGAAGGTAGCGATATTGGCATAATCCCGACCTGCCCCCACAACCCTACTAGCATGTGCCCATGCGCCTGGAGCATAATGCGGGTCTAACACAACGGTAGTACCCTCACGCAATGTTACCAGGGTTGCCAGCAGCGTAGACTTTCCACTACCCTTGTTACCTACCAGCAAGATATTGTCGCCTTTGGCTATACGTTCAATGGTGACGGCAGGTAATGCGGGAGTCTTTCCCTTTGTTGGAAGAGCACAAGACGGGCATGGGGGTTTCCCATACCCGTTTCTGTTGTCTTTTAATGGAAGGGCTTTAGCCAGAAGAGGTAAAGCCTTCTGTGCGGTATCCAGTAACGCCCCCCGCACACTGTCGCTATGCCTAATAGTGTATTGCCCTATGACGGCTAATGCCAGCAAGGTGCTAGGATTAGCCCCAAAAGCCCATGCAAACCCGATGTCTACTAAGTCAACCGGGAAATGCTCCCTTGCTGCTTCATTATCTATGTCCATATATCACCCCCGGAGAAATAAGTAGAGAGCAACCACAGCGCACACCACGAAGAGCAGTTCAAACCCGATGCTGGCAAAGAGCAAAAGGATTGCATACGCTATCCAGTAGAGAGCTTGACCAATAACTCCATCCCCAAAACGATCCGCGTACATATTCAAGGTAGCAAATACTCGCGGGGAATCCGTAGCAACATCGAACATGAGCATACCGTAGAACGCCAGGGAGATAAGGAATGAACGTGCTGTCAACCGCGGGGCAAACATCTCAATAGCGGTAGGGGCTACGGTGATGCAGAACCCTATCGCTGGTATATACGGTCCCCAACCAGCAGGGATGCTCCCCACAACCTGCCCCATTACCGGAGCAGCAAAGACGATAGTGGCAGCATAGTCAAAGTACCACGCAAATGCCCCCATTGCGATAGCTACTGTTGACAAAACCATTGCATAGATACGGGCGGTTAGCCCATAGGGAATGGTACTAGCGTTTTGTAGGACATTACCCAACTGTTCGGACAGATCAATTGCGCTCATAAACCGTTGGGTAAGCCTGCCTTGCCGTGTATACGTTGTCATGATCGTCACGCTCCTTTAATGCTTATGAGCATTGCCCACACGGGCAACGAACACCTGTGCGAAATTATGATAAGCGATGTGCATTTTTGATGATACCAGTCGCATAAAAATGCATTTTCCTTTCTAATGTTACAATGCATGTATGCTGTAGGGACTTTCCCCACAGGC
>CAZLKK010000168.1:0-8630 GCA_964559995.1 uncultured Chloroflexaceae bacterium
AGCAAGGTTTCGGCTAGGCGCACGGTCATGTAGCGTAGCACGGTAGACTTACCCGACCCAGGCGCACCTAGCAGCACGACACGAGGAAAGCGCGAAATAGCCTTAATGACCAACTCTGGCTGGTACCAGTGTCCCGATAGGGTAGCTCTGGTTGATTTCACTGTGTTAGAAATGTGCTCATAGGACAAATCACGGGTGATTGGGGGGTATCGCTCACCCTGCTCGCGGAGCATTGGCACCCGCACCTGTTCTGGCATCACCTGGGATGGGTTATGGTCTTGCAGGTGCTTTCTGAGGGCTTTAGATGATGTCTCAGCAAACGCCCCATCCTTGACTGGCATCCAGTACTCGGTGGTAAGCGAGGTGTAGACATTGCGGAGCGAAAGGGCGGGGGCAGTCGTCTCCTCGCGCCCAGATTGGTCTTTGGGCAGCAGCTTACCGAGGCGCAGGCGGCTATACTGCTGGATAAGGCTGTCGAGGTAGCTATCTAGCAGTTCTTTGCTATCAACCGGGGGTTGCATCCCAAAGAACGCCTGGATAACCCCGTTGTTTACCCCCACTGCCTGCTTCACCTCGGCACTGCCCGTGGCGGTGACAGTGCCGTGCGTAGGATGGGGTGTCTGTTGGGCTGCGGCGAGCTTCGCCTGCAATGCAGCTATTTGCCGTTGTATCTCTTCGGGTGATTCGCTCATACGGTATACTCCTGACAAGGGCTTGTCCTGATTGCCCTTTAGTATACCATATGGGGAGTATGGGAGCCGCCCCCTGCCGCGATTCTCTTTCTCCCCTAGGGGACGCGGGGGCTATACGTCTTTTTATGCCCAGGGAAAAGAGACTGCCACACCAAAAGTACCCCGCTGTATTTTTGACATACTACCCAAATCCGGGTATACTCACAGAAGTATACTTTTGCGTATTTTTATAGAGATTTATTGAGAAATCACATCCGCTTCTTACATACTAACTGAGTATAAAAAAAGCATAGCTAAAGGAGGAACAGCCCATGCATGGTCATGCCGGCAATGGACACCCTGGTTCAGAACACCCCCACGCTGCTGGGGGGCATCCGCACAAACAACGCGGACTTATCCGACACCCTATCTATGATCTTAATGAGCGACCCTTTATTGTCATTTGGGAAACGACCCAAGCATGCGATCTCGCATGTCGCCACTGCCGCATGGGAGTGAACGACGAGCATGATCCCTTGATACTCTCGTATGAAGAAGGCTGCATGCTCATGGATCAGATTGCCGATTTCGGCAAGCCTAGCCCAATCTTTGTCATGACCGGCGGCGACCCCTTCAAACGAGCAGACCTTTTTGACCTTATCCACTATGGCGATCAGCATGGCTTAACGGTGGCTATTTCCCCTTCTGGCACCCCTTTGCTCAATACCGAGAACATCAAACTAGCACGAGAGCGGGGCGCACGCGCTATGTCGCTCAGTGTAGACGGCTCCAATGCCCAAATTCACGATGATTTTCGGCAGGTGCCGGGCGTATTTGACCGCACCATTGATGCTTGGAAGGTCTCCCGTGAAGTTGGCATGAAGGTTCAGATCAATACCACCGTATCGCGGTATAACCTGTTTGACATTCCCAACATCTTCTCGCTTGCTTATGAGATTGGGGCTATGACGTGGGCACTCTTCTTCCTCGTGCCTACTGGACGTGCCGTTGAAGAGGACGAAATCTCTCCCGAAGACTACGAATCTGTAATGAACTTCCTCTATGATGCATCTAAGTATGTCAGTGCCAAGACCGTTGAGGGACACCACTACAAGCGCATTGTGGTGCAGCGAGCGACCCTAGAGCAAAAGGGACTGCCCTACGAAGAGTACATGCAGTTGAACGACACCTACTACAAGCTGAAAGAACAGCTTGATGCGATAGTCAAAGAGAAGAACATCCCCCCACCCGCCGAGCACATTCGCCGTCCGCCTATGCACGTCAACTCTGGCAACGGGTTTGTCTTCATCTCGCAGCGTGGCGAAGTCCGTCCCTGTGGGTACCTCCCTATGCCTGTAGGCAACATCCGTGATCAATCGCTGGTGGACATCTACCGCAATAGTCCTGAACTCTGCTCCCTGCGCGACAGGTCTGCCCTCAAAGGGCGTTGTGGCGAATGTGAGTTTTACTCGCTGTGTAGCGGCTCACGTTCCCGTGCCTACGCCATGACTGGTGATGCGTTGGCGGAAGAGCACTATTGCGTCTATCAACCCGGCTCCTTCCCCTTCGTTGAAGAAGCCTTCAAGTTTTCTGGTATCAAAGCCTAAAACCAAGTAGTGGGGAGAGGTAAGGCATAGGCTACCCTAGCCTCTCCCCCAATCCTAGCCCAAAGCTAGACCTAGAGCTTTCTATGCGTTTCATTTCCTACCTTGAACCCAATAGCAACATCGTGCGCCCTGGGGTTATCACTAGGGATGGCGAGTTTGTCCTTAACATCAGCAAGATTGCTCCGAGCATACTCCGTCTCACTCAGGGGTCATATATCAGCCTCAATGACGTGCGCTTTCACCTCACCAGCCATGAACGGTGGGTTATGTATGTGGAGCCAGAAGAACAAGGGACTCCCCCTCCCAAACTGGCAGAAACTCACCTTTTGGCTCCTATCTTTCGCCCCCACAAGAACATTGTGTGTTTGGGCAAAAACTATGCTGCCCACGCTATTGAGACTGCCCATGCCCTGGGGCAGGAGGAGCATATCCCAGAGGAGCCTATCTTCTTTACCAAAGCTGTGACGACCATAAACCACCCAGGCTATGCTATTCCCTATGACCCGGCTATTACCACCCAACTCGACTGGGAAGTAGAACTCGCCGTTATTATTGGTAGGGCTGGTCGAAATATTGATCCAAAAGTCGCCTATTGCTACATTTTTGGCTATACGATTATGCTAGACATTACGGCACGCGACCTACAAAAACGCCACCGCCAATACTTCAAAGGCAAGAGTCTGGATGGCACCGCCCCGCTTGGTCCCTGGATCGTCACGCCTGACGAGTTGCCAAACCCGCATACGCTTGGTATACGGTTGCGCGTGAATGGCGAGACGATGCAAGAAGCCAATACAAACCAGATGATTCACTCGATCCCCAACATTCTGGCGACCCTCTCTCGTGGTATGACCCTGGAACCCGGCGATATTATTGCCACCGGCACACCGGCGGGTGTGGGTATGGCAATGGACCCGCCCCGCTTTCTCCAGCCTGGTGATAAGCTGGAAGCGGAAATAGACGGCATCGGAACGCTTACCAGTTATATTGCTGAACCAAAACCGCCAAAGGAAGAATCTGAAAGTACCGAATGAACACCCCCAAATCGTTGTTGCAACAGGTAGCAGTACATGCTCGCGCCGATGGCAAAGAAGCCTATTTTCGCTTACATCAACACCGCTATGCGGCTATTCTCGCCGCATTAGGTGATGCTCCCGCTGGCGCACGAGTGCTGGAGGTTGGCGTAACTCCAGGGCAGTGTACTCGTCTGCTCGTGCTTGCTGGCTATCACGTATGCGGGGTAGACCTAGACCCGACCCCACGAAAAGCCCTGTGGGAACAGCTCGGTGTGCCAGTCTGCCAAATGAACCTTGAACGTGACAACATCCCCTATGCTGACGGCACATTTGATCGGGTAGTGTTCTCTGAGGTGATAGAGCATCTGGTCTATTCGCCGCTGCCAGTCCTACGCGAATTTTGGCGGGTGCTTGCGCCTGGTGGCAAGCTGATTATTACCACACCCAATGAACTCTACCTCAAGAGCCGCATACGCGCATTAGCACATATGCTGCTGTGGCGTAGCCTAGATACCCCGGCAGAGTTTCGCCACAAAATGCTCTTAGAAGGGGATGCCCGCTACACCACCCACACCCGCATTTATACAATGCAAGAGCTTTGCTGGCTCATAGAGCAGGTGGGGTTTCATGTAGGGCGGCGACAGTATAGCGCAGCATGGGAGCGGGTTGGGCTAGAGCGGGGACGGTTGCGCCACAACCCCGCTGGCGTGTTGGCAAAGGCGATCCTCACCAGCATCACCACAATGCTGCCTGCTACCCGTTCTATGCTCGTGGTGACGGCTACCAAACCAACAACATAGCAAGTAAGCGAGAGCATCCCCAACTAGTAAAGCTACCCACCCTACCTACGCCATCCCCTTGACGAGAGAGCCTGCACCCTCTAAACTAGATTTGGAAAGAGACTCTGGCTCTCCCCCGCTATCCATAACCTGACAGCATTACCCAGGGGGACTCTAATAAACAACACATTGCCTAATGCATAAAGACGTGATACTGTCCCCCTTCTGTTGGATGTCAAGCGAGGCATGCTATAGCGAAGGCGAGACCGGGTAGATTATATGAGAGAGCACAAGAACATTGTTGTTGCTTGTATTGCTCAAAGAAGAGAGGTTATAAGTTGAATGGAGCTACATATGACCACATTTGCCGCTGATGGGGCTATGGATTGGTTAGCAAAGCGTGCGCTCCTTTCCCCAGAACGAGTAGCATTGATTGATGCGAATAGTGGAGCAGAAATCACCTATGCAGCATGGAATCAACGGGTAAACGCTGTTGCCTATGCGTTCATGAATCTAGGGTTGCATAAAGGGGAACGGGTAGCGGTGCTGGCGATGAATAGCCTAGCATACCTAGATATTATCTTTGCCTGTCAAAAAACGGGCATTGTTTTGCAGGCTCTCAATTGGCGGCTTTCTACCAGCGAACTCAAACAGCTTATCCAAGCTGCCACCCCCCGTATGCTTATCTATAGTGCTGATTTTTTGGAAAAAGCATTGGAACTCCAAAGCCAATCCTCCTTAGTGGTAGATTATATGGTTGGGATAGAAGATGCGCTAGAAGATGGGCATATGCTGTGGGAAGAATTGCTTGCGTATGGAGCAGATCCTCCCCCACCGTCCCAGGATACCGTCTCCATGGATGACCCCTGGATGCTCTGTTATACGGGGGGGACGACGGGACTGCCCAAAGCTGCCATCTTGACGCATGGCACAGTGACCTGGAATGCAATAAACACGACCACCAGTTGGGAACTAACGCCAGATGATATGACATTTTTAAACATGCCACTTTTTCATACCGGTGGGTTGAACGTGTTTACTACGCCGCTGGTGCATATCGGTGGGTGTTCTATCGTCTGCAAGATGTTTGATGTAGACCAAGTGTTTGATCTGCTTGCCCGCTACCCTATAACGACCTTTGTTGCTGTCCCAACGATGTTTATTATGATGCAAGAGCACAAACGCTGGGAGCAAGCAGATTTTTCGCGCTGTCGCATGGTCTTTAGTGGGGGGGCTTCCTGCCCACTGCCAATCATTGAGCGGTTCTTTGCTAAGGGAGTCTGCTTCAAGACAGGGTATGGGTTGACGGAAGCGGGACCCAATACCTTTTGGATGCCAGACAACGATGTCCGCCGCAAGGCGGGCGCGGCAGGGTTCCCCCTCTTGCATATTCAAGTCCGTATTGTCAATGAGTCGGGACACGAATGTCAACCCAACGAAGTGGGCGAGTTGCGTATCCGTGGTCCCCATGTTATCCCTGGCTATTGGAATAACCCTGGGGCTACCAGTAAGACCATCATAGATGGGTGGCTCCACACTGGCGATCTCGCTTGCCGTGACGAAGAGGGGTACATTTCTATTGTTGGACGCAGTAAGGATATGATTATCTCAGGCGGCGAGAATATCTATCCCGCCGAGATAGAAAGCGTCATGCTTGGACACCCTGCCATTGCCGAGTCTGCCGTGATAGGGGTACCAGACACCAAATGGGGAGAGGTTGGGCGAGCTATCGTGGTATTACGCGCAGGAGCAAACGTGAGTGCTGATGAATTGCTCGACTATATGCGCGATTTTTTGGCACCCTACAAGCTCCCGAAATCTATTGTATTTGTAAAGCATTTACCCAGGACTGGTGCAGGCAAGATTGACAAGAAGGTCCTGGCAGAACAGTATGGAGGTACAACGTGACCATTACATCGAACATCATACGCTACCGTTTCACCCTTACCCTCATCCTCGCCATAGGGCTACTTGGGGCATTGTTGATTGGTTCTCCCCAACAGGCTTGGGGGCAACCCCGGTTGAGTAAGCAGGTGAGCGGGGTTATCCAGGGGGATGTGACGTGGACGAAAGCAGAAAGCCCCTATATCCTCACGGGCAGGACGACTATCCCCAACGGGAGCAGCCTCACCATTGAGCCAGGGGTTGTGGTGCAAGGACAGACAGGGACAGAACTCAAGGTCTTTGGGACGCTTACGGCAGTAGGGACGGTGACAGAGACGATTACCTTTACATCAGAGAGTGATAGTGGACCCGATCAATGGTCCGGGTTGGTCTTTGATGGCGGCACTGGCGAATTGCGCCATACCACAGTCCGCTATGCGGGTAATGTCAATAGCCTAGACCTACGCAGCAATATCACCGTGCGAAACAGTGCATCAGTACAGATTGACCATAGCGTCATTACCCAAGAAGAGCATCGCGGTACCATAACCTTAGATGTGACAGACTATGGGATGTACATTGAAAATAGTACGGTACACATCACCAATAGTAGCTTCATTGAAAATGGCAATTCTGCGGAAGATGTAGCGGTATATACCACCGGTGATCGGATGATGCTGACGATGCAAAACAATATTTTTAGCAATAATAGCGTTAATCGGGTGGTCATTGACAGTGAGCAATGGAAGCCAAGCTCAACCATTACCCTTGAGCCACAAGAGGGATTGGAAGGGTATCAGATAAACCAGTTCTTTACGATTACGGACAATATAACCATGACGATTGCCCCAGGCACAACAGTAATGGGCAGGAGTGTTGGTGGTATCAAAGTGCAAGGCAACCTTACGGCTATAGGCACTGCCACACAACCGATTACCTTTACCAAAGCCCAGAGTAGCAGCGGATGGAGAGGGCTACTCTTTGATGGGTCAGAAGGGAAGGGGTCTGGTACCCTCAAGTACGTGAGCGTTTGGCATGGCGGACAACCCAACGGCACCCAACCGAGCAATGTTGCGGTGGTAGATGTGCAAGCCCCTGCCTCTGTGCATATTGAGCAGGGCGATATTCGCTATGCGTATGCGCCCGGCGGTATCCCAAAGGGAACACCTGAACAGGGTATCTATGTGGAAAATAGCGTTGTATCGGTAGATTCAACCTACTTCCAAGATAATGGATCGTTGAATAATGACAACACGATCTATGTGACGGGTAATGATACAGAACTCAGCTTGACCCGTTCTGAGATTGTCAATAATTCGGAAAGCAAGTCTAATGAATCTGGTCCTCGTGGGGTGCTTATCAGTGGGGGGAAGGTCAACGTGTGGTGTACTTCGTTTGCGATAAACAAGGGCAGTGGGGCTATCTATACCACCCGAAGCATCAGCACCACCGTTACCCATTCCAGTTTCATCAACAATCAGTATGGGGTCATTCACCGAGAGGGACCCGCGGTATTTGCCAAGTATAACTGGTGGAATAGTGCATCTGGTCCCTATACGGGTACGCCCGGTATCAATGATCCTGTGAACGCTGTGTCCGGGAATGTGCTCTATGACCCCTGGCTCACCTCAACCCCGGATTGTCTGTTGGCAGTCTATTTGCCATTGGTCCAGAGATAAGGGATAAGGGATAAGGGATAAGGGATAAGGGAAAAGGGAAAGGAGGGGAGATATGCTCCCACATTTGGATGGTATCACGAGTCGTATGGTCGAGACCTCGCGTGGTCAGTTTCATGTGCTAGACTACGGTACTCCTGATGGAATACCGGTGCTCTTTGTGCATGGCAATGTCTCCTCTTCAACGTTTTGGGAGGAGATGCTGTTGGCTTTGCCAGAGGGGTTTCGTGGCATAGCCCCCGACCTACGCGGGTATGGGGAGAGTGAAACCCTGCCTGTAGATGCTACCCGTGGCTTGCGCGATTTTAGCGATGATCTGTATAGTCTAGTACAGACGCTTGCGCTAGAAACGGTTTGTTTGGTGGGACACTCGTTTGGGGGCGGTGTGACGATGCAGTATACGATAGACTACCCCCAAACGGTGCGCTCCTTGACGCTGGTAGCACCGGCTTCGCCCTTTGGCTATGGCGGCACGAAAGATGTCCAGGGTACTCCTTGTTGGCAGGATTACGCTGGCTCTGGCGGCGGTATTGTCAATCCAGAGATTATCCGGCGGTTGCAAGCGGGGGATAGGAGCGAGGAGAGCGATTTTTCCCCGCGGCAATTGCTGAGGAAACGGTATGTTGCGCCACCATACCGCTCTCCCCGTGAGAATGTCTTGGTTGAGGCTATGCTGATGATCAGCACGGACGATGGCAACTATTCGCGGGATATGGTTGTCTCTGCCAATTGGCCCTTTGTTGCGCCAGGGACTCGTGGGGCAAACAATGCGCTCAGTCCCAAGTATTGCAACCTTAGTCCGCTGGCAGATATTTCGCCTCGCCCCCCGATTATCTGGATACGGGGGACGGCAGACCAGATTGTGGCAGATGGGGGGCTAGGCGATCCGGGGACGCTTGGGTCGCTAGGGTTCCTTCCAGGGTGGCCCGGTATGGAGGTCTACCCCCCACAACCGATGGTAAGCCAGACCCGCTCTATGCTTGAACGGTATCGGGCA
>CAZLKK010000169.1:0-2279 GCA_964559995.1 uncultured Chloroflexaceae bacterium
GGGGGAAGAGGGGAATAAAAAAATTTGCCCGTTTGACCTACCTTTGTAAGGGGGAAAATGGGGGATGCATAGCATGCACCGGACCTATAACCGAACCTACCCATAACATGAAAGGGTAAGGGAGCTACAACCTACCAACGCGGGTTTGATGCCAGCAGATTTTCCACCGACTGTCTAGCCAGCGGACGGGAGAAGAAATAGCCCTGGGCAAAACAACATTCAAGTTGGCGTATGTACGTCAATTGCTCTACCGTCTCTACCCCCTCGGCTATGATGCTCATATTGAGAATTTGCCCAAGCCGCACAATTGTCTGGACAATCTCGGCACTCTCGCTGTCTATGCCTATCCTGCTAACGAATGAGCGGTCTATCTTGAGTGAACTGGTGGGGAAACGGTGGAGATAACTGAGGGAAGAGTAGCCTGTGCCAAAGTCATCAACATCAAGCTGGATATGCAACGCCTGCAAACCAGACAGCATATTGATAGAATGTTCGGTATTTTCCATCACCACACTTTCGGTAATCTCCAAACTGAGGTTGTGTGCAGCTATACCCGTTTCCCGCAGCGTTTTGCCAACATACTCAACCAAATCTGGTTGGGTAAACTGTTTGCTGGAAAGATTGACGCTCATAGACAGAGAGTGGTATTGGGGGAACTGATGCTGCCACTTTTGCAACTGTTGGCATGCCTCACGTAGGACCCATCGATCAATGCTATTGATTAAGCCGGTTTCTTCTGCTAGGACAATAAACTCAGACGGTTCAAGCAACCCCCGCTCTGGATGATTCCAACGGACAAGGGCTTCAAAGCCAACAATTTTGCCAAATTTCAGCGAAATAATCGGCTGGTAATAGACGCAAAACTCCTGCTGCTCAAGTGCCCGGCGCAAATCGCGTTCTAGGTGGAGTTGTTCAAGGGCAACCGTATGCATAACCGTATCAAAAAAGACATAGCGTGCGCCGCCCATCTCCTTTGCCCGATGGAGAGCGGTATCTGCATCCCGTACGAGGTCTTCCGAATGGTTATAGCAGGAAGTACAGAGGGCAATACCTATGCTAGAGGTAATGAATATCTCATGCTCTTGCACAAAAAAGGGAATGGTCAGCTGTTTTTGCACACGGTCTACCAGTTCAATAATCGAGGCAGGATTGACGACCTGATCTAGCAATACGGCGAACTCATCATTGCCGGTACGGGCAATGCTGGCTACCTTTGGGATATACTCTTCCATACGACGTGCAACCCCAATAAGCACTTGATCACTGATAGACGGTCCTAGGCTGTTGTTGATGACTCGAAAGCGATCTATATCAAGCAACAGTACAGCGAACGAGGAGTCTTCTTTTTGCCTCTGGGCAAACCGTTGCGCCAATTGTTTGAGAAAATAGGTCCGGTTGGGCAGGAAGGTGAGGGTATCTTGGAGCGCATTTTGGTGAAGTTGCGCGATGGTCCCTTGGTGTTCTTTCCGTTCTGTGACATCCGTTTGTGAGCCGGCAATCCGATAGGCGCGTCCGGTAGCATCTCGCTGCGCTAACCCCCGACAGAGTATCCAGCGGTGGGAGCCATCTCGGTGAACGATACGGTATTCATATTCAACGTAGGGAATATGGTGATACAGATGGGCGATAACTTTAGAAAGAAGGCCTTTGATGTCATCAGGGTGAACCCGACTAAACCATTCGCCTGGACCTGTTTCTATCTCGTGGCAGCCAAGGATAGCACGCCAACGGGGGGAGAGATACAGCCGATTGGTTTCTAAATCCCATTCCCAGAGACCATCATTGGCAATACGTGCTGCAAGAGAATACCAGTCTGCTTGCTTGTGTCGTTTATCATTGATGCCTATGTTATGTGTCATATATTCCCAATTGTAGATAAGTCTCTCTGGAAGGTATTGTTATCGTATTCCATTGTGGGTACGCATAGAGCTATGGGTATAGGCTTCACCATGCTCTCTGTCTCCCTTGCCAAAAATACGGCTACTATAGATTATATACGAAAATCTCCTAGCGTAATAGAGGAAAGAAAAGAAAAAATAGTATAGATATGGTTAAAAAAGAGAGGAGATAGGGAAAAGATACGTCAAGAACTCCCTGTTATCTGCTAGTATTTGTCGTATCCCTACGAGTTTTCGGAGAATAGCATACCCTTTTTTGGGACAACGACTTGGCAAATTGTGAAACGGGTAAGGGAACACTCCAGGAGATGCGAAAAGGGGGGCTTCCCATCCCAGGGCGGGGGGGAGTCGCCACATTGGGCGCACCACCGTGCGCCCCTA
>CAZLKK010000169.1:2299-8601 GCA_964559995.1 uncultured Chloroflexaceae bacterium
GCATACACCCACAGGGGGCAGGGGATGGGGGGCAAACCGGACGTTGACGTAGCCCTGCCCTGTCGCTCTTGTCTCACCCCACAATGATGATACTATGGTAAGATAGAAGACAAATTGGCGAAACCGCCAAGAATATGCTATATATAGTCATGACAGGTGACGCAACACGCGGCAACCAATACAACCAATGAGAAGTACGCAAGCAGAGAGCAAATCCTAGCAAATGAGAGGTGTCCTGTGGCATTCTGTAGTCAATGTGGAGCCGACAATCCAGCAACGGCTCATTTCTGTGATCAGTGTGGAGCACGATTAACACCGGTGGCTACCAGTGCTCCCCCAACGCCAGCCGCACCCGCGGAAGGTCCCACCGTGGTAGATACTCCTAGTGGTCCTAGCACATGCCCCCTCTGTAGTTCTCCCGTCATTCTTGGGGAAGCCTTTTGCGACAATTGTGGGGCTTCGTTGATCAGCAAAGACCAGCCGGTTGTGGGGGAGATGACCCCTGCCCCATCCTACGACACAACAACGAGTATTCCTATCCAGCCAAACTATCCCCCCCCACAGCCAATCAATACGCCTTCTTCCCCCCCTAACGGTCCAATCGTTCGGAATACGCTTGCCCCATCACGTCTCATTGTCATAGATAGTGGCAACACCATTGAGCTCCCCCGAACAGATCAGGCGATTGTCGGGCGGGCAGACCCGGTGAGCCGCTTCTATCCAGACGTTGACCTCTCCCCCCACAACGCTTTGCAAAATGGCGTAGGTCGGCGGCATGCCCGTTTGAGTGTCAAAAATGGCAAAATACTGGTTGAGGATATGAACAGTACCAATGGTACAATAGTGAATGGACAACGACTGACCCCACGCATGGCACAGCCGCTCAATGACAGCGATGAACTGCGGATGGGAACTCTTAAACTCCGCTTTTACTGGTGATGTGACAGACATAATGACACAAAATGGGAAAACGCTCATTGTAGACCATGTGGCAAAAACCTTTGCCACCACGCGAGCAGTACGGGATGTCAGCTTTGAGGTAGAAGCCGGCGAAATCTTTGCCCTGCTTGGTCCCAATGGGGCTGGCAAGACGACAACCATTCGCATGGTGCTGGATATACTCAAACCCGACCAGGGCAGTATTCACGTTCTGGGTGGTCCCATGACCCCCGCCACTCGTGATCGCATCGGCTACCTGCCAGAAGATCGCGGGCTATACCGCAACCTCAAGCTGATGGACTGCCTCACCTTCTTGGCAGGGCTAAAGGGGCTAACGCGAAGGGAATCGCGTCACCGTGCTGAAGACTACCTAGAGCGGTTCGACCTGATGGACCATCGCAAAAAGAAGATAAGCGATCTTAGCCGCGGTATGCAGCAGAAAGTGCAGTTTATTACCACGCTGCTACATGACCCCGACCTACTTGTCGTAGATGAACCCTTCGCTGGCTTCGACCCGGTGAATGTGCATATCATCAAAGATATGCTCAAAGACCAAGCCGCACAAGGCAAGACGATCATCCTGTCTGCCCACGAGATGCACCTGGTGCAAGCCCTCGCCGAGCGCATGGCAATGATCAGCCGTGGCGAGGTGGTACTCTATGGCAGAATTGCTGAGTTGCGGCGTTCGTTTGCGTCCAATGCCGTGATTGTTGAGGGGCAGGGAACGCTGCCCCCCTTACCCGGTGTGGTAGAGATGGTACAAGAAAAAGATCACTACCATTTGCACCTTGCTGATGACACCGAACCGCAGGATATTCTGCGGCTCCTGGGCGAGCTAGACTCGTTTACCGTAGATCGGTTCGAGCTTGCTATGCCCACATTGGATGAGATTTTTGTGCAGGTGGCAAAGGACCATCACCAATATGAACAGGAGCAGGCAGAGGGGCAAGCCCAATGAATCGCATGCTCTTCATTGCCATCTCGGAGTATGTGCGCCAAGTGACCCGTCGGGGCTTTCTCATTGCGCTGTTTGGGATGCCCATATTTATGGGGGCTATGGTGCTAGGGGCAGGCGTAGTTGTTGCGCTGTCTCTGGTCTTTGACAAGACAGAAAAGGCAATCGGCTATGTAGACCAAGCGGGTATTATCTCTGAAAATCTGGCTATCTTCTCCGAAGACTCCGATACCAATACCAACGATAATAATAACGATGGACCTATACGCTACATCCCCCTCAAGCCCTATCCAGACATGTATGCTGCCCATACTGCTTTTGTTGCCGATGAGAGAGATGCCTACGTTGTCGTGCCGCCCAACTATCTCGATACGGGGACGGTCATGAGCTATGGGACGAGAAGTTTATCGTATATGGGCAAAACGACCCTGCGCCTATTGCTTCGCAAAAATCTGCTCTTTGACCAGCCAAGCGATGTGGCTAGGCGAGCGCGGTACCCCATATATCAGTTTGACAATGAGATGATCTCCCCTCCAGACGAAACTGTCGCTGGAATGGATGAATCATCCAAAATAGCAACGATAGAACGGGAAGAGTGGTTCTTTTTCCTGTCCTTTATGCTAGGGATGATTGCGCTTGGTACCATCTTCTCTTCCGTCTCCTACCTGCTGCATGCAATGGTAGACGAAAAGGAAAACCGCACAATGGAAATCGTGATGACCTCAGTCTCACCAAAGCAGTTTATCGGGGGCAAGACGCTAGGGCTTAGTGCGCTAGGGTTGACGCAGGCGTTGGTATGGCTCCTCTACATTGTTGGTCCTGTTGCTATCGGGGCAATCTTCGTTGAAGATGTGCGCCCGGCGTTTTTCAGCCTGATGACGGAGATATTGCCCCTGGCAACGCTCTTTTTCATCCCCTTCTACCTGCTCTATGCCGGTATTATCATCTTTGTTGGCTCCATTGTCGGTTCTATCCAAGAGGGGCAACAACTGGCATCTTTTTCGCTGTTGCCCATTATGATTCCCTTCTTTTTGATGGGCATTATTGCAGAACAGCCAGATGGGGCGTTGGCAGTGGGTACCACACTCTTTCCCCCTACCGCGTTGTTGTCGGTGATGATACGGTCTTCGTTTATCCAGATTCCCCTGTGGCAGCTGGCATTGAGTCTGGTCATTACGCTAACGTTTGTTGTCCTCTTTACGCTCATTTCCGGGCGCATCTTCCGATGGGGAATGTTGCGCTATGGCAAACGGTTTTCCCTACGTGAATTATTCAAGGAGCAAAAACGGCTATGAAATACCGAGTCTTGGTTAGTCTTACCCTACCCGTCCTGATCATCCTTTCGCTTACGCCCTTTACTATCCCCCATAGCACCGCCCAACAACAGCAACCAACATCCGATGACCTCCTCGATTTTACCTACAAGCTCACCCAATCTACCGCTGGTAGGCAATACTGGACAACGCCGCCATCCGAGCGGGTTTTTCAAGATGATGCTATTCCAACGGATACGGGGGATGAGGTGTTGGTTTTTGCTGCCCAAAACGAGTTTGAGCCATTTCAAGTGGTCGTCAATCCATCGGCAGCAGAGACGGTAGCCGTCTCCGTTGGCGACTTCGGCGCAGGCATCACGGCTGAAATCTACCAGGTGGCGTATGTGCCGGTAGCACAAGCCACCGACAACCTGGGCAGGACAGGTCCCTACCCCGACCCGCTTGTGCCGTTGGCGCAGGGGGCGAGTGTGTCGTTGCCAGCAAACCAAAATACTGCTTTTTGGTTTAGCCTGTATGTCCCCACAACCACCCCCACTGGCGACTACACTACCCAGGTGCAGATAGGCTCAACTAGCATCCCTGTGACGCTCCACGTCTTTGACTTTGCCATCCCTGAAGAACTGCATGTCAAATCCCAGATGAACTTTTCCCATAACGCGGTGTTGGACAAGTATGGGGTACAGGGGACGGGGGATGAGTATTGGATGTATGTAGACATGATGAAGCAGTTTTTCATAGACCACCGCCTCACCTCAAAAGCACCGCTCTGGTCGGGCGGCTTGACCAGCCGTGGCGCACCATACATAGACTATGATTGTACTACCCACACCTTCACGGACAACGATGGCATATGGGGCTTTGAGCATCCTGCCGACAAGTATCTCAACGGGAATGGCTTTAACAATGGGACGGGCTTTCCCTCGTTTATGGCGATGACCTTTCGCAACAACGACTCTTCACAGGATCAACGTCCCGATAGCTTCTGTGGAGCTACCCGCACTGCGGATGACTGGTATACGGCGAACAACCCCAACACGGGTTACAACCAACAGTGGTTTGCCTACATGACGGCGATACAACAGTATCTCCAAAACCTCGGCTACCTTGACAAGAGCTACTACTACTTTGCCAATGAGCCACAGGATCAGGCAGACTACGATGCAGTGGCATGGTATTCGCAGGAGATCAAAAAGGTAGCCCCAAATCTCACGTTGATGGTCTCTGAAGAGCCAAAGCCAGAGATATACGCTCACCCAACCTACACCGGCGCAAAGATTGACATTTGGCTGCCGGTCTTGAACGCTTACGACCCCGAAGTCTCCCACGCACGCGAGGCAGAGCATGGCGAGGAGACTTGGATATACTTTTTGCATGGCACCCGCCCGCCCTACTTCAATCCCATCACGCTAGACCATCCGGGTATTGAGAGCAAACTCACCGGCTGGTTTCTCTGGAACTATCGCATCCGGGGGATTGCCTACTACTCGATGAATAACTGGAGCAAGAACCCCTGGACTGACCCTCTCAACGATAAGCACAATGGCGACCTCTTTATGCTCTACCCACCGGGACAGGATAATCAACCGATTACCTACGGGGCAAATAACCATCGGATGGTGCCATCTATTCGGTTTGAATTGATGCGCGATAGCCTAGAAGACTACGAGTATCTGTATGTGCTGAATGGCAACCAACAGCCGGTAGTGAATCAAGAGAATGTTGCCGATACGCAGGCAGCAAAGATGGTCTCTGGCTTGACAAGCTACACCCGCGATGGCGACTTTCTCTACAACCTACGGCGCGTCATTGGGCTAAAGAATGGTGGCGAGATAGACACCATCCCCGATATACAACCGCCTGCCAAGCACCCCCGTGCCGAAGGACCGCCATCAGATTACTACCTCAACTTCCAAGACCCGGCGGGTGAGCCTACATCTAACCCGCTGGTTGTAGATGGCAACGAGTATATGAAGATTGGCTGGAACGCTTACGATGAGACGCTTGGCTATGGTTGGTTTGGCGACTTGGCGCACGTCAAGTACCAATACCTCAGCAATGCCCCCAATGTGCTCCAGGGCAGCATTATCTACGATGATTGGGGTAGGGAAAAGACGTTTGGTTTTGACCTGCCCAACGGCGAGTATCGTGTTACGGTGTCGGTAGGTTGGCAGGGCAAAACCTACAGTCGCAACAAGATTGACATTGAGGGGGTGAGTTTTGTTGATGATGAAGCGTCAAGCCCCTACCTTGTACGGACGAAAGAGGTGACGATTAAGGACAACCAGTTGACGATGGCGATGGGCATTTTTGATGAATATACCATGCTCAACTACATGGACATTGAGGCGATAAACGTTGCCACCCCTACGCCGTCTCCCACCCCCACCGAGACTGCCACGCCTACGCCATCTCCCACGCCTACGCCATCTCCCACGCCTATCAGGTCTACGTTGGAGATTTCGCCAACCCAAGATGGCAGCATATCGGTGCAAGACCCATCTACTGGCACAACTGACCCCATCTTTACGATTACCTTTCCCCTAACGGCAGTTACTGAGCCGGTAAATATTGTCTACACCAGTCCCATCACGCCGGTGAAGGAGCAGCCATTGCCAGCGGGGATGAGCGAGCTCCGCAACTTCATGCTCACGGCGACCACAGCCGGCGGCGACCCTGTGACGACCTTTGCAGTATCCTACACAATGGAATTGGTGTACACGGAGCAGGAGCTATCTAACGCCCGTATTGAGGACGAGTCCACGTTGAACGTTGCCTACTGGCAGGACAACGTATGGCACCCGATGCTGCCGTGTGCGGGGTGCGAGCGTACCCCCAATGACAATCGCTTGACCATCAGAGCAGATCATTTCACCGACTACAGCTTGATGGGCGAGACGGTGCCGTTGCTGAATGTCTATTTGCCAATAGTGCAGCGGTAGGGGGGCGACCCGCTCTCTCAAGGTAGGTCTTGCCAATTCCGGGCAGAAGGGAACCATAGATGCACCTAGTATAGACCTAGATACCGGGCAGGAGATTTCCGACAGAAACGCAGAGGAATCGGGTAAAATGGGGCTATGCCGGTCATCTTGACCGGAAATCATGTCCGGTATCTGTGTGCATCTGTGTGCATCTAT
>CAZLKK010000170.1:0-5545 GCA_964559995.1 uncultured Chloroflexaceae bacterium
TTGGAATCAATGAGTGAGTACGTTTGAGTACTTAGAAAGTAGCAGCAGGTGGATGGAATCGTGGCAAAGTGGACCGTGTGAACATTGTGGCGGAACTATTGTCGACAAGCGGGTTGATCTGCATCGCAAGATCAGAGGGCAATACTACATTTTAATAGAGGACATCCCCGCAGGCGTGTGTACCCTGTGTGGTGCTCGCTTCTATCGGGCAGATGTGCTTGATCACATTGAGGAAATCATCCGCAGTCCAGAACAAACACAGCGCAATATTCAGGTCCCGGTGTATTCGTTAGTTTCATCACCCGGCATGGTGCTGGGAAACCATATGAGCAATCAGCCGACAACAGTTCATCACCAACCAGAAAAGCAGAATTAACCTACTGTATGGGTTATTGGTACTGTTGTCTGATATTAACAAGCAGAAAGGGAACCATCGTTCATGGCTTCGACTACAGCCGATCTCAAAAATGGGATCGTCATTCGTTACAATGGAGAGTTGTATCAGGTTGTTGAGCGCGAGCATTTCAAGCCCGGCAAAGGCGGGGCGTTTGTGCGGCTCAAGCTAAAGAACATCAAAACCGGTGGTGTGACAGAGGATCGCATGCGCTCCGGCGAGTCGGTAGATATAGTCCGTATGGAAAGCCGCCCTATGGAGTACCTCTATCGTGATGGCGACCATTTCATCTTTATGGACAAAGAAAACTTTGAGCAAATCCCGGTAGATCAGGTCATGATCGGCGATATGGAGGGGTTTCTCAAAGAAAATGAAAATGTCAATTTGATTTACAGTACGGATGACAACCAGTTGATCAATATTGAAATGCCAACGTTTGTAATCCTCAAGGTGGTTGAGACAGAAATTGCAGTACGAGGCAATACGGCAACGGATGTAACGAAGCCTGCCACGTTGGAGACTGGTGCCGTTATTAGTGTTCCTGCGTTCATTGAAGAGGGGGACGTGCTCAAGATTGATACACGCACGGGGGCATATATGGGGCGGGAGTAAACCGCTATGGCACCGCTACTTGATCCGACATTTCTCCGCAAGCTAGACCGACTCTCCCTGCTCATCCGCCGTGCTATGGTCGGGGATATGCAGGGGGAGCGGCGCAGCCCCCGCCGAGGCTCCTCTGTTGAATTTGCCGACTTTCGCCCCTACACTGTCGGCGATGACATCCGCCAGATAGACTGGAACCTCTATGCCCGCTTGGAGCGATTTTTCCTCAAGCTCTTTGTTGCCGAAGAAGAATTGACCATCCACCTACTTGTAGACACGAGTCAGTCTATGCAATGGGGCGACCCCAACAAACTAGCCTACGCGCTCCAACTTGCCGGGTCGTTTGGCTATATTGCCCTTAGCGGCAGCGATAGGGTGACAGTGACAGCGTTTGGCGGCAAAGCGCAGGTATTGCCGGGTGTGCGCGGCAAGCGAGGGGCGTTTTCCCTCTTCACCTTCTTACAACAGCTTCGTGCCAGCGGCGCGGTCAGCATTGATGCTGCCTGCCAACGCTATACCCGCATGGCACGGTTGCAGGGACCATTGCTACTCTGTACTGATCTGCTTGACCCCAACTGGAAAGAAGCCCTACGGGTGCTCTCAACACGCGGCTTTGAGGTGACACTGCTGCATGTGTTGGCACCGCAAGAACTCTCCCCCCAACTGGAGGGCGATATACGGCTCGTAGACAGCGAGGATGGACCGTCTATTGAACTGACTGCCGACATCGATACGCTGCAACGGTACCGCGACAACCTAGCGGCGTGGCGGCAGGAGGTCGAATCCTTTTGTGCGAGTCGTGGTATAGCCTATCTTTTTGTAGATACCGCTCGTCCATTAGAAGATGTTGTCCTGTCTGAATTACGCGAACGGAGGATAGTACGCTAATGCACGTCCACATTATCAAGCCATTGAAAAACAAGGTCGTGACCTATGAGGCAGAGGTCGTGGATCAAACGGCTACCTACGTTTTGCTGCATGCACGGTATGCTGGCGAATTTGTAGATATGGGGTTTATCACCTTTGCCCCAGATGACCATATGTATGAGTATTTCTATACAGATCGTTGGTACAATATCTATGATGTCCAGACACCAGACGGGGTACGCAAGGGGTGGTATTGCAACATCACCCGCCCGGCAGTGCTAACAGAAACGTTTGTCGAGTCAGAGGACCTGGAGCTAGATGTATTTGTTTCCCCAGATCGCCGAACTATTCTCGTGCTTGATGAGGATGAGTACGAAGAGCGTGGGTTAGTAGCCAGTGAGCCAGAAGCGCACCATCAAGCACTGGCAGCATTGGCAGATTTGCAACGATTGGCACAAGCAGGGGTCCCCCCTTTCTGTGATTAAACAACTACTCTTGCCGAGCAACGTGCCGAACAACTAGCAGCAAAGCTGCGGGAGCTTGGAATATGATGTAGGAAATGGTAAGTGATGCATACGTGATTAGTAGGCATAGCAAGGAGCAACCATATGCCAACAATGACTCGTCAGGAGATAGAGCAGGCTATTGAACAACAGGGCAAGCGGCTTGACCTGAGCAAGCAGGACTTGAGCGGGCTAGACCTATCGGAACTTACGTTGACGGATGCTATCCTGTGTGGGGCAAACCTCAGCGGCACAAACCTCAGCGGCACGAACCTCACCCGCGCTGACCTCAGCGGCGCACGCGGGATGGCAGAAGGGCAGGTGCAAGACTGGGTAGACCAGGTGACGAACCTCAGCGGCGCAAACCTCAGCGGCGCATTGCTCGTGGAAGCCAACTTACGCGGGGCAAACCTGAATGGGGCAAACCTGACTGAAGCCAACCTCATCCAGGCAACCCTCAGCGGCACCGAACGGGTGTGGAATGATGATCGCAAGCAGTTTAGCGAGTGTACCGCCAACCTGAGCCAAGCGGACCTGAGCCATGCCAACTTGCAGACCACCAACCTCAGCGGTATCGTGATGAAGAAAGCGACTATGCGCCATGCCAATCTTAGCCAAGCAAATCTCAGTGGCACTGACATGGGCGGGGCAGACCTGAGCTATGCATCGCTGCTGAATGTAGATTTTAGTGGCACGGGGCGCGAGAAAACGAATATGAGCGAGGCAAATTTGCAAGGGGCAGACTTGACCAGTGCCGATCTGACTAATGTAGACCTACGCGGGGCAACGCTAAGTGAAGCCAAACTCTTTGAAGCCAATCTCACCGGCATCAACCTGCAAGGGGCAGATATGCAAAAGGCAAATTTCCAGTCTGCCAAGATGAGCGAGGCAAACTTGCGTGAGGCAAACTTGCGCGAGGCATGGATGGCACGAGCAGACTTGAGTAATGCTATCCTCAATGGAGCAAACCTACGTGAAGCCACGCTCAACGAGGTCAACCTACGCGGGGCAGATATGCGTGGGGCAGATATGCACCAGACGGTCTTGTCGCAGGCAGAGTATGATGGCAAGACGGAATGGGACAAAAACGCCGACCCTGAAGCGTTGGGCGCACAAAAAGACAAGTTCTTGGGGTTGTTCTAACCTATGTCCTTCCTTGCGCCATTGGCATTCCTCGCGGCAGCCATCGCCGGTCCTATCATCGTGGCAATGTACTTGCTCAAGCTGCGCCGCGAGGATCATGTTGTCTCTTCCACCTTCCTGTGGCGGGGGATGATACGTGATGTAGAAGCCAATGCTCCCTGGCAAAAGCTGCGCCCCAACCTGCTCTTGTTGCTCCAGTTGCTTATCCTGCTGCTGCTGGTGCTGGCATTAGCCCGTCCATTTTTCCAGACCACGGGTATCGCCGGGCGCAACCTCATCCTCATCATAGACCGCTCCGCCAGCATGGGGGCAATGGACGGCTCCCCTACCCGCCTAGACGCTGCCAAAGACCTAGCAGATCGTTTGGTTGGGCAACTTCCCGACAATGGTCGCGCTACGATTATCGCGGCGGGGGGACAGATGGAAGTCCCCGCTTCGTCTACCTCAGACCGCCGCGAATTGCGCCAAGCTATTGCCAACATTGCCCTGCGGCATGGCGGCGGCAGCGACCTTGCCCAACCGTTGGCGTTGGCGGCAGCGTTGGCGGCGCGTGAACCACAAAGCGAAATCGCGGTTATCTCTGATGGCAACGTGTCGTTTCCCGATGACCAGACTATGCCCGTCCCGGTGCGCTATTTCCCCATAGGGCGCGAGGACAATAATGTGGCTATCAATGCGGTTGCTTTGCAACAGACGGGGGCGGGGCAGGTGCTCTTTGTGCAGGCAATCAACTATGGGCAGGAAACGGTAACGCGGCGATTGGATGTTTACCTCAATGATGCCCTGTTCAATGCCTACAATTTGACCTTGCAGCCGGGGCAGGAGCGCAGCGTTGTGGAAGAGGTAGACGCGGATGTGACGGTAGCGGAGGCGCGTTTGAGCGGCGAGGATGTGCTGCCGTTGGATGATCAGGCGTGGGCAGTGCGTGTCCTAAGCGATGACACCAGGGTGCGGTTGGTAGGTGATGGTAATTATTTCTTGGAAACCGGCTTGAGTCTGCTACCGGGCGTACAGGTAGACCAGGAGTCTGCCACTTGGAGCGCGTCTCAAGACGAAGAGACGACTGCTGCCAAAGTCCCCGTGACTATCCTCGACGGGGTTGTGCCAACCGCACTCCCCGCTGGTAATCTCTTTTTCATAGCCCCCCCACGTAGCACGGACTACTTCTCTGTCACTGGCGAAATTGAGTTTCCCGCCCTCTTCCCCTCACCCGGCGACGACCCCATCCTTCGCAATGTGAGCATACGGGATGTGAGCATCCTCAAGACGGTACAACTTGTCCCTGGGAGTTGGGCGCGGGTGGTGGTAGATAGTGATGAAACCCCGCTGCTTATGGTTGGGGAGCGCGATGGGCGGCGCATTGCGGTGCTTGCCTTTGACCTGCACCAATCTGATCTCCCGCTGCATGTGGCGTTCCCACTGGTGCTGTCCAACATCATCAGCTATCTTGCGCCAGGGAGCGGCGCAGAGGCAGCACAGCTTACGCCCGGTGAGCCGCTGGCACTGCCGATAGACCCTGCCATCACCAACGTGCGTTTGACGCGCCCTGATGGGACGCAGCTAGAGAGCCAAAAGGGGGTCTTCTCGCTTGACGATAGGTTGCGTATCCAGAATGATCAACTGGTCTATGCTGACACCGATAGTCCGGGGGTGTATACGCTGGCACTCTTTCGCGGCGATGATCTCCAAGCCCGGCTGCGCTATGCGGTCAATCTCTTCTCTGTCCAAGAGTCAGCAGTGCAACCCCAGGAAACCCTCGCTATCCCCCAGGAGAGTGGGCTACAGTCAGCTATCACCCGCGAGCGCGATGCAAAACAGGAGTTTTGGCGTTGGTTGGCGATCATCGCGTTGGTGGTGGTGGTGATAGAGTGGCTTGTTTACCACAAGGCGGGGGTAGCCAGCATACGGCGCAAGGCGAGTAAGCAGGGCGCGTGACAGCCATAGAGACACTAAATCCGCTCGTTGACCCTCACGGCGTACCCCCGCTCCCCCTTGCCCCCGCTCCCATCCCAGGGCGAGGGGATACAATGAAAGT
>CAZLKK010000170.1:5555-8585 GCA_964559995.1 uncultured Chloroflexaceae bacterium
TTACCCAATCTGGCAAGGGTTTACCCGTGGCGAGGGAGTAGAGCACTAGCTACTTTTCAAGAGAGAAGCAATATTTGTGCTTATGCGTTCAGCTGTCTGAATTGTTGTTAGGGCTACCTTGTTAATAACATTCAATGACCCCATGTTCGTGTCATAATCTGCTTGATTGCGAGATTTTCGTATCCTGTCAAGGTCTACCCCTATTTGCCGAGCTAGTTTGTGTGGGTGTTTCTGGAACCATTGACAAATGCTCCTGTGACTGTTTTCTGTATGCCTATCAAGGCTAAGGGTAGTATCTTGCGTAATTGCATAGCCTTTTGCAGTATGAAATGCTGCATAATATGAGCGACTGATGGCAGAGCGAAGTTTTGCCTCGCGGCTCTCTTCACCTTGTATCGGCTTTCCAGCTAGTTCCTTTGCAAGATGCAAATACTTTTGCCAATCAAAGCTCATTGGAACCCCAACATAATACAGAGCTTCCCTTGTGCTTTGCCTACTTCATCAAACCACCACTGTTCATCTAATTGGTCAAGGGTAGCCAAAGCATCTTCGGGCGATAAGCTCGTCATAATGGAGAGCATAATCTGCCGATCCGTACTATCGTCTGGGTCTATATGGACTTCTAGGAAACCTACAAACGATGGAAAGAAACGCGCAATTTGAAAAAATGCTTCAATAAGTATTGGCACCAAAAACGGGTGATGATCCAGAAAGGTAAACAATGTCTTGAAGTTATCCGTGTAGTAAAGGTATTCAAGGAGTTCTAAGTGTTTTTTTGGAACAAGCGTTGTTGCACTGCCGTCATGGTCATAAACTACTGGTGTGGATGAGGATATGATGGTGTCACTGGGATACCCATAATGATTCCAATACCCCGGATGTTGGGCGAAAACGCTGTATGCTACACTCATCGTCGTTGTCATTACTACTCCCCTTCTTTACCAAACTTTTCTCTGAGCGGATCAGTAATACAAGCCTCAAATGTTGTTCCAATATGTTGGTGAGCCTCATTGATCCAATCAAGAACATGATCTGGTTCAACACGTTTCGGTTGCATAAGCGTATAATCAAGATCAAGGATAAGAGACCTTTTCTCTGTTTGTTCCTCAAGTTGATGGGTAAGCTCTACTTTGAGGGTATCTCGACCATCGGTAAAGGGGGTTTGTATACCAACGATAAAGGTAGCAGGTTGTTGGGGAAGGTTTGTACCAATAAAAGGATAAAAGTTAAAGAAATCTTTTACATCAGTTTCTCTCTCTTCAAATGGTATTTTGTTGATATACCGCAAACCAATGCGCTCAATGGTGGTTGGTTTCGTTATATCACAATAAATATCGTATCCTTTTTTAATCAAAAGTGAGTAGACTTCCCAAGATGGGTAGGGTGCAAGATGATTTACCGCAAGAAGGTGTGGCGATACCTGAATGAACGATTTACCATCTTCTGAAAGAAATTGTATCCGTTCTGTTTCCCGAAGGTTTGTACCTGAATTTGGTTGAAACCTAATGGAAATCGATTTAACTTGTTGTTTTTTAGGTAAAATATCACGTACTCGCTCGTAAACAAGACCTGGTATCGTCATGTCCCATTCGGAGTTGGCACCAAAATGTATTTCACATACAACCTCAATAATAGGCGAATTGGTATATTTTCGTCTCATCAAAAGCTCCTATAGCTGTACCTATCCTTAACAACCCTCTACCCCCTACACCATCCCCATTCCCGTTTGTAGCACCGTAGCATGCTACGGCTCGCCACTTCCCCCGCGTAGTGGGGGGATACAATGAAAGCCTAACCCTCACCTATGACGGTCTCGTCTGTTACCCAATCTGGCAAGGGTTTACCCGTGGCGAGGGAGTAGAGCGTTTCAGGGGCTATATCAATATCCCCTTCGTAAGCACACCTAGCTCATCATTAACGGAGAAGGTACGAAAAAACGTCTCATCCCGAAAACGCTCAAAAACGCCGTTTTGCGCTTTGCGCTTCACGCCTCCCCATACCGGCGCAGGGCAACCACCGCATTCTGCCCCCCAAAGCCAAACGCCGTTGCCAACGCCACATTGACTGGCGCATGGCGAGCGGTGTTGGGGACATAATCCAAGTCGCACTTGGGGTCAGGGGATGCATAGTTAATCGTTGGGGGGATGATGCCCGTCTCTATCGACTTGGCGCAGCCGATAATAGCCACCGCCCCCGCTGCCCCCGCCATATGCCCTATCATAGACTTGATACCACTGACAGCAACCCGATAGGCATGCTCTCCGAGAGCCTTTTTAATCGCCAACGTCTCCGCCTCGTCATTCAGCGTTGTACCCGTGCCGTGAGCACTGATATGATCAACATCCTGTGGTTGGAGTTCGGCATCCTCAATAGCCCGCGTAATCGCCAAACTACTGTAGGTCGCTTCTGGGTCGGGGGCTGTGACGTGGAAGGCATCTTCTGTCGCCCCAAAGCCGACCACCTCGGCGTAGATACGCGCTCCCCGCTTGAGCGCATGCTGCTCGCTCTCCAACACCACAATCCCACACCCCTCACTGCCTGCTGTTCCCTTGCGATCAGCATCAAAGGGCTTGACTGCCGTTTTGGGATCATCGCCGGGCGGGGCAATAGCCCCGATCACGCCAAACGCCATCGTGTTGATAGCACTAATCCCCGCCTCAGTGCCGCCAGCAATCGCTACATCCACCTCGCCACGGTGGACCATCCGGGCTGCCTCACCTATGGCATAGGTGCCAGTGGCACAGGCAACAATAGGGGCAACCGTTGGACCGTGCAGGTCGTAGGTTATCGCCACCTGACACGCCGCCATATTTGCAATAAACGTTGGCAGGTAAAGGGCAGTACTGAGCCGCTTGCGCCCCCGCTTCTCAAAGGAAAGGGCTTCATCTTCGGTGACGATAGAGCCACCTAACCCCGTACCAATATCCACCGCCACCCGCGAACGGTCTAGCGTTGTGATGTCTAGTCCACTATCGCGCAACGCTTCGCCAGTTGCCGCCACCGCAAATTGCGAGAACCGCGCCATTCGTT
>CAZLKK010000171.1:0-3597 GCA_964559995.1 uncultured Chloroflexaceae bacterium
ACCCCTGCTTAAAGCGCAAAATACTGTTTGGTACTGCATACTGATGAAAGGGATCGCTAAACTGCTCACTCCGAGCGGCAAAGATAGGGTCTGTTGGCACTTGGAAAGGCAGTTTGGCAATAACCAACACAGAAAGCGCATCTCCCACTACGTCTATCCCCTGCCAAAAGCTGCTCGTCCCAAGCAAGACCGTGCGCGACCACTCCTTGAACTGCTCCAGGATATGCCGACGTGAGCCATCTACCCCCTGCCCCAAAACAATAATGTCTTGGTCTTCTAGGGCATCCTGTATGCCGGTGCGTGTCCTACGAATAGCACTATTTGCTGTGAACAGGGCAAGCGTACGTCCCCCCGTTGCGGTGCAAAGCTGAATCAACGCCTCCTCAACCTTTGGTTGATAGCCACGCTGATTGGGTTCGGGTATGTCATTGGGGATGTAGACAAGGGCTTGAGATTCATAGTCAAAGGGAGAATCAAGATAGAGTTCTGCTGCTTCCTCTAGCCCAATACGGCTTTTGATAAAGCTAAAGCTCTCATTGATAGAGAGGGTCGCAGAGGTCAAGATAATTGTCTGCTTTTGCTCAAAAAGTTGGGCAGAAAGCATAGGCGCAACGTTTAGTGGAGCCACATATACCTTGAGCGTATCACGGGAGCGATCTAGGGTGAGCCAGCAAATCTTCTCCTCATTGCCCGTCATGAGATAGTCCAGATTGATCAGTACGTCACTGTTGTAACGATGGCTTGCCTGGATTTGGAGCAACATCTCGTCATATCCGGTGAGGTCCATTGCCTCAATATCCGTAAAGAGGGTATGCAGTTTGCCCAAACTTTCGCCAATAGGCTGTAGGGCTAACCGGATGTTCTCCCACGTCTGCGTTACATCCTCCCATCCATCCTTGCGGCGAACCGATGGCGTAATACGCAAGCGCACATCATACATAATGTTATCCTGCCCACCCTTAGATGATTCCTGCTCCTTTACGACAAACCCTATCATCTTGGAAAACGAGTCTTCAATGGCTTTTTGGGCATGCGTCAGGAGCCCTGGCATCTCTCTGGTGATAGCCGTGAGCTGATCACGAACATCACGGTCTGCTATCCCGCTCGTTTGCACGCTGGTCTGCAAGCGGGAGAGCAACCCCGCTGGTTCGTGGTCTGCACTAGAGGTACTCAAAGACTCAAGGTATTGAACCAACGTTTCTTGATCTACCATAAAGCTCAACTGGTCGGTAGCCACGTCTTCAAGCGTGTGGGCTTCGTCTACAATCAGGTGGTCGTAGGGGGGTAATACGCCACTTTCTACCGCAATATCTGCCAGCATCAGGGCATGGTTTACCACCACAATATGGGCTGCTTCAGCCGCCTGGCGAGCATGGAAGAAGTAGCAGGCATCAAAATCTGGGCAGCGTTTCCCAAGACAGGTATCAGCCGGCACGTTAATACTACTCCACGCCTTGCGTTCATTTTCGGACAGCAACATCTCACTACCATCACCGCTGGTAGTCATCGCCTTCCAAAAATGGACCTTGAGCAACAAGCGGGCTTCATCTGGCGTGAGCTTGTTGTCAGCAGCAAGCATGCGGTTGTACCGTTGAAGACACAGATAGTTACTGCGTCCCTTGAGCAAGGTCGCGGTAAAGGGCGTTGGTTCAGGGGCAGAAGTGTCCGCTTGATTGCTGGCATAGTGGGTATGGATGATGCGCTGCAAATCAGGTATATCTTTGAAAAAGAGCTGATCTTGCAAATTGATCGTATTGGTTGAAACGACTACCCGCTCCCCCCGCTTGGTAGCATACAGGGCGGCGGGCAGCAGATAAGCCATACTTTTGCCGGTTCCCGTTCCTGCTTCCACCAACAACGCCTCGCTGGTATTGAACGTTCGCGCTATCTCCTGTGCCATCTGCACCTGTTGCGGGCGTTGTTCGTAGTGTTCAAATATGTAGCTTATGGCTCCATCACGGGCAAAAAAAGCCGCTATTTCTTGCTCGTCTAGCGGCGCAGTGTAGCCCGTGGGTCTAAGCCATCCCCGCTCCCGATCTTGGGCTTGCTCATCCCACAGCATCGGCATCGTCTCATCATCAGCAAGGGGCGTTGGCTTTTGTTCTCCAGAGATGTGTTGCTGAAAAACAGTCCGGGTTTTTTCCTCTTGAATAGCGATAAAGAGATCACCCAAATACCACTCGGTTTGAGCCATCAATTTTCCAATGTTTATCAACTCATCCAAGTCAAGCCGTTTTATCCGCTGATACAACCGGAGAAACACCTGACGGCTAATGTCGGCATCATTGTAGGCACGATGGGCATCAGGAAAGGGAATAGTAAAGTATTCTGCCAGCGTGATTAACTTGTAGGTTGAGACGTGCGGCAGCAGCAGGGTAGCCATATCAAACGTATCATAGACCGGCTGTGGGATATGCATCCCTTGCGCTTCAAGCATGGCTTTGTCCCGAAAAAAGGAATGACCAATCAGGGGATGGTTGCCAATAAAGCGGGCTAGATCGGCGGCTATCTCGTTGAATGTAGGCGCATGTTTTAGGTGCTCTTCAGTAATCCCGGTGATACGGGTAATCTTGAGCGGCAGGGAGCGTTGAGGTTTGATGAACGTCTTGAATCCATCAAGGATTTTGTGCTCTTGAAATTTGATGGCTCCTATTTCGATGATTTCGTCTTGTCCAACCTCTAATCCTGTCATTTCAAGATCGAGGGCTACATAAATGGGTTCCTCCATAACAATTCTTTCTGTGTTGTAGGGGTTCACGTCCGGTTTTTCCCCACTGCTTGCCATAGTCCGTAGGGCAAGAGGTGAGAAAGGTTGCGTTGCTTCCCGCATGTCCTGCTCTGCGAGTCGGGGCGTGGGGAGCGAGTATGCACGTTGGGGGTAAATGGTTGGTTGCCCCATCCCCCCGGTATGTGGGTCTATGGCAAAGTTCAGATTGCCCCCACGATTATATCAACGTCCCAAACGTCCCATTTGCCCCCATCCCCTGCCCATCCCTCACCGAAGGGAATGGGAGCGGGGGCAAGGGACATCGCGGGTTTCGTGCAGCAGCCCCTTCCCACTGGCACGAAGCCGTTTTGTGCTTAGTACTTCACTGCGTCTGCTGCTCCAACACTGCTACCCGGTAGGACAATGCCGCCTGATAGACTAGCGTTGCTAGTAACGCCGTATCCTGCTCGATATGCTCAACCAAACGGGTAATGCTGCGGCTCATCGCAAGATTGGCACGAGTCTGCTGATGCAACACCGGCAGCACATACCAACGGGTAGCTAGGCTATTCCACGCCTGCCGTGCCAATGCCACCAGCGGCATATGTGAACGGAATTGGTGTTCTTGCAATACCGCTTCTCGCTGCGCTTCAGCCATAAATGGGGCAAGCTCTGCCCGAAGTTGCGCCTGTACCCCAAGCAACTGTTGCACCTCGGGCTGCCACGTTTCTGGGGTATTGCGCTGCTCCTCTCCTACCGTGGCAAGCACCTGCCCCGTAGCAACGAGGCTATCTTGCTCTGCCAGTGATGGCAGCATCAACCCCTGCGCCATCCCCAAGCGATAAACATACCCCGCAACCAAACGATCTAGCAAACACGCCTCACCAAGC
>CAZLKK010000171.1:3607-4011 GCA_964559995.1 uncultured Chloroflexaceae bacterium
GTACCACCTCCGCTGGACAAAACACATTCCACAATGTTGCCCAAGACAACCGCTTGCACGCCAGTCTTAACCGATTGCGATGGTTGTGGTAATAGAACGCGCCGCTATACTTGCCCATCGTGGTAGACTCGACATGGCGCAGTACCGACTGTGGGATGTAGTGACACTCTAGCCCACGATCTTGGATACGCAAGCAGAGGTCGAGGTCTTCAAAGTAAATGGGGTAGAAGCCAATATCAAAGCCGCCGAGTTCATCCCACGTAGATCGCCACAATGCCATAGACGCACCAGTAACAAAGGGCATCGCTTCGCGCTGGTCATATTGCCCACGGTCTAGTTCTGTATAGCCGCGGTGGGTGGTAAGCAGTGTGGTGGGGAGGTATGACCCGCCGGTGTGCAGCAGA
>CAZLKK010000171.1:4021-4647 GCA_964559995.1 uncultured Chloroflexaceae bacterium
TTTTGCTCCCCGCCACACCACAGCGCGGATTATCCAACGCATCAACCAGCGCAGCGAGCCAGTGGGTATCTACTTCAGTGTCAGGGTTGAGTAAGACAACTATATCGCCGCTGCTGGCAGCAACGCCAAGAGATACTCCCCCCGCAAAGCCAGTGTTGCGCTGTTGGGGGATGACCTTCGCTTCAGGCATTATCTGTTGCACAAGGGACGCACTCTCATCCTGCGAGCCATTATCTACAATGACCACTTCGGGGGTGGGGGTATAGGCGAGGGCTTGGATAGCCTGAAGACACCTGCCGATATGCGGGACGATGTTGTGCGTCACAATGACAATAGAGACTGTAGGTTTCATATAGCATAGTTCCTCAAATAGTACGGTTTGCTTGGAGCATCATGACCAATATAATCATACCATACTCTACAGGGGTGCTATATAGGACTGCTCAATCTCTTCAGGTACAAGGGGATTATCACCGCTTGGTTTTCTTTTCCCATAGGGGGAGCCGAACACGACCCTCTCCCCCTGCCCCCGCTCCTATGCCAGAGCGAGGGGGAACACCTGCCTGGTTCGCCTTCTCCCCTCGGTGGGGGTAGATTACAGGGATTCCGGGCAGAAGGGAACCATA
>CAZLKK010000171.1:4747-8531 GCA_964559995.1 uncultured Chloroflexaceae bacterium
GGAAGGGAGACGTGGGGAAAAGGGGAGCCGACCCCTGCCCGGTTCCCCTTTTCCCCTCGGTGGGACGCGGGGCAAGGGGATGGGGGCTGACCGGAAGTTGCCAAGCCCCTATTGTTCTTTGCCTAAATCAACCCAAACCGCAATTTCCACACCGTCACCAAAGCCTCTATGACAATACGCCGCGACATCTTCGACTTGCCAACCCGTCTGTCAGGGAAGATAATAGGCGTTTCCCCCACGCGAAACCCCGCCCGCAGCGTTCTATACACCATCTCTATCTGAAACGAATAGCCGTTGGATCGCACTGCATCCAGATTGAGCGTCTCTAGCACCTGGCGATTGTAGCAGCGAAACCCGCCGGTACTATCGGCTATCTTGATGCCCAAAATGGTGCTGGCATACAGATTTCCCCCACGGCTAATCAGCTGCCGCAACACCCCCCAGTCTGTCGTCCCGCCCCCACGTACATAGCGTGACCCCAACACGAGGTCATACTGCGACTCTGCAAGCTCCAACAGCTTAGGCAGGTAGGCAGGATCGTGTGAAAAATCTGCGTCCATCTCAAAAATATACTGCGCCCCTTCTGCCAATGCGCGGCGAAACCCGGCAATATAGGCTGTGCCTAGCCCCTGCTTGCCCGGACGGGAAAGCAGCCCAATGCGGGAATCCTGTGTTGCCATATGGGAAACAATATCGCCTGTGCCATCCGGGGAGGTATCATCTACGATGAGCACCCGAAGCCGCGGATATTCCAGAATACGCGGGATAATCTCCCCGATATTCTCGCGTTCATTGTAGGTTGGTATCACCACAACCCCATCATAGACGGGTTGTGGGACTGCGGGAGAATCCATGCCAGGACTCAGAGTCATAAAAAAACCTCTCTCACAAGCATTGCCTGCTTATGGTATTATACACCCTATGGGACAATTCAATGTCACCTAGTAATCAAAACGAATTGTATGAAATCATCAGCATCACCACAACCCCAATCTGATACAACACCCGACCATTCCTCGCGTATTCCCGTTATCCGCTTGGAGCATCTCTGGATAACCTTTGCTCTTAGTATTATAGCCATATTCATCAGTATGGTGCCAACAACCCCCCACGATTTTTGGTGGCACCTGAAGATCGGTGAGATTATCGCTACACAGCCCGGCGGCATCCCCACAACCAACATGTTTGCCTGGAGTTTGCCTGCCGATTCCCCCTACGTCTACCAGAGTTGGCTTGGGGAATGGCTGTTGTATGCGGTGTATGCGCTAGGGGGACACCCGCTGGTTATCTTTGCCCGCAACCTGCTAGGGCTAGTCGCCTTTGCGCTGGTGGCATTTGAAGCCCGGCGACGTAGCGGCTCCTGGCGACTGGCGGCGGGGGTTGTGCTGCTTGCTGCCGCTATGTCTATCAACAACGTGACGACCCGCACCCAAACATGGTCGTGGGTTCCCTTTGCCCTAACGCTGTATATCTGCGGGGCATATACCGCTGGCAAACTGCGCCCCCGTTGGCTTGCGCTGCTGCCGCTCATTATGGCGGCGTGGGTCAATCTGCATGGCGCATTTGTTATGGGCTTGTTGGTCGTTGGGGCATACACGGTAGGCGAAACTATCCGCCGGTTGCTGCGCCAACCGCACGCGCTCCCCTGGCAGCGCATACGGATGTTGGCGATCACGCTTGGGGCAACGCTCATTGCCACGCTCGCTAACCCTCGCGGTATTGGTATTTACGCCTATCTGCAAGACCTGCTGAGTGATACCGCCAGCCAAACTTTCGTCAACGAGTGGCAGTCTCCCACGCCACGCACCCTTGCCGGGATGTTCTTCTACCTCAGTATACTGGTCATTATTGTTGGTTTTGCGCTGGCACGACAACGACCTAGCATCACTGATCTGTTGCTGGTTTGTGGGTTGGCGTGGCAGGCATTTCTTGGTATGCGCTATGTTATCTGGTTTGGGATGGCAGCTATGCCGATTGTTGCTCAGTGCTTTGGCAAGCCACGGACAATCCTAGCAGCAACATCTACCACGCCCCCCACCCGGCGTATATCTGGCAGGGAGCGGGGCGGTGGCACATTGCCCAATATCGCGGTTGTGGTGGTATTGGTGCTGGCAACGGTAGGGTTTCAACCCTGGTTCAAGCCACTGCTCCCCCTGCCACAGCCCTACCAAGAGCTATTTGCGCCGATAGCTGATGCCCCATTGATGTATAGCAGCGAAACACCGGTAGCCGCCGCCGAGCATCTTCGCACGACCCCGTGTGAGGGGCGCATCTTCAACGAGATGGGCTATGGCTCCTACCTTAACTGGACGCTCTATCCCGCGCAACAGGTGTTTGTAGACCCACGGGTTGAACTGTATCCCTTGCAGGTTTGGCAGGATTACCTCAGTATCACAAAGGGTATTCGGGCAGAAGCATTGTTGCAAGCATATGGGGTTGCATGCGTTGTACTTGATACCCAGCTACAACCGGACTTGGCAGCGGTGCTGGCAACAAGCTCGGCGTGGCAGCGCACCTATGATGATAGACGGAGCGAAGTTTGGCGACAGGTGAAATAGGAAACACGCATATGAAACCCCAACGGTTCACCCTGACCCTGGATCACGTTTGGATTACGGCGGCACTTGCGCTCATTGCCATGCGCCCACTGTTGACCCCCATCCCCCCGCACGATTTCTGGTGGCATATGGCGACAGGTCGCTTTACTGTCCAGATGGGCTTTATCCCAACGGTTGATCTCTTCTCCTATACCCGCTTGGGTACACCATTCTACAATCAAGGTTGGCTTGCCCAAGTGTTCATGTATGCGCTCCATACTGTCGGTGGGGTGCCGTTCATTTTGGTGATTCAGTCGGTAGTCATTACACTGGCATATGGACTGCTGTTGTGGCTCTGTATCCATCGCAGCGATAATCTCCGCTTGAGTGTTGGGGTGTTGTTGTTGGCAACGATGCCCATGTCCTTTGACAACTGGCATGTTCGCCCACAGTCCTATGCGTTGCCCATTTTTGCTGCCTATCTGTATATCCTGACGATGTGGCGCAAGCCCCCACCCCAAGATAGCCGTGCAAAACTCTGGGTGCTCCCCTTACTTATGGTGGTGTGGGTGAATACCCACGGCTCCTTTGTGCTTGGCGGGGGGTTGATAGGTATGACGTTTGTGGGGGAAGCGGTGCGCCGCTATTTGGCAGACCGCCGTTCTCCCCCTGCTCCAGAAACAGTAGCACAACGTCCTGCGTTGCGTCCGCTTTTCATGTGGGGGGGGGCTACTGCTGCGGCTATGCTGATCAATCCCAACGGTATCTATGTCTTTGGCTACGTCTTCAACCTGCTAAACACCTCGGCGGTCACGACGCTGGTAACAGAATGGGCACCGCCATCACTGCACGATACCGGCGGGGTCATCTTCTTTCTCTTCCTAGTAATCTTTGTGGCAGTGCTCATCCTGTCACGCCGCATACCAGACCCCATAGACCTGTTTATCCTGCTCCCCTTTCTCTTCCTATCCCTGCGTGCTACGCGCAATATCATCTGGTTTGGCATGGTCGCTACCCCGCTGCTGGTCATTCACACTGGCTATATTTTGCAACGGCTGCGTCCCCAAAAACCGCGCCGCTCTTCGCGTGGGGTGCCGCTGATGAACACAATGGTTATTGGGATTATCGGGGTGTTAGTCGTGCTGACGTTGCCCTGGATTAAGCCCACGCTTGGGTTGCCGCCAAAACTAGGCAGCCTGCTCGCTCCTGCCACGCCAATAGAGGCAGTGGAGATGATTACCAATGAA
>CAZLKK010000172.1:0-930 GCA_964559995.1 uncultured Chloroflexaceae bacterium
GTCATCTCCATACCGGCGGCTATCCTCTCGGCGTTGGCGAGTGCTTCGTGGAATTGCGTACTCTTCAAGGGGGGCAAGCCCTTAGAATCTGCTTCACGAGTCAAAGTTGTGGCGTTTGACAAAACTGGCACATTGACCACCGGGCAGCTTGGGGTGGCGGCAATTATCCCGCTGCCACTTGATGGTCAGGAGACGTGGGACACCCTGCCTGCCCCCGGCGAACAGCTTACCCAAGCGCAAGCGCGAGTATTGGCTCTCGCCGCGGCGGTTGAGCAGTTTTCCGAGCACCCGTTGGCACAGGCTATTGTTACCCAAGCACAGCAGCAACAGGTTATGCTGGCATCCGCCGAATCGTTTGAATCGCTAACCGGCTTTGGGGTACGTGCGCTGATTGATAATCAACAGGTGCAGGTGGGGCGACCATCGCTCTTCACGCCGGTGCAAGACGAGACCCTAGCACCATCGGCTATGGATGCCATCATTGCACAGGAGCAAAAGGGACACACGGTTATTCTCGTGGGGACAGCAGACGAGGTGTGGGGTATCCTCTCCCTTGCTGACACGATACGTCCCGAATCGGCAGACATTGTAGCGGGACTCAAGCAGGCGGGAGTCTGTTGTGTGATGCTGCTCACTGGCGACAACCGCTATGCCGCAGAACATCTAGCGGGGCAGGTGGGCATTGATGAGGTCTACGCAGAGCTTACCCCGCAACAAAAGGTAGAGACCATACGCCAAATTCAAGCAGACAAAGGACAGGTCGCCATGATTGGCGATGGTATCAATGATGCGCCAGCATTGGCAACCGCAACGCTTGGCGTGGCGATGGGGGCGGCAGGTACGGATGTGGCAATGGAGAGTGCCGATGTGGTGCTTATGAGCGATGATCTGAGCCGTCTCCCCGGTACCCTGCGATTGGCACGACGTACC
>CAZLKK010000172.1:1026-8520 GCA_964559995.1 uncultured Chloroflexaceae bacterium
GTGACTTTGACATAGCCCTGATGGAGAACGTAGCATGCAGACACACACAACACGAGCAAAAATAGCTGCACGGGTCAGCTTTTTGTCTATCATTGCCATTGTCGGGGGGATCATCTTGGCGTTTATCTTCCTCTCTTGGCAAACCATACAGCCCGGCAATGTGGGGATCATCTTTGACCAATCCTCGCACGAGATACAGCAAGACCCGCTCAAGCCGGGTTGGGCATTTATCAACCCCTTTACGCAGAACATTCGGCAATACCCCGTCACTCTCCAGACCTACTCGATGCTCTACCGTGGGGAAAGTGGCGATGATAGTATCAAGGTGCAGAGCCAAGAGGGGCAACAACTCAATCTGGATGTGGTGATTCAGTATCGGGTCAAGAGTGACGAAGTAACCGCGCTTTACCTCGAATGGGGAGGGGCAAATATTACGAAAGTTGAGGATGAGATAGTGCGCCAGTATACCCGCTCCCAGGTGCCAGCCATCACTGCCCAATACAAGTGGGAGGAGATTACCTCTGGCAAACGGCTAGAAATCTCTGAACTGATACGCGACTCGTTACGGGAGGAGTTTTCCAACCATCACCTGGAGCTTGTCTCGTTTGGCATCCGTGAGGTTCACCTGCCTGGCTCGTTGCAAAAAGCCCTCAACAACAAGATACAAGCGCAACAGGAGGCAGAGCAACAAAAATATCAGCTTGATCAAGCGCGGGTGAAGGCTGACCAAGCACGGGTAGAGGCAGAGGGTGAAGCTAACGCGATACGGATACGCGCCGAGGCGGAGGCGGACTCCAACAAGGTGTTGGCAAATAGTCTGACCCCTGACCTGATACGCTACCAACAGCTGAAACAGTGGGATGGAAAATTGCCTATGTTCCAGGGGAGTAGTGCTTTGCCCTTCATAGATACAACAACGATTATCAGTGATGGACTGCAACGCTAAAACTTGGCTGCTGCTGCTTATGGTTGCCCTTCTCCTCAGCCTCAGCGGGTGTACCAACTGGCAACTCCCCCTTACCCCCCAGAGCACCCCCATCACCAATGAGCAAGGGGTATGGAGCATTGAGCAGGTGCATGCGCCAAAGGTGTTTGGCTCTATGGGAGCACGTAGCCTTGTGCTGGACAGCAGCGGCACCCCCCACATCGCCTATGGTGAAGACCATCTCTACTACGCCAGTTACACCGGCACCGCGTGGGATATACAGTTGGTAGACGAGGCAAGCGGGGTGGGGATGTATGCATCGTTGGCATTGGACTGGCAAGGCAACCCGTTTATGAGCTACTATGATGATGATCAAGGTCGGCTGAAGTTTGCCCGCTTTGATGGTATCGCGTGGCAAATTGAGGTGGTAGATGGGGTGAGTGAGCAGGGCAGGAGCAAAGTAGGGGCATATAACTCGCTGGCATTAGATAGCAATGGACTGCCGCATATCAGCTATCACGACAAGACCAACGCCGACCTGAAGTATGCTCGCTATGATGGCAGCCAATGGCACCGTGAGACGCTGGATAGTGACGGCTATGTGGGGACACACACCGCTTTGGCATTGGACTCTGATAATCGCCCACACATCAGCTACTACGCCGGTCCGCCGGTAGATGACCTGCGCTATGCTTTCTATGATGGCGAACAGTGGCAGTATATGACGGTAGACGCGCAGGGGGGGGTGGGCAACTATACCACGCTGGCACTAGACAGCCAAGACCGCCCTCACATTGGCTATTATGATGCCGAAAATGCTGACCTCAAGTATGCAACCCTTACGGATACGGGGTGGGATGTCACAACGGTAGATGATGCAGGGACAACTGGCTACTACCCCTCGCTGGTACTGGATTCCGAAAACTTCCCCCATATCAGCTATCACGACCTAAGCAATGATGACCTCAAGTATGCGTGGTTTGATGGGGCTACGTGGCAGCTTGTGACGGTAGATAGCCGTGGCGATGCCGGGCGGTTTTCGTCCCTGGCATTAGACGATACTGGCACCCCCCACATCAGCTATACCGAACTGAGCAGCGGCGAATTGCGCTATGCAAAAGCTACTTCCCCCCCACCGCTTGGCAATGGCGGCGAGCTAGACTGGCTCATCACCGTTGTAGACACCGCCAGCATCACCGGGTGGTATACCTCGTTAGCCCTTGACGGTATGGGGCTACAGCATATTGCCTACTATGCGGCAGGCACTACGAGCCTCAACTATGCCGTCTCTGATGGGGTCGAGTGGCAGGTGTCGGTAGTGGATACAACGGGGGAAACGGGCTACTATAGCTCGCTTGCATTGAGTTCGTTTGACCTGCCGCATATGACTTCCTACGATGCTGCCAACAGAGACCTACGCTATGCTACCTTTGATGGGGAACAGTGGCATATCCAACGGATTGATAGCGGCGGCGATGTGGGGCAGTATAACTCGCTGGCACTAGACCGCAACGATTACCCCCGTGTTAGCTACTACGACAAGAGCAATGGCGACCTCAAGTATGCCTTCTATGATGGGCAACAATGGCAAACAGAAATTGTAGATGCAACGGGCGATGCCGGGTTGCACACCTCGCTGGCACTGGACCGCAACGATGCCCCCCACATCAGCTATTATGATCGCACGCATAGCTCGCTCAACTATGCCTACTACGATTATGCTAGTGGCACTTGGCAGGTGCAGATACTTGACGGGGGGGGGGATGTGGGCGAGTATAGCTCGCTGGCACTGGACTCCAACGACTACCCCCACATTAGTTACTACGATGCAGGCAACCGCAACCTGAACTACCTGCGCTATGATGGCGAAAGCTGGCAGCATACGGTGGTAGATAGCCAGGGGGATGTGGGCAGCTATACGTCACTCGCGCTGCATGCCGGCAATCAGCCTTACATCAGCTACTATGACAACACCCACAACGATCTCAAGTATGCGGTCTTTGCCAGCGACAGCTGGTATACGGGGGTCGTGGATGAGCAAGGGCGGGTGGGGTTGTATGGCTCGTTGGTATTGGATGAGCGGGGGTTTGCCCATATCAGCTATTGCGACACGAGCAACGCCGATTTGAAGTATGCTCGCCAGGAGCGGCGTGTGCCGGTGGTGGGGGAGTAGTTCTCTTTTCTGTTCCCCGCGTTTCGCCTAACGAGCCGCGAGCGTCAACGAGCGGGGGCAGGGGGAACGGGTTGTTCCTCCCCCCTAGAAAGGGAGCGGGGGCAGGGCAAAGTAGACTTTGACACAACACTACCCCCGTACCACCTCGCGCTCGCGCTGTTCACGGTTCCACACCCACGGCATCACCGCTGGCACAAGAGCCGCTATGCACAACAACGAAGCCAACACGATAAAGCCTGCCCCAACAGTACCTGTTTCTGCTGATGCCCCATACATATACGCTTGGAGCAGCAGCAAGCCTGCCCCAATGAGCAGCAACACCAACGCTACTCCCGCTAGGATACCTGCCCACATCCAACCCTTGCGCTGTGATGCCATCCGTATGCCACCCACCCTGCCCGTCACCCCGTTCATGTAGATAGGGTGCAACACCCCGTCATCGTCTGCATAGGATGAGACAAAGAGCGGCTGTAAGAGCAACGTCCAGACCAGCGTCTCATAGTCAGCCTTGATAGAGAAAGAGCGGATATGGTCTGCACTGATTGCCTGTTGGCACTCTCTCGCCGCCGCCTTCGCAAAGTGAACCTGTGCCTCTTCCCACGCCGAATCTGGCTCCACATCTGGTACGCGAATGGTTGCCCCATTCAGCAACGCCACATCATACGCCACCGCTTGGCTCTGGTCATAGCCGCCAACAAGCTGCAGCAAATCGTTGTGCGTACTCAGCGCAACCACCGCCAGATTATCATAGTGGCGTTCGATTAAGCCAACTCGCGGCTCCCAACGGATTCGCGTTTCTATCACCTCATGGCTCACCCATTCGCCGCTGCTGCTATACGACTCCTGTGAGCTTTTCACCTGATAATCAAAGCCAACTTCCGACTCCCAGGTACCAAACACATCACCATCGACTAACCACATCGGCACAAAGACTGGCTCCATTCGTTGGAGCAGGTTCTCCGTCGAGAAATCATCGGGACGCAGCCATACCTTGCGGACAAATTTGTCCAATATTGGCTGTACACTGGATTGGTTGTGCTGAAAGGGGATGATGCGCTCTGGTGGCTCTGAACGCAACCGCACCGGCTGCGGCTCTAGCTGCCCCCGCGCACAGGATGGACAGCGCATCCCTAGCCGGGCTTCGTCTACCAGATGGGCTTGTTGGCACACTGGACACGCTGCCGCTACCAACGCACAACTCCAGTGTGCAGAAACCGCATCTCTAACAGCTTGTGCTGGCGGGTGATGGGAAGATTCCACTAGGCTGCCTCCAATGCTTGACCTTTTTGGTAGAGCACAAACGCCACTACCAAGCCAATGGCTATAAGGGCAACGCCACCAAGCAAGAACTTTACCGCAGTATCATGGATGGCATAGCCAGTCCAAAGTGACCACCCTACCGTCCCCATAATCATCAGCAGACCAGGCACAACCAATGCTGCTACAACCATGATGACCTTCTGCCAGGCTACCGGCTTCTGTCCTGCGACTACGCCGGTTTGTCCATTGACCATCACCTGATAAACCTGCTGTTGAAAGGTGTAGGTTGCCAGATAGACCGGCAACAGCACATACCGCCACGTCTCATCGGCAAAATCAGCAGTCATCTGAAAGTTACGCACATGTTTATGGGAAGAGCGCACATGCCCGTAGCACTCATTTTTCGCCTGTTCACGCATACGCCGCTTGCCCACTTCCCATGCGTCCGTTAGCATTACATCATATGCATGGGCATGCCAGCCGGCGAGGTAGTCGGGGGTGTAGGCAACCAGTTGTTGCAGATCAAAGGGGTGCAATCGTGCCAGAATAATCTGGCTTATATGCGAACTCCCATTGACGACCAGATCATCTATTATTGTCGTTGTTTTGCCATTTTCCCACCGCCACTCTATGCGGGTGCGGGTGCGAAAACTCTTGCTTCCACTGTCGTAGTAGGTTTCTGTTTTGGGGTAGCCTATCTCTGCTTCCCACAGCGAGGTAATAGAGGCATCAAAGGTCCAGAATGGCAGATAGACCCCTATCAACCGATGCATACCGGTAATCTGTGCTAGTTCTTTTGGGTGCATCCACCCCTCACCAAGCCACACCCGTACCCGTTCCTGTGCCGTCTTTGCCTCAACGGTGAAGGGGGCGAGAAAGCGGGGGCGTAGGTGGTCTGCGGTGGCAGTGCGGACGTTCACCTTGTGGGATGCACAGAAGGGGCAGGTTGAGGTTATTGCCCCCTCATTGATCGCAAGGTTTGCACCGCAGTTTTCGCAATGCAGTTCTCGCCGGGCTACCCCCCACCCCTGCGCCGCCTGTTGCAACGTCTCAAGGGTAAACTCATATTCCTTTGCCTGCCGCCCAACATGCTGCGCGGCTATCTGTGCCACATAGCCGCAATATTCACAGGCAACCCCACCTGCTACCACATCAAACTGCGTAGTAGCCCCACACTTGGGACACTGGTAGCTTTTGAGGTTATCTGCCTCTATGGTCTCTGGACGTGGCGCATAGATAATGATACCGGTGAGTTTGGACTCCACCTGCTGGTAGGTTTGTGGCGGCTGCCAAGAGGCAAAACGTGGGTGCTGCGACACCATATACCTACTCACTCCTGTTGTGTTGTTCTGGCGTATGCTCCCCGTCTATGCGTTCTGCAAGCCACTGTTTGATGACCCCTAGCGCATCAGGATGGATGCTGTGTCCAATGGGATATTCATGGTAGGTAAGCCTTGCCGGGGTCGTTTGCAGATAGTTGTGTATCTGGCGGCTACCCGACACCGGGATGAGATCATCCATTGTGCCGTGCATCACGAGAAAATGTTGATCCTTCAAGGTTTGGGGTTCTATCTGCTCTGTAACCTGCTTATCAAGCCATCCGCTAATGGCAATCACGCCAGATACTAGATGGGGGGCAATCAGCGCAACATTCAGGCTCATCACCGCTCCCTGGCTAAAACCAAGCAGGTAGACTGGACTAGCTTCAATGCCCATACGTGCGGGCAGTTCTTCAATAAACTGGATCAGGACTTCCAGGCTCCGAGCGCGGCTCGCGTCATCATGCTGCAAACTGCCGGGAACACCATACAGGTAATACCAAGCGTAGCCAAACCCAAGATCATAGATAGCCCGCGCACTGACCATATGAAATCGCTCGTCCAGGTAGGGAGATAGCCCCATCAGGTCATGCTCATTGCTGCCAAACCCGTGCAAAAGAAGCAGCACGGGAGCGGGAGTATCCTGGGCTATCTGTGGTGGGTAGGCTATGGCGTAGATGTCCGTCATATGACTTCCTTTCAAAACCTTTTGGTTCTCTTTAGAGCTCGTTTCCGTTATCGAGGCACCTCAACACGGGTGAGGATACGTCCCATTGCGGTATCGGGGGTCAACCCCTCTATTTCTGCTTCTGGTTTGAGGATGATACGATGGCGATACACTGGTCGCACCAGGAATTTAACATCATCCGGGCTGACGTAGGTGCGTCCTTGCATAGCCGCATAGACCTTACTGGTCAGCAGTAGGGCAATACTGGCACGGGGAGATCCTCCTAGCACAAGGTCAAGGCTAGACCGGCTCTCTTGGGCAATGTCGGTGATGTACTTGAGGATACCCTCTTCTACCTGCACCTGTTGTACCTCAGCTTGACACTGTTGGAGCATATCCGGCGACACCACCGGCGTGATGCCGGTCTTGTCGAGGTGGTGGGCATCAAAGCCTTGATGGTAACGGCGTAGCACCTCTATTTCTACCTCCTGTGGGGCATAGTCTACCAACACTTTGAAGAGGAACCGGTCTAGTTGGGCTTCTGGCAATGGATATGTCCCCTCGTACTCTACCGGGTTTTGCGTTGCCAGTACAAAAAATGGGAGCGGCAATGCCAACCGCTGCCCCTCTATTGTCACCTGCCGCTCTTCCATTGCTTCAAGCAAGGCACTTTGGGTTTTGGCTGGCGCACGGTTGATCTCATCCCCAAGCAAGACCTGGGTAAAGATGGGACCCTTGCGGAGGCGAAACTGCCCGGTACTGGACTCAAAGACCTGGGTACCGACAATATCGGATGGCATCAGGTCGGGGGTAAATTGCACCCGCTTAAACTCTGCTTGTATGATGAGCGACAACGTTTTTGCCATAAGCGTTTTTGCCGTGCCGGGTACGCCTTCCAGCAGGACGTGTCCGCCAGTGAGCATGGCGACCAGCAGCAGCGTGAACGGCTCATCCTGTCCTACCAACACCTTGCTTGCTTCCTTACGTATTGTGGCAGCTATTTCTTGTGTGACCATCTAGGCTCCTTCCCCAGTTTATCAATTCCTCAACGATTACGTACTATACTAGCATACCCTCAAGGTTGCTCTGTTAAATATCTATCCCTAGCTCACGGAGCTTTGCCGCTAACTGCTCGGCTCGCAACAGGGCT
>CAZLKK010000173.1:0-8446 GCA_964559995.1 uncultured Chloroflexaceae bacterium
TCGACAGAGAGCAGCCTGGTGCTTCTAGCTAGTCAAGGGCGCAGTGCTGGGATGCATGTAATCATAGCCACACAGGTGTTGAAAGACGAGGTGCTGACCACAACGATCCGAGCGAACTATGAAAGTGTCATCACCTTCGGTCTCGCTACCATATATCAGAGTGTGTCCGTATTGGGGAAAGGGATCGCCGAAGGACTTCCAGTTGGGCGTATTATCCTCAAGAGTCCATCACGGGAACGGTTGACTGAATACCAGTCCTGTTTCATCAGCACGACCCAAGTTCGCATGGTCGTAGATCGGGTAGCAAGTGCTGGTCCTGGGGGAGAAATGGGGGGAGACAAAACCGAACTGTTTCTCAACGATGCCAAATTGCTCATGTCCATTGCATGTGATCATTTTGATGGGTTGTTCTCAATACGCAAATTAGCAAAACATCTCCAGGGTAGTGTGACCTGGCATCGGATCAATGAGATAGGCAAAAAGCTAGAGGGGGATGGGATACTCGAACGCAAAGGACGAACCAGGCGAGTCGCTAGAGGCTATTACGGGCGATATGACTTGCTAGAGCATGTGTATAAGCAAGATGTCAATGAAGTAGGTGTTGCAAAGGGTGTTGCAGAGGGTGTTGCAGAGGGGGAAAAAGATGCTGCAACAACGATTATTGAGGGAGAGGTGTTGCAGAGTTGTAGCGTATCAGAAAGCCCTTGCAACACTACCGAGGTGTTGCACGTTGCAAAGCATTTCGGAGAATAGGTACCCATGTATGTATAATACTTGGTGCGCCCCCGGACGGACTCGAACCGCCGGCACACGGTTTAGGAAACCGTTGCTCTATCCTCTGAGCTACGGGGGCTTGCTTCAAAACCTAGTCTACCACAAGCGATGAATCGAGGCAAGACCCCTAATCCCCCTCGCCCTAAACGACCCGCGAGGGTCAACGAGCGGATTATCCATCCCCCTCCACAACCCGCGTCCTCACCCGGTTCGTTTGCACCCTTTGCCCCTCTGTGGTATGATAGACACATAAGCCCTGCTTCACATGTGTGACGACAATTTGTTTCGGGCCAACACAGTTACACAAGGGAGCCTCGTTCCAATGTGAGCAAAGCGGCGGGCCGTTGACCTCACGGGCGGGCACCCACCTGCATTATGCAGGTTCGAAACAAATTTCATCCACGGTGTAGCAGGGCTTTGCGATGGGCAAGAATTTCATATCCATAACCAACACGCTATGCTCTACCTACTGTATGGCTCTGACGAATATACCCGTACCGAAGCCCTCAACTCCCTGCGGGCTATCGTCCCTCCCGACCTGCTCCATCTCAACAGTAGCTCACTAGATGGGCGTAAGCTCAATATCCAAGAGCTGGCTGTCGCATGTGAAGCTATCCCCTTTCTTAGCGACTACCGGGTCGTAACCGTCTACGATGCAATCAAACACACCAAAGCTGGCAAAGAGCGGGAAACCCTCCGCGATTATCTAGCGCGTGTCCCCGATACCTGCTACCTCGTCTTCGTCGAACGAGAAGACGTTGACAAGCGCAGTATCCTCTTTACCTACCTCAAAAAGCATGGCGAAGTCCATGAATATGCCCCCCTCCAGGGAGCAGAACTTATCCGCTGGCTCACCCAACGCGCCACCGAGCAAGGCGTGAAGCTAGAACGTGCCGCAGCACAACACTTCATAGACTATGTGGGCAATGATAGCCGGTTGCTCATGTCTGAGCTAGAAAAACTCGTGTCTTATGTGGGACAAAAGGGAACCATCCGCAGCAGCACCGTTGACCTGCTCGTCCAAGATAGCCAAGAGCACAACCTGTTTGCCTTCATAGACGACCTCAGTTTGCGGAAACGGGGCGCAGCCCTCCAGGGACTGCATGCGCTGCTCCAAGAGGGCCAAGCCCCCCACTACATCCTCTTCATGCTGGCTCGCCAAGTACGTATCCTGCTCAGTGTCCAAGAATTGGCAGAGCAACGTATGCGACCAAACGATATTGCATCACACCTGCGCCAAAAACCCTTTGTTGTGCGTAAGGCAATGGACCAAGTACGGGGGTTTACCGGCGCAGAACTTCGCACCCTGCATGACCGGTTGCTTGAACTGGACCGGGCGATAAAGACTGGTCGAATACAACCAGAAGTTGCCCTAGACCTGCTTGTCGTGGAGATGTGCGGAGAACCTACGCCAACCGCCATGCGCCATGCGTAGGTGTGCATGACGCATGAAACGAACTGCTCGTTTATCGCATAGACACCAGCACCAGGCTTATGCCTCTGCTACTGCTTCTGTAGCTAGTTGCTGGCGGGTAGCGTCATTGTACCGCTTCATCAGGCGTGATTTGCGCCGAGCAGCGTTGTTCTTGTGGATGATACCCTTGACGGCAGCCTTATCAATGGTCGCTATCGCTTCCTTGATAGTCCCTTCATTTGGCTCGCCTTTGGCAATAGCCTGCTCTGCCTTTTTGATCATCGTCTTGACTCGTGAACGGTACATCATATTGCGCGTGTGTTTGCGCCTGTTCGTGCGAATACGTTTTTCTGCTGATTTTGAATTTGCCAACGTGTATTGCTACTACTTTCTAAGTACTCAAAAGTACTCACGCATTGATTCCAAAGAAATTCCTGCTTCCCCCTGCACCGCCTTCTCAAACGAAGGGCTTACGAGCAGTCCACAGGCGTTTTTACGTCCCGACGAAGCTACTACCGGGGACGGTTGGTGTATACGGTACCAACAAACCGCAAGCCTTTGTTTCGGATATTCCGTGCGGTATTCAGGTTACGACAGGGCAGTTTCTTCTGAGCGTTGGTGCAGTGTTTTTGGTTTTCAAACACCGCCCTTTCGTTGGGTTCATCCTGCGTTCTTCTGTCCACTTCTGCGTAGGGTTTGTCTACCTAACTCTAGCTCCCCTAGAGGAATACCAGCAAAATATTCAAACCAAGTACAAGATATGATTATAGCAAAAGGAAGCCCGCTGTGCAACTTTTCTCCCGGTTTCATGCGCTGAAATTGCAAGGTCCCTTGCTCAGTAGTCTAATCGTCATGGGGGGCTACATCCTCAGTCGGGTCACAGGCTTGCTCCGGGAAATCGTCATCTCAGCCCAATTTGGCACGAGTGCCGACTTGGGAGCCTATCGTGCCGCGTTCAAGATTACCGACATGCTCTACATGGTCATCATTGGCGGAGCGTTAGGCAGTAGCTTTATCCCAGTCTTTATCCAGCTTTGGAAACAAGGCGGTGCAGAACGGGCATGGCGACTGGCAAGTGCCGTGGTAACATGGGCTCTCGTACTGCTGGCATTGGCTAGTATGCTCGTTTGGGTGTTTGCGCCGGTGTTTACGCAGTGGTTCTATGGCGGCTTCTCCCCAGATGAACAAATCCTCACGACTAGCCTCATCCGCCTGTTCCTCCTTTCGCCACTGTTGCTCGGTCTAGGCGGACTGGCTATGGCAGCCCTCAATGCCCACGACCATTTCACCCTGCCTGCCCTAGCCCCGGCGATCTACAATATGGGCATTATCGTTGGGGCATGGCTCTTTGCCCCCCGTTGGGGTATTTGGGGCTTAGCATGGGGAGTATTGGTAGGGGCATGCTTCTACCTCGTAGTCCAACTACCGGGGCTATGGCGCATGGGGATGCGCTTTGCCCCCACGCTAGGGCGCGATATAGCCGAGCTCCGCACGGTAGCAAAACAAATGGCTCCGCGGGTTATTGGGCAAGCGGCAGCCCAACTTAGCCTCTTGGTAACAGCCGCCCTCACCGCTCGGCTAGTCCAGGGGGCAGAGCACCTCACCGGGCTAGAGTATGCCTACCAACTCATGCTCCTACCCTATGGGGTCTTTTCCCTCAGCCTGAGCACGGTAGCCTTCCCCCGATTGTCCCGTCTCTTTGCCGAAGGCAACAACACAGAAATGGTGCAGAGTATTCGCCGTACCCTCCGTATGATCCTCTTCCTCACCCTACCGGCAACCGTAGCCCTCATCCTATTGGCAGTGCCGTTGGTGCGACTCCTTTTTCAACGCGGGGCATTTACCGAGCTATCGCTGGTCTATACCTTTATACCGCTGCTTGGCTATGCTACAGCCCTACCCGCCTTTTCCGTTTCAGAGATTCTCATCCGCAGCTTTTTTGCCATGCAGCAAACCCGTATTCCCGTAGCAATTGGGATAGGCCAAGTAACCCTCAACCTGCTGCTTGGTTCATGGGTTCTGTGGCTAGGGGGGGGGGTGGGGATGCTTGCATTGGCATTTAGCATTGCCAACAACATAGAAGCCTTGTTGTTGTTCCTCATGCTAGGGAGACATCTCCCCGGTATCTGGCGCGATCCTGTCCTTTGGCGCAGCATCCGAGCGGCAGTATTGGCAACCCTGGTGCTCGCGGTGGTGATTCAAGCGGGGGTTTGGTTCTCGTTGCCCTGGTTGCCCTACCTTGCATCGGGGGCATCCTACGTCTGGCAAGATCACCTCTTCCCACTGGCTGGCTGGCTGGTGGGTATGGGCATAGGGGGAACCATTGTCTATACCAGCATAGCGGCAGTGATGGGGGGAGAAGAAGCGCGACTCATCTGGCGCAGGTTGGTTAGCGGAGCCACTTTTGGCAAATAATCCGTGTGCCTACGCCCGTTGTGGTGACAATCTCCATATTATCCATAAGGCGGCGGGAGCCAGACAAACCAAACCCTTTATCTGCTCGTTGATAATTATTGCGTTCAAGAAACTGGCTGATATTGGTGATACCAGGTCCCTTGTCCTCAAAGATAATTTCTATCCCATGTCGATTTGCAGCATGGATTTCTTGTATCGTCACTGTCCCTTCAGTAGCATACGTCAGGATATTTCGGGTAAGTTCCGAAGTAGTCGCTGCAATACGAGCTTGGTCTATCGTATGAAACCCCATTTTGCGAGCAGCTGTCCGTGCTGCCATACGCGCAGCTACGATGTCCATGTCAGAACGAATTGAGATAATATTGGGAGCTTCTTTGCTCAAGGTTAGTTCCATTGTCAGGTCTTTAGGTCTTTTTTCTCGCCAATTGCTCAAGTGCTACCTGTTGTCCCCTAAGACTCCGATGGCTTAGGAAGGTGGCTATTTTTGTCCTACCAACAGCATAATGCTATAGGTATCAGCAGCGTTAGAGGGGTATTTTGACATCCTCTCATGTAATTATACAATAAAATGGTTACAGGTAGGCAAGACAGAAGATCTCCCCCCCAAAAAATAGGGTGCATAATCATACCTTATGGTGTACAATAGGGAGTAGAGCGATTATGATAGTAGAGAGGAACTTATGCAAACGCAACAACTCGGTACCAGCAATCTAACCATTACCACCCTGGGCTTTGGCACATGGGCTATAGGCGGCGCAGGCTGGTCATACGCTTGGGGACCCCAAGACGACAACGAATCTATCGCTGCCATCAATCGGGCACTTGACCTGGGGATGAACTGGATAGATACCGCAGCCGTCTATGGCATGGGGCATGCAGAAGAGATTGTCGCCCAGGCAATCCGTGATCGATCCGATAAGCCGCTTATCTTTACCAAGTGTACCCGCCTTTGGACGGCGACGGGAGATGTGTATGCCAATCTCAAAGCCGACTCCATCCGCCGCGAGGTAGAAGACAGTTTGCGCCGACTCAAGCTCGACGTGCTAGACCTCTACCAAATCCATTGGCCCGACCCAGAAGAGGATATAGAGGAAGCCTGGACTACCCTAGCGGAACTGCAACAGGAGCACAAAGTCCGGTATATTGGGGTGTCCAACTTCAACGTGAGCCAGATGAAGCGAGCACAGACTATCGCCCCGATTACCTCGCTTCAGCCGCCCTACTCGCTCATCAATCGCAGTATTGAGCCAGAAATCCTGGACTATTGCCTAGAGCAAAATATTGGAGTCATCGTCTACTCGCCCATGATGTCTGGCTTGCTCACCGGTGCTATGACCCGTGAACGGTTGGCATCTATGCCAAAGGATGACTGGCGACTCAAGCACCCATCTTTTCAAGAGCCACAATTAACCCGCAACTTGGAGCTTGTAGAACTCTTGAAAGCCATAGGGCAGCCGTATGGTCGCTCACCCGGCGAGGTCGCCATTGCGTGGACCCTGCGCCACCCCGCCGTTACCGCGGCTATTGTCGGTGGGCGGCGAGCATCCCAAGTGGATGGCATTATTGGTGCAGCCGATTTTCGTCTCAATGAAGAAGAACTTGCCAAGATAGCAACCTTCCTACAGCAGTCGTAATCACATTGTAGGCTAAGAAACAACCCAGATGAACCAACAGAAACGCCGACATACCCAACGATTTGGACGGGGATTCCTTTTGCTCTGTTGTCTGTTGATTGTGCTGCCAGCAGGATTGCTCTACTGGCAGCGCACAACACAACCTGTATTCCGTCCATCTATCTATGATCGCCCCACAATAACCACAACGATGCAAGCAAAGGGAACAAAGAGCATGATGGATACGACAATGGATACAAAGCCTACATCTGCTCCAGTGGCTTTCTCATCTTCCTTTACGTACCCGCAAGTATCCCTTAATGATGATGCTCCTCATGGACAGCAAGAATCCCTAGCACACTACGTACAAAAACGTCCGCTTGTCCACAACAACTTCTCATCCCCCCTCGTCTACTGGACGAGTCGTTTTTTGTTTCAGGTAGATGATCTGGGACAACCAACCAAGCCAACTCCCCCCCCAACACCAACTTCCCCACCTCAGCCGGTAGCTACAACTGCACCGGTTATGGGATCGGTTATGGGACCGACAAGAGACCTTCAGCCTATCGCTGATGTCCTGTTGCCCACCCGCTACTTTGCAGAAACGGGGCATAACGTTGGGGGCAAGTTTCTTGCCTACTACGATACACACGGCGGCATAGCCCGGTTTGGCTTCCCCCTCACTGAAGTGGTGCAGGTGGGGGACAAACAGGTGCAGTATTTTGAGCGGGTGCGTATGGAGCTACCCACAGAGAGCGAGACAGACACCGCTAGTCCAGCTGCGGTGCAATTAGCCCCGCTTGGCAGCATGCTGACTGCTTATCACCAAGAGGAAGCCGCTTTTGCCCGTCAAGAGCCCCCCGACTCAGCGGTATTGGCAGAGCATGCATCCAGAATGTTTCAGCCAACTGCCCGCTTTTACCCTACAGACAAGCTCTATTTCCCGGAAACAGGGCATTATCTGCGCTATGACCACTATAGCTATTGGATGGATCATGGCGGACGCGAACTGTTGGGGATGCCTATTAGCGAAGTCTTCACCGAAGAGCACCCTACAACGGGGCGATCCTATCCAGTCCAGTACTTTGAACACGCTCGGCTAGAGTACCAGATGAGCCATCCCAATAGCCCCTATACCATCCAGGCAGGCTTGATTGGTCGGGAATATGCCCAACTCCAGGGAATAGATACCACCCAACAGTCGGCTCCCATAGAACGGCTTGGCGAAACAACCTTCCAATTTGCCCCTGTCCCCATTGCCCTCATCAACGTGGGGGTTGCTGCCCGTCACTTTGATAGCATGACGATTGCACCGGGGGATACCGTATCGTTTCTTGAGACGGTAGGCAGCCTCAATGCAGAAATGGGCTATACCTGGGGGAGTGCTATTGTCAACGGCTCTATTGAAAAGGTCATTGCTGGTGGGGTCTGCTATCTATCTACGGCTATCTATCAAGCCGTCTTTGATGCTGGTTTAGCGGTGCAAGAACGCCATCAACACTCGCTTTTGCTGGAAGAGTTTAGCCACCCACCCGGTATGGACTCGGCAGTCTTTATGTATGATGCCAGCGGCAAGCAGCATGGTGCAGCAGACCTAGACCTCATTTGGCGCAATGATACCCCCCACCCTATCAAGATGGAAGTATCCCTCAGTTCCCAGGGCAAGCTGACCGTCTCCATATGGGGCTACTCTGATGGACGGACCACAACCATACACCCGCCTACCGTACGCGAGTTGGAGCAACCCGGCAAACCCCAGTGGGTCTATGATGAAAAGCTAGACCGTTGTGAGGTAAAACAGGTATCCCACAGCGCACCGGGGATGAGTGCTGCTGTTGAGCGGGTGGTGCAGACTACCGAAGGCGACATCATCCATCATGACCACGTAGTCTCTTACTATGGACCATCACGCGATATTTTCAAGCATGGCGCAGGTATCACCGAGACGTTGGAAATAGCCGATATACAGCAGATACAGGAACAGTGCCAGCAGTCGCCTGAAAAGGTCTACCATGCGGCAGAACAGGAACCGTCTCCAACTTCAACGCTTGCTCCCGATGCTGCTGCTTCCCCAACACAACCGCAGGGAGCACAAGCGGGAGATACCCAGGATGATCTCTTGCTGATGCCAGCACTCTATGGCATGCCAGTTGAGCAAGCGCAGGCAGTGTTGCTCGGTATGGGGGTGAGTGGAGAACAGGTCTATACCGACTACCAGCACTCCAACGGT
>CAZLKK010000174.1:0-8437 GCA_964559995.1 uncultured Chloroflexaceae bacterium
CCCATAGCCGCCTGCGCCATGCCGTGCGGTAGGGATTCGTTGGCTTAATTTTCCCATACTTTAGTTATGTTTAGTAACAATCGCCCAAAAAGACGACAAAAACTCCCCCTTGACAAACATTACCGTATCTAGCCCCTGTGGGTGTATGCGGGTGTAGGGGCGCACGGTGGTGCGCCCAATGTGGTGGCTCCCCCTCGCCCTGGGATGGGAGCGGGGGCAGGGGGAGCGGGTCGCTCCGGGCAGCCCCCCATTCCCTACCCCCTGTGGTTGTATGCGGGTGTAGGGGCGCACGGCGGTGCGCCCAATGTTCGGCTCCCCCTCGCCCTATGCGAGCCGCGAGGGTCGCCGGGGGATGGTTGTTTTGCCCCCATCCCCTACCCCCTGTGGGTGTATGCGGGTGTAGGGGCGCACCGCCGTGCGCCCAATGTGGCGCGACTCCCCCTCGCCCTCTGCGAGCCGCGAGGGTTGCCGGGAGCGGGTCGCCGAGAGCGGGGGCAGGGGGAGCGGGTCGCCGAGAGCGGGGGCAGGGGGAAGAGAAGCAGAAAAAACGAGGGAGATGCCCCCTATATTTTTCGTGCGAAAAAATACTTGACATATCCTTTTTTTTGTGGTACCATTATTTTTTATACCGCATGCTCATAGGTCTGTTGTAGAGGTACTCCAAACTACACGAGGTGAAGGAAACAAGAAGGAAAACCTGAGCACAACCCCGGAACACCATGCTCTTGCCCAGAAGTGACGTTAAGACTGACACCATACAAACCAGTTTCAGAGGTCGCCGCCCTGGATAGGCAGGAACCCTGGAGCGGGTTGTTTGTGCTTTTTTTCAGCAGGTCGTAATGTTTCCCAAGCAATGGTGCCAAGACCTACGATCAAACATACGTTTATTGGTACGAGTCCTAAGAGAAGTTGGCTATTGAATACCAACGAGGTGAATATGCCACCGTTGACAGAAACCGTCGTGCTGCAACCGCTCATCTCTCCCATTGACCATGGGGGTGATGGGTTGCATCGCAAAGCTATTACCCGCCGTTCATTTGCCCGTATCATGACCTCTATTGAGGTGCCACGGTTGATCGAGACCCAGATTAGTAGTTTTGAATGGTTCAAACGTGAAGGGCTGCGTGAACTCTTCGATGAAATATCGCCCATCACTGACTTTACCGGCAAAAATCTGGAACTGCGTTTTCTCGACTATGCATTTGGAAAGCCTCGGTATGATGAGTTCCAATGTCGTGAGCGCGACCTAACCTACGCCGCTCCCCTGCGAGTGAATGTCTGGCTCGATATTATCATCGCACGCGCAGATTTTGATGTACCTGCAGATGATAAAACGTCGTTTACCGTCAAGGCTCCCCGCGATTCCTACCTGACGGTAAACCTGTCGTTTAAGAAAGCTGGTGCGGGTCCAGTGTTGATGGAAATTTACGACGAAGAAGACAACCGCATAAGCGGTGTGGAAATCAAACCCAGTAGCCTTGTGGATATGTCCTACCACCATTTCTCCTGGAATGCTGTCGCAGGGCAAACGTACCGGGTTGATTTGGTGGCGATGGGGCGTGCCATCGGTAATGCTGTCGTCGTTGAACGCAAAGAGAGTGAGCTGTTCCTGGGAGACTTTCCCATTATGACGGAAAACGGTACCTTTATCTATAATGGTGCCGAGCGGGTCGTCGTCTCACAGCTTATCCGCTCACCTGGCGTATACTTCAAAGAAGATCAAGACCCCGCCAGCGGACGACCCCTCTATTCCGCAAAGCTCATCCCCAACCGTGGCGCGTGGCTAGAGTTTGAGACCAGCAAACGCGATGTCCTGTCCGTGAAGGTTGACCGCAAGCGCAAGCTGCCTGTGACCATCCTGTTGCGGGCTATCCTTGCTTGGAAAGAAGACCCAGATACCGGCGAGTGGAAATGGGTAGCGGATAGCAAACTGGACCAAACCGGCTTGGATGAAGAACTCATTGAGATGTTTCAGCAGGTAGATAATGTCAAAGAGCACGAGTATATTAAATCTACCCTGGACAAAGACTCGGCTCACCATGCCCGCGATGCGCTGATGGAACTGTATAAGCGACTGCGCCCCGGCGACCCCCCCACGCTGGAGAATGCCCGTTCGCTCATTGAGTCCCTGCTCTTCAACCCACGCCGCTACGACTTGGCAAAAGTTGGACGCTACAAACTCAACAAGAACCTGTGGGAGCGCAACGAAACCGGACGGTTGATGAACAACGATGACCACCCGACTACTTCGTCCCACCCAACCAGCCGGGTGCTATTGCCCATAGACATTTTCAAGATTGTCGAGCAGCTTATCTCGCTCAACAATGGACAGGGCAAACCGGATGACATAGATCACCTCGGCAACCGCCGGGTGCGTACCGTTGGCGAGCTTATCCAGCAGCAATTTCGGGTTGGACTGCTGCGTATGGAGCGCGTTATCAAAGAACGGATGAGTTTGCAGGAAACCGACACTGCCACACCAAACGGGTTGATCAATATACGCCCGGTAGTCGCAGCAATGCGGGAGTTCTTTGGGGGCAGTCAGCTTTCCCAATTTATGGACCAGACCAACCCCCTAGCTGAGCTTACCAACAAACGCCGCCTCTCCGCGCTTGGTCCGGGGGGACTCAGCCGTGATCGTGCTGGCTTTGAAGTGCGTGACGTGCATCATAGCCACTACGGGCGTATTTGCCCCGTAGAAACCCCAGAAGGTCCCAACATTGGCTTGATAGGGACAATGAGTACCTTTGCGCGGGTCAATGAGATGGGCTTTCTGGAAACCCCCTACCGCCGCGTTTATGGGGCTATTGATAATACTCCCCTATGGCTAGACCGAGGGGTGCTGCTGCGTGAGGTACGCGACCTCCGCACGTCTGAAGCTATCATGCCGGCGGGTACCCGTGTAGACAAAGAGGTCGCCCGAACTATTGCCATTGGGCAGCTCCGGGGACAATACCTTGCGGATACCATCACGAGTGACACAGGCGAAGTTATTGCTGAAGCCGGCATAGAGATCAACCGCCAGATTGCCGAAAAATTGGCTGACCTGCCCCTCAAGCGCATCAAAATCAAGCCAGTAGTATCGCAAGAAGTGGTGTATTTGAGTTCCGATGAGGAAGACCGCTATATTATCGTGCAGGCAAATGCCCCGATTGATTCGTATGGGCGGTTTCAAACCGATATGGTATCCTGCCGCTATGGGGAAATTTTCATCAAAGAGCACATAGACCGGGTGCAATACATGGACGTGTCCCCCAAGCAGGTAGTCAGTGTTAGTACTGCGTTGATTCCCTTCTTGGAACACGACGATGCCAACCGAGCGTTGATGGGGTCAAACATGCAGCGTCAAGCAGTGCCGCTGTTGCGCCCCGATGCGCCCATTGTCGGTACGGGTATGGAATACCTCGCCGCCCGTGACAGCGGGCAGGTTATCGTCACCCGTTCAGATTGTACCGTGGTCAGTGCCACCGCTGACGAAATTGTCGTCAAGGATGAGGAACACACCATCCAGGAAATTAGCGATTTGGTTGGGCAGGGATTGGTGATAGACGAAGACATCATAGACCCAGAGATTGGCAATATTATCTTTGGGGCAGGTACCGAGGTAAAAGAAGATGTCGTCAATCATCTGGAATCCTTACCGTCACGTATTCGTGAGAAGATACGGGTGAAAGTTCGTCGTACCTATCGCCTCCGCAAGTTTATGCGAAGCAACCAAGATACCTGCATCAACCAACGCCCCGGCGTAGTCCGGGGAGATCGGGTCACAGCAAACACCGTCATTGCCGATAGTAGCAGTACGGACAATGGCGAGCTGGCGTTGGGGCAAAATATCCTCGTTGCCTATATGCCCTGGGAGGGGGGCAATTTTGAGGATGCGATCTTGGTCAGTGAGCGATTGGTTCGTGAGGACATCTTTACCAGTATCCACATTGAAAAATACGAAGTAGAAGCCCGTGATACCAAGCTCGGACCGGAAGAGATAACCCGCGATATACCCAACGTGGGACAGGACAGTCTGCGAAACCTTGATGACCGCGGTATTATCTACGTGGGAGCAGAGGTACAACCTAACGACATTCTCGTTGGGAAGATTACCCCCAAAGGCGAAACAGACCTTACGGCAGAGGAGCGATTGTTACGGGCAATCTTTGGGGAAAAAGCCCGCGAGGTCAAGGACAGCAGTTTGCGTGTCCCCAACGGCGTGCGCGGGAAGGTGATAGATGTCAAAGTCTTTAGCCGGGCGGAAGGGGCAGAGTTGCCCGTTGGGGTCAACCAAACCGTGCGCGTCTTGCTCTGCCAAAAGCGCAAGATTAGCGCAGGTGACAAGATGGCGGGACGACACGGCAACAAGGGGGTCGTGAGTCGCGTCCTCCCCATTGAAGATATGCCCTTTTTGCCCGATGGTCGCTCGGTAGACATCATCCTCAACCCCATCGGGGTACCTAGTCGTATGAACATTGGGCAGATATTGGAAACCCACCTGGGATGGGCGGCGGCACGGCTTGGCTATCGGGTAGCAACACCGGTCTTTGATGGGGCAAACGAAACCCAAATAAAAAACCTGTTGGAGGAAGCGGGGCTACCGCGTGATGGCAAAGTTACCCTGTATGATGGGCGCACTGGTATTCCCTTTGATCACCCGGTCACAGTGGGGTATGCCTACATGCTCAAATTAGCCCACTTGGTTGAAGACAAAATCCACGCCCGAAGTACGGGGCCCTACAGTCTTGTTACCCAACAACCGTTGGGGGGCAAAGCGCAGTTTGGGGGGCAACGCTTTGGTGAGATGGAAGTTTGGGCATTGGAAGCCTATGGTGCTGCCTACACCCTTCAAGAAATGCTCACGGTCAAGTCAGACGATGTAGTAGGCAGGGTCAAGACCTATGAAGCGATTGTGAAGGGGGAACCTATCCAAGAAGCCGGGGTACCAGAGAGCTTCAAAGTGCTGATCAAAGAGCTGCAATCGCTCGGTCTCAGTGTGGAAGTTCTCACCGAAGATGAACGCCCATTGGAATTGACGGATGATATGGACAGCGATATAGCGGCACTAGACGGTATTAACTTGAGTGGTATGGAACGGGGCGAGTTCTAGGGATGTGTACTGGGGCAAAAATCCCCTGGGTTTTTCCCTGGGTGAGGATTGCCCCAGACACCATAGGAGATATAAAGAGCTATGCTCGAAATTAACGATTTTAACGCTATCCGTATTAGTCTCGCCTCACCAGAAGATGTCCTTTCGTGGACCCACGGTGAGGTGACAAAACCAGAGACAATAAACTATCGTACGCTCAAGCCAGAACGGGATGGCTTATTTTGCGAGCGCATTTTTGGTCCCACAAAAGACTGGGAATGTTACTGTGGAAAGTATAAACGGGTACGCTATAAAGGGGTGGTCTGTGACAAGTGCGGGGTTGAGGTAACACGCTCAAAGGTGCGCCGAGACCGTATGGGGCATATCGCCCTAGCATCACCAGTCAGCCATATTTGGTTTGTCAAGGGTACCCCCTCACGGCTTGGGTTGCTGCTGGACATTAGCCCCCGCAACCTGGAGCGCGTCCTCTACTTTGCTGCCTACATTATCGTTGAAATAGACGAAATGAAGCTCGACTATTTGCGCCAGGAAATTCAAGAAGAGTACCAAAAGAAACGAGACAGCATTGTCCAACAGGATGAGGACAAGCGGATGCAGCTCACGGAAGAGCATACTCGTGTGATTGAAGAACTGGAGATCGCGCAGACGACAGTACGCTCAAACATGGAGGAGGAGTATAAAACCGCCATCCAGCAACTTGAAGCGGCAGCCCAAAAGTTGCGCGAGGAGCTAGAAGAGTTGACGGGCAAAGAGGCAGAGGAAGACATCACCTTCCGCAGCGAGTTGTTGGTTGAAGAGGGGAAAATTGTCGGGGATGCTGCCTTTGATCTGCTGGACGATATGGTAGACCGAGAGAAGGAATCGCTGGAAGCCGCTCACCTGCGCGAAATCAACGATGCTGAATTGCGAGCTGACGCTGACCTTGAACTTCGCAAAAATGAAGTGGCGCAGGAGCAAGAGGAGTTTTCCAAAACGCAGCAGCATGATATTGACCTCCTGCTCAAAGAGGAAAAAGACAAGATCGATATGCTAGAATCGCTCAAGGTAGGTCGGGTCTTGAGCGAAAACGAATACCGCAACCTGCGCGAAATTGCCTTTGATGTTTTCCGTGCCGATATGGGGGCAGGAGCTATCCGGGAGATTGTCGCTCAGGTAGATATGGATTCGCTCTCCTTAGAACTCCAGGATGAGATTCAGAACACCACCGGGCAACGCCGCAAACGTGCCACCAAGCGCATGCGGGTGGTAGAGAAGTTTCGCAAGAGCGGCAACCGCCCGGAGTGGATGATCCTTACGGTGTTACCGGTCATTCCCCCCGACCTGCGCCCAATGGTGCAGCTGGACGGCGGACGGTTTGCGACCAGCGACTTGAACGACCTCTACCGCCGCGTTATCAACCGCAACAACCGCCTCAAGCGACTGATGGAACTCAGTGCGCCAGAGATTATCGTTCGCAACGAGAAGCGGATGTTGCAAGAAGCGGTAGATGCCCTCATAGACAATGGACGACGTGGGCGAGCGGTAAGCGGCAAAGGCAAGCATCGCCTCAAGAGCCTAAGCGATATGCTCAAGGGCAAGCAGGGGCGGTTTCGTCAAAACCTGCTAGGTAAGCGGGTAGACTATAGCGGGCGTTCGGTTATCGTAGTTGGGCCAAACCTGCAACTGCATCAGTGTGGGTTGCCCAAGAAAATGGCTCTGGAACTCTTCAAGCCCTTTGTCATGCGCCGCTTGGTAGAAAAAGGGTTTGCCCACAACATCAAGAGTGCCAAGCGTATTGTAGAGCGGGTACGTCCCGAAGTGTGGGATGTGCTAGAAGAGATCATCAAAGACTACAAGGTGATGCTCAACCGTGCCCCCTCTTTGCACCGCTTGTCTATTCAGGCGTTTGAAGCCAAGCTCATTGAGGGGAGTGCCATTCAGTTGCATCCGCTCGTCTGTGCCGCCTTCAATGCGGACTTTGATGGCGACCAGATGGCGGTGCATGTGCCGCTCTCGCTGCGGGCGCAGGAAGAAGCCCAAACCCGGATGTTGAGTACCTACAACCTGCTCAGTCCTGCCCACGGTGAGCCTATCATTACGCCTTCGCAAGACATCGTGCTTGGCTGTTTCTACCTCAGTATGGTGAATGAAACAGACGAAGACCCGACTATGTGGCGGGGCAAGAAATTTGAGAGTCCCCAAGAAGCCATGCTTGCCTACGACAAGCGGATTATTGGGATCAAAGATATTATCACCGTGGTACTGGATGAGGAATACCTGACCAACTTTGACTATGCCGAATACAGCAACTACCAGTCCCAACTCAGTATCCAATCCCAGATTGCCAGCAAATACTGGCTGCCCCCTGCCTTGCAAGCCGACATCAACGAGCAAATGTTGAGTAAACTTGTGCGGGGGAAAGACCTCAAGGTGAAGCCCTTTACCAAAGATGGTGGGCGAGCAGTCTTGATTGAGACGACCATAGGGCGGCTTATCTTGAACAATGCGTTGCTGCCACCGTTACGTTATCGGAATGAAATCATCGCCAAGAAGGGCTTGAAAGAAATCATTGCCGAGTGCTACAAGTTTTTTACCAATATCCGCAATATTCCCCCAGAGTACCTAGAGATTGTGCAACAGCGGTTTCCTAATAAGAGCGAGCAAGAGTTAGCCCGACTCTTTGGTTCTGAGATGACTTCTATGCAGGCAGACTTGATAAAACGACTTGGTTTCAAGCATGCCACCCTGGGCGGGATGACCATTGGTATTAACGACATTGAAGTACCAACAACCAAGACTGCCATTGTTGAGGCTGCAGATAAGCAGGTCAACAATGTAGAAAAGCAGTTTCGGCGCGGGATGATTACCGAAGATGAACGCTATCGCGTGGTGGTAGACATCTGGCAAAATGTCACCAAAGAGGTGAAAGAAGCTGTCCAGAAGCACATGAACCCGCAAAGCCCGGTGTCTATGATGGCAGTCAGCGGGGCGCGTGGTAACATCAACCAGATTAGCCAAATGGCAGGGATGCGAGGGTTGATGTCCGACCCAACAGGACGGATTATTGAACTGCCCATCAAAGCCAACTTCCGGGAAGGGCTATCCGTGTTGGAGTACTTTGTTTCTACCCACGGTGGACGGAAAGGTCTCGCAGATACCGCGCTACGTACTGCTGACGCAGGCTATCTCACCCGGCGTTTGGTAGACGTAGCCCAAGATGTCATCGTGACAACAGAAGATTGCGGCTCAGAAGACGGCATGTGGTTGCGTATGGAAGACGATGCTATGGTGATGGAGGCGTTGGAGAGACGTATCACCGGGCGCGTCTTGGCAGCACCAATCTTTGACCCAGAGACGAACGAA
>CAZLKK010000175.1:0-5409 GCA_964559995.1 uncultured Chloroflexaceae bacterium
CAGGCAAAGCCATGTTTTTTTATTCCCCTCCCCCCCTTGCCCCTGCTCCCATTCCAGGGCGAGGGGGTGCCGAACATTGGGCGCACCGCCGTGCGTCCCTACGGTTCCCCTTCTCCTCGCGGTGGGACGCGGAGTTAGGGGATGGGGGCAAACCGGACTTGGCAATTGCCCCCCCGCGCTCTACTAAGGTTAGATACCATTCTATGGTATGATAAAGAGCAGAAGAAACGTGAACGTCAAGTCACTATGCGAAAGGAGCCAAGCCTATGGGAGCAGCACCTAACCCTATAGACTCATACATTACCCCAGAAGCCTACCTAGAACAAGAAACGCTTGCCCAAGAACGGCATGAATACTATAACGGAGTGATTATTCCTATGGCTGGATCATCTATTACCCATAATGTGATAGTCGGAAATGTGTACTTTTATTTACGTAGTATGCTTATGAAAACAAGCAAGAAGTATACCTGCTTTGCTACTGACTTACGGGTATGGATACCGATGAGCAACGCCTATACCTACCCCGATGTGCTAGTCATAGCCGGGGAGCCACAGCGACACAACGAGCGCAACGACACGATTACCAACCCGGTGTTGGTGATAGAAGTGCTCTCCGACTCCACCCGGCGGTATGACCGTGACGAGAAGTTTATCGGCTATCGTTCGCTCCCGTCACTCCACGACTACCTCCTCATAGATCAGGCGCAGTGCTTGGTTGAGCAGTTTACCCGCGTTGAGGAAACCAAGTGGCTCTTGACCGAGTATCACGACATGGCACAAGCTGTCCCCCTTTCGTTTGCTGCTGATGAACCTATTACCCTACCCTTGCAGCACATCTACGAGCAAGTACCATTTTCATCGCAAACCCGATAATCACAACTCGTTGTCATATTCTATCCTCGTTTCCATTCTAGCGCGAGCAACGACCCGCTCCCCCTGCCCCCTCTCCCAGGGCGACAATCCCTCTCCCCCCCCGCTCCCGCTCCCATTCCAGGGCGAGGGGGAGTCGACACAACCCTGCCCCTATACAACGATGTTGCGCGGCTCGTCCTGGAGAAAAGACTCGATGTTTTCTCGTGTTGTCTCCAGAATTCGCCCCACTGCTTCACGGGTGTTAAAAGCACTATGGGGAGTAATAATCACATTTCGTAACCGCAGCAAGATATGGTCTGCCAAGAGCGTTTCTACATCGTACCGTTCACGGTAGACAGAACGCAACAATTCAGCCTCTTCACGAATTGTTGGCTCATCCGGCAGCACGTCTAGCCCGGCAGCTGCCACCTTGCCCGACCCCAACGCCCGGACTAGGGCATGTACATTCATCACGGCACCCCGTGCGGTGTTGATGATGACAACCCCATCTTTCATCTGGGCAAAGGCATCGTCAGCAATGAGGTTATGGGTATGGCTATTGGCAGGTACATGCAGCGTGATAATATCTGACTGTGCCAGCAATTCGGGCATATCGGCGTAGCGAAAGCCAAGCTGTGCTGCAACCTTCTCATCTGGGCGAATATCAAAGGCGATAACTTCCATCCCAAACCCTTTGGCTATGCGGATAACGTTTCGACCAATGCTACCCGTCCCCACGACCCCTAGTGTCTTGCCAAACAGGTCAAAACCACACAACCCTTGTTGGGAAAACTGCCCGCGACGGGTGCGGTCTACAGCTTCAATCATATTGTGGCTAATTGCCAACAATAGCCCAAACACATGCTCGGCTACCGTGTTGTCACCATAGGTTGGGACATTGCTCACCAGAATGTTGCGATCTCGACAGTGGGTACAGTCAATGTGGTCAAACCCCGTTGAACGGGTGGCAATGAGTTTGAGTTTAGGGAAGTTATCGAGCACATCGGTGCTTAGACTAGAATAGACGAAAGGGGAGATAATCTCCGCATCAGGGTATTGGTCAGCATTGCGGGCAGTCAATGGTTCTTGCACAAACGTGAGATGGTGTTCAGCCTCTAATGGATGAAAGACTTCTCGTTCCCATGATTCTACTTCAAAAATAACGATATGCATTGGTTCGTAATGCTCCTTCTTTTGGTATAGGCGTTTTTTCCATAACATTCAGGCGTAGATTACTCGTATAACAGAAGTACCCCGTATACTTTTATATCACGAAACAAGGTCACGGATTTGGCTATGCATGAGAAACCGTTGGATAGCCTCGGCAAGCAATGGGGCAACGGAAATAATGTGCAAATTGTGCCAGTTGCTTGTAGTCTGTGGCATCGTGTCGGTAATATACACCCCTTTGACGACTTCATGCGAGAGGTTCTCGCGTACTCCATCCAACAGCAATCCATGTGTTGCTGCTACCCACATTTCCGGGCGTGCGCCAGCATCAAGCAAAGCATCGAAGCTCTTGGCGATGGTGCCACCAGTAGCTATCATATCATCAATGAGCAAACACGAATGATCTTGGACATCACCAACCAGGTGGGTAACAGTTGTCTCGCTCCCGCTCTTGCGTTGCTTATGCAACACTGCCACGGGCATATTGAGGTATTGGGCATAGCGGGTTGCCATCTTCACACGCCCGGCATCGGGCGAGACGATGATGGTATCTGCCGGTAGGTGAGGTTGCATGGCTTTGCAGAGCGTAGACACCGCGGAGAGGTTGTCTACTGGTACATGAAAGAACCCTTCAATTTGGGGAGCGTGTAGGTCTACCGTTACCACTTGGTCTACCCCCATCGCTTGCAAAAGCGTTGTCACCATACTGGCTGTCACTGGTTCCCGTCTGCCATGCCGCTTGTCGGCGCGAGCATAGCCAAAGTAGGGGATGATTGCGGTGATACGCTCGGCGGATGAACGCCGGCATGTATCTATAAAGGCTAACAGTTCAACCAGGTGATCATTAACGGGTGGGCAAGTGGGTTGCACCAGAAACACCTCTTTACGGCGTACCGTTTCGAGCAGTTCGATGGTCGTTTCGCCATCAGGGAATCGATCTACCATACATTTGCCTAGCTCAAGTTCCAAATGTTGAGCAATGGTTTGTGCCAGCGATGGGTGAGCACTGCCAGCGAAGAGGACTCCATCATAATGATGGTCGTGGGTCATGGGTTTCCCTTTCTTGCTTTGCCCTTTGCCCCATCCCCTATGCTCTAGGAATAGGGAAAGGGCAAAATAGGTTATGGTAATCAGGTTTTAGGGCTACCTAGCAACAGCCTTCTCAGACTTGGGGGTGTGGTTTGAGTCAAAGTATTTCCACCCCTCGTTGTGCAAGGTATCTCGGCGTGCCGCAATGTCTACAGCGTTGGCACGATTCAATGCCGCAATCGCAGCATCAGCGTGATTATCGGCTACGTCGGCTAGGACAATGATACTCCCCCGGCGAACACTCTCGGCATAGACGTGGGCATCTCGTTCTGGTATACCCACGTTGGTAAGAGCCCCGATAAGCCCACCGGTTACGGCTCCAATCCCCGCGCCTGCTGTGGTTGTGCCAAGCATTGCCAGCATAGTACCAGCGGCGAAGACGGGACCAATACCGGGGACGGTGATGGCACTTAACCCCATGAGCAAGCCGCCTAATCCTCCGATAGCCGAACCACCGATAGCTCCTGACATTACGGGGTCTTCAGCATCGGCAACATATTCGCGTAATACGGTATCACGGGCGAGTATGCTGATCTGATCGCGCTCAATATCCAAGTCACGGAGGTCACGGATGGCTTGTTCTGCGTCTCGGTAGGTATCAAATAATCCTGCTATAGTTTGCATAAGGTTCTCCCTTCTGTATATCTTCATACATTAGACATTTCTTGGGTTCTTGTTGAAAGTGTCCACAGGTGGGTATAGCCTCCTATGGTATATCCAGCAGGGATGGTTTGGGGATACATGCTATACTAACGGGTGCATGTAGAAAGGGGAAGCTGCCGGAGTGTTGGAAAGCGGTGTTTGTTGCTTTGCCAACCACGGAAAACGAGTACCAACCATAATGGTAATAGGTTCTTATCCCACACCATCCTAGACTACGTTGTCTTACGGCGGTAGCTCTTTTCCTTACAACGCATGGTAATGGAAGAGGGGGGGAGTTGTCAAATACTCAATTCGAGCGGATGTATGTATTCCCCCTTGCCCTGGGATGGGAGCGGGGGCAAGGGGGAGCGGGGGCAAGGGGGAGCGGGAAATAAAAAAACGAATTTGCCCCCCCCCACGCCCTTTAACGCTTTGTGGTACACTAGAAGCCAACATTACGATGAGGGCGTACCCGACCAAGAAATGACTCAAGAAAGGCAGACAGACTGCCATGATGAAGTGTATTGGATTGATAGGCGGCATGAGTTGGGAATCATCTGTTGAATACTACCGGTTGATGAACCAGCTAGTGCGTGAGCGATGTGGTGGGCTACACTCTGCCCATTCCCTGCTGTACTCGGTAGACTTTGCCGAGGTAGAAACCCTACAACGGGAGGGAAATTGGCAGCAAGCAACTGCCGTGATGATCGACGCTGCACAACGGCTAGAACGTGGCGGAGCAGCGTGTATCGTCATTTGCACCAACACTATGCATTTGATGGCAGACGATGTGCAGTCCCACACGAAGCTGCCGGTCTTGCACATTGCAGATGCTACCGCTAACGCTATACACGCCAGTGGTATACAGCGGGTAGGGTTGCTTGGTACCCGCTTTACGATGGAGCAGGATTTTTATCGTGGGAGGTTGCAAGATAAGCATGGGCTAGAAGTGCTGATTCCAGCGGAAGATGACCGTGAAGTTGTTCACCGCATCATCTATGAGGAATTGTGCATGGGGAATATCCAACAGTCAGCAAAGCAGCAGTATCTTGCAATTATTGAGCGGTTGGTAGCACGCGGTGCAGAGGGGATTATCGCTGGTTGTACCGAGATTGGCTTGTTGATCCGTGCCAATGATTGCCCCGTTCCCTTCTTTGACACGACATACATCCACGCAGCAGCGGCGGTGGCGTATGCGCTAGGGTGAGGTTCTTGTAGGGGACAGGTGGCTGCTCTCCCTCGCCCTAGAATGGGAGCGGGTGGAGCAGGTAACAATCGGCTACAACAGGAACAGCTCCGGGCGCACCTGGACCATCAAAACGACATCGACCAGGATATGGAAAAAGACGACAGTCCAGACATCCCGCGTGAGCCAAAAACAGAGACACCAACCAACTAGCATTACCGCAAGCGCAGGGATATGGAACCCCCGCACCATCTCAGCAATCGGGGTAGTATGGAAGTGGTCGGGGAGCAGCTCTATCCAGAAAAACGCATGGATCATCCCGTTGTAAAGGGTAAGCAGCACAATACCAAACACCAGACCTACCCGCATTGCTGTTTTTGGGGAGAGCGGCATTTTGCCCCCAAGCCCCTCACCAAACCGATAGACCAACGCAAAAGCGATAGTTTCAAATACCCCATTGCCAAGCGA
>CAZLKK010000175.1:5419-7218 GCA_964559995.1 uncultured Chloroflexaceae bacterium
TCAAGAATTTCCATTAACTCTTCTTCAAGATTTAAGCGAAAAAATGATTGTTGACAGCAGGTTAAAAGGTCGCCCCTCGTGGCTCGGTGTCAATACTATAGATAGATCGTTTGCCCAACAAGCCATGTAGCTACCAAGAATACGACCAACCAACGGTGCGACAGTGTGGCACGAACATGCCACTGGATCAACCAATCACGAAGGAAAATGAAGCCAAGGAGCCCGGCTATGAGCCAATAGAGCAAGATGGCGATTTCAGGATACTGCTGCATCAAACCAATGGATTGCGTAGTGATCATCTGCGGGGCAAAACCTTTCTGTTTCGCAATGACACGAGTATGATACAATAAACCCTAGTCACTGGCGAATACGTGGAGAGCAGAGGAACTCTCTTTACCTTAAAACTCGAAAGGATGGTTATGTCTGTTTTCAAGAACTTTGATTTGGTGCAAGATCGGCAGATAGAAGAAATCGCATCACGGGGGCGGCTCTTTCGCCATAAAGCCACCGGTGCAGAACTCCTTTCGATAGAAAATACCGACGAGCACAAAGTGTTTGGGATTACGTTTCGTACCCCCCCCGCAGACTCTACCGGCGTAGCCCATATCCTAGAACATTCAGTACTCTGTGGGTCGCGCAAGTACCCACTCAAAGAGCCGTTTGTGGAGATGATCAAAGGGTCACTGCGAACCTACCTCAACGCGCTTACCTATCCCGACAAGACCTCGTACCCGGCAGCGAGTCTGAACACCCAAGATTTCTACAACCTGATAGATGTCTACCTCGATGCCGTATTCTACCCCCGCTTGAGCCGGGAGATATTTCAGCAAGAAGGCTGGCACTATGAGCTAGACACCCCCGATCAACCCTTGCACTACAAGGGGGTTGTCTTCAACGAAATGAAGGGGGCGTATGGTTCACCAGATCGGTTGTTGAGCGAATACTCGCGGCAGTCCCTCTTCCCCAACACCCCGTATGGAGTAGCATCCGGCGGCAATCCGGTAGATATACCCAACTTGACCTATGAGCAATTCCGGGCGTTTCATCAGCAATACTATCACCCATCCAATGCGCGGATATTCTTCTATGGTGATGATGACCCAGAGGAGCGGCTACGCATTGTGCAAACCTACCTCCAAGAATTTGCACCACAGGCAATAAACTCCATCGTGCCAATACAACAGCCGTTTGCCACGCCAAAGCGATTGGTGCAGGCGTACCCTGTAGACCCACGCAGCAGGGGCGAAAAGCGGGGGATGATGACGATAAACTGGCTCCTACCGGGCTGTGCTTCAGATGCCGTTTTGAGCTTATCCTACCAGATGCTAGGCTATATCCTCGTCGGGATGCTCGCCTCGCCATTGCGAAAAGCCCTGATTGAGTCAGGACTTGGCGATGATCTCGTTGGGGCAGGGATGGCAACCGGTTTGCGACAAATTTACTTCTCCACGGGATTAAAGGGTATTGCCATAGAAGATGAACCGGCAATTGAAGCGGTCATCTTTGATTGTCTGCAACAGCTTGTCAACGATGGCATAGACCCCGAAACGACAAAGGCGGCAGTCAATACCTTTGAGTTCTACATGCGCGAGAACAATACCGGCTCGTCGCCGCGTGGTCTCACGCTGATGATGCGAGCATTGATGACATGGCTCCACGATGGCGATCCCATCGTTCCCCTAGCGTTTGAAGCACCGCTGGCAAAACTCAAAACCCACCTAACCAATGGTGAGCGGTATTTTGAGGGATTGATTGACCACTATTTGCTCAAGAACACCCACCGCACAACGCTGCTGCTC
>CAZLKK010000175.1:7282-8431 GCA_964559995.1 uncultured Chloroflexaceae bacterium
ATTCAGCAGATTGTAGAAACAACCCGCCATATCAAGCAGATGCAAGAGACCCCCGACCCACCAGAAGCCTTAGCCACTATCCCCATGCTGCAATTGAGCGATCTTGACACCCAAAATAAGCTCATCCCATTAGCCGTGGATGAAGAAGCAGGAACGCCTATTCTCTACCATGATCTGCCCACAACCGGTATTGTCTACCTAGATATAGGCTTTGATCTGCACAAGCTGCCACAAGAACTCGTCCCCTACGCCATCCTGTTTGGGCGACTCGTGCGCGAAATGGGCACGGAACACGAAGACTACACCCGCTTGTCGCAGCGCATTGGGAGCACAACCGGCGGCATCCGAGCACAACCGGTCAGCATGGCAATTCGTGATGATCCCGTGAGTACCAGTTGGCTGTTCCTCCGCACTAAGGTGACGGTATCCCGCTTGGATGACCTCTTGCACATCCTTGAAGATATGCTGCTCTCCCTACGCCTTGATAATCAAGAGCGATTTCGCCAGATTGTACTGGAGGCAAAAGCCCGCAAGGAATCCTCGTTGATTCCGGGCGGGAGCGGCTTTGTCAATATGCGGCTCCGTTCGTGCTTCAACGAGTCAGATTGGGTCAATGAGACGATAGGCGGGGTGAGCCATTTGTTCTTTCTGCGCTCACTCGTGCAGGAGCTAGAACATGACTGGCAAGGGGTCTTACAAAAGCTCCAGCAGGTACGACAAATCCTCTTTTCCCGTGGGGCAATGCTGTTCAATGTAACAGTAGATGGCAAAGATTGGCAACAAGTGCGCCCCAAACTGGCAACATTCTTGGCACAGCTTCCTGCCCAACAGGTTCCCCAAGTGGTGTGGCAGCCAACCTATGGCAAAGGGTTTGAGGGATTGACGGCTCCGTCACAGGTCAACTTTGTGGGCAAAGCAGCAAATCTCTACACCGCCGGCTATGAGCGACACGGCTCTATGGGGGTCATTACCAACTACCTACGCACGACATGGCTCTGGGATCGTGTGCGGGTGCAGGGGGGGGCATATGGCTGTTTTTGCCGCTTCGGGCGGTATTCGGGGGCATTTGTCTTCGTCTCCTACCGCGACCCCAATGTGCTCGACACCCTGCGGGTATATGACCAAACAGCACATTTCCTACGCGAAACG
>CAZLKK010000176.1:0-5114 GCA_964559995.1 uncultured Chloroflexaceae bacterium
AACGGTTTGGGACGGTACCACCTGCGCTGGTTGAGCAACTTCAACAGATGAGTAGTGAGCAGTTGTTGAATGTGCTTAGTGCCATCTTGACCTCCGATACCATCCAAGACTTCCAAGCACATCTGCCCCCAATCAAGCCAAATGGAGGCAATGGAGCGGGGGATAATGGTAGCCCTAATGGGAATGGCAACGGGAGTAGGAGTGGCAATGGGAGTGGCAATGGGGATGGGGATGGGAGTGGAACCCCAACCTGACGCGCATGTAGAGGGATGACCTTGTACAGTCAAGGCAGATATACATTGAATATGGATCAAATACGATGCCAATACACATCCTTGATGCTACCGTAGCCGCACAAATAGCCGCCGGCGAAGTTGTTGAACGTCCTGCCTCTGTGGTCAAGGAGATGGTAGAAAATGCGCTCGACGCAGGCGCACGTCGCATCAACGTGGAAGTGCGCGGGGGAGGGCTACGCGAAATCAAAGTGCAAGACGATGGCTGCGGTATTCCTGCCAATGAGGTAGAAACCGCCTTTTGTCGCTATGCCACCAGCAAACTGCACCAAGCCGATGATCTGTGGAATATCCACACGCTTGGGTTTCGTGGCGAAGCCTTGCCAAGCATTGCCAGTGTTGCCCAAGTGGTTTGTATTACCCGCACCGCCGCCGAAGAGGTGGGTATGGAGCTACGCATCGCCGGGGGGGAGATACAGGCAAATATCCCGCGTGGGTGTCCTGTCGGCACCAGTATGAGTGTGCGTCACCTCTTCTACAACACCCCCGTGCGGCGTGAATACCTCCGCTCTGAAGCCACCGAGATGAGCGCGATTAGCCAAATTGTGCAGCAATATGCGCTGGCATACCCCGAAACAGGCTTTACCTTGCTACTAGACGGGAGACTTGCCCTGCAAACAAGCGGCTCAGGCGATTTACGCGATGTCTTGGTAGAAATCTATGGGGTAGATGTGGCACGTCAACTGCTCCCGGTGGATGAGCAGTATGGCGATGGTGATGGGGCAATCTCTATCCAGGGTTTGGTCTCCCCACCCGGACTCACCCGCAGCTCACGGAGCTATATTCACCTGTTCGTTAATCGACGGGCTATACACCCCCGCGGTCAGTTGGTCTATGTAGTTGAGGATGCCTACCACACACTGCTGATGAAGGGGAAACACCCGATGGCAGTCTTTGATATTCGGGTAGCTCCAAGCGCGGTAGATGTCAATGTTCACCCGACTAAAAGCGAAGTGAAGTTTCGCTACCAGCAGCAGGTGCATAGTCTGTTGGGGCGGGCGGTGCGACAGGCGTTGATCGAGGGGGCAGGCGTACAGACGTGGGCAGAAATGCCAACGGACAGCATTCCCCGAAGGTTTGAGATACGCCCTACTGACGACCCGCAATCGTCAGGGCAACAGCAGGACAGATCGTCTGACCCACCGGCAGCATGGCGGGTAGGGCAGCGAGCATGGAGTACGCAGCATAGCCGATGGGATGTGGGGGCGGCGGTTTCCCCCTTCCCTGCCGTCCCGCATGATCCCCATCCAGTGCCATCCACTGACGTAGACGACTCGTCTATGCTGCATGCTTCCAATGCATATGGGCATGGGTATGGGCATGCTGATGACCAGCGAGATGATGGGGGGGAAGAGCCGATGTTGGGAGCAGATGAATCCCCCACCGCCCCACAAGATGCCCCCACTCCACATCCTGTCGATGACTCTGCCAATTCCCCTGCTCCGGTTGATGCGCCATCGCCTGATACCCCTACGGCTGATGCATCGTCCCCCGCAAAGTTGCCGCCATTGCGCGTTGTGGGGCAGGTGGGGCTTACCTACATTGTGGCAGAGTCCCCCAACGGTATGTATATGATAGACCAGCATGCCACCCATGAGCGTATCGCCTATGAACGGCTTATGGCACAGCGTGGCACGGGACCGTTGGATTCGCAGGAATTGCTGATGGCTGAGACGGTGACGCTTCCTGCCGACAAAGCCGAGTTGTTGGTGGGCAATGCTGAACAGTTGGCAGCATGGGGGTTTCACCTTGACGCATGGGGTGAGGGGATGGTGCGGGTGAGGGCTGTTCCGGCTATGCTTGCGCTGGAGAATCTGCAAAACGCTTTGTTGGCGATAGCTGACCATCTAGCAGGCGAGGGGGGCAGCACCCCGGATAATTGGCGTGAGGCAATGTTGATTACCCTTGCGTGCCATACTTCGGTGCGGGCGGGACAGACCCTTTCATTGGATGAGATGCGCGATTTGTTGCGTCAGCTTGAGCAGTGTACCAACCCCCACACCTGCCCACATGGTCGCCCGCTGATGATTTTGCTGACCCCCGGTGAGCTCGAACGACAGTTTGGCAGGAGAGGATAGTATGCATTATTTGCCATTTACCATGAACTCGGTGAGGGAGTGGCTAGAAGAGATTATCACTAGCCCGTCACTACATGTCAAACTGCTGTTGACCATTGGTATTTTGGTGTTTCTATGGATAGATCGCAAGCTCACGAATAAGGTTATCCAGAGCCGCTATACAGATGTACGCTTGCGCTACCAAATGCGAAAGACGGTGAGCTATGTTTCCAGTTTGGTTGCGCTTATCCTGATTACCTGGATATGGACTGATGGGGTGAAGTCTATTGGTACGTTTCTGGGGCTGCTCTCTGCTGGTTTGGTTATTGCGCTCAAAGATTTGATGGTAGATTTGGCGGGGTGGTTGTTTATCACTTGGCGCAAGCCGTTTAATGTGGGGGATCGTATTCAGATAGGGAATGTCTCTGGTGATGTGATAGATATACGCCCATTTCAGTTTACTGTGTTGGAGATTGGCAATTGGGTTGATGCTGACCAGAGTACCGGGCGCATTATTCATGTTCCCAATGGGCGGGTGTTTAGCGAACCGCAGGCAAGCTATACGCAGGGGTTTCAGTATATCTGGAATGAGCTTTGTGTGGTGGTCACGTTTGAAAGCAACTGGCGCAAGGCGAAGGGGATTCTCCAACGTATTGCAAATAAGCACTCGGAACACTTAAGCGAACAGGCACAGAAGCAAGTAGAACAGGCTGCGGAGAAGTATTTCATCTTCTATTCCCGCTTAACGCCCATTGTGTATACGCGGGTGCGCGAGTATGGGGTGGCGTTGACGATACGCTACCTCTCCGAACCGCGCCGCCGCCGTGGGACGGAGCAGGAGCTTTGGGAAGACATCTTGGATGAGTTTGCGAATTGCCATGACATCAGCTTTGCCTATCCCACGCAGCGGTTCTACAGTGAACACCTTGAGGGCAACCATAAGCACAACCATAACCGCGATCCCGCCGAAGTCCCTCTTACCCCCGGTTCATCGCCGTTTCGTGGGTAGAAAAATCAATAACCAATCCTTAATTCGACAAATGTAACTCAAAGGTACCTCGTGGGGAAGTACTATGCCTATCAATAAAAAAAACCCCTTTCATATTTTTTTCATTTGTGATACAGGCATAATACCATCCATTCAATAATGTAGCCGGATTACCCCCAGGCTTCATAGCAGTTTCAGTGAATTTTAACCATAAACTGCTTTCCGTAGAGCCATATCCTGGGACATGTTGCCATCTATTGCTTTCCGATGAAAGGTCTGTCACAATAGACCCTTCTAGGATAGTCGTAGTATTACCACTATCCGGGTAATTAATCTCGCCGGAGTAGTATTGTCCTGAAATATCGGTAAAGGTGAGATACATGGGAATATCACGATGCACATCATGAAATACTCCAGACCATTTATGGGCGGGTATTTCATCATCAAAAGACGTAGGAGGTGAAGAAGTTGTAGTTGATGTACGGTTTACTGTAAAATTGCCCCGGGGTTGGTTTTTAGATTGGCTTACAAAGAAACTCCCATACATAGCCCCATCATTTGTCACCCGTGCATAATACCACCCATTAAGTAACGTAGCAGGATTGCCGCCAGGTTCCATTGCCGGTTCAGTAAATTTAATCCAAGTTCCACTAGCTCCCGAATTAAAACCCTGGACGTGTTCCCATTTCTGTACTTCAGATGACAGATCTGTCACAACAGAACCCTGCATAATGGTCGTGGTATTGCCACTATCCGGGTAGTTAATCTTGCCAGCAAAGGTTTGTCCGGCGACCTCTTGGATATAGATGGTCATAGGAATATCACGATGTACATCGTAAAAGACTCCTTGCCATGAACCGGTAAATCCAGTGGGCAACGACTGTGAGACGTGCATAGGGGGAGATTGTTTGGCAAGAGCTGTTTGTGTTTCTCGTTCAGCAATAACTGCTTGCGTACTATCCATTGCTGTTTTTGTCTGTGCCATTGCTTGTTCCGTTCCCCGTAATGCTTCCGCATTTTGTTGGGCAATTTGTGTTGCTGCAAGAGCTGTTTGTTCTATAACCATAGCTGTAACAGTTGCATTAATAGCCTGAGCAGTACTGTTTGATGCTTGTTCTGTTTCCTGGGCAGCTCGTTCACTCTGCGATATGGCTTCGCCTGTTTGAGCTACAGAGGTCAATTCCTGTATTTGAGCAGTACTTGTAGCTGCAATATCTTGAAAATCAGGGGTATCTGAAGAAGTATCCGTAGGCGTATTGGTGTCATCTAATAATGAACTATCATCTGTTGGCAAAGAGGTTGAGGTTGGTTGGTCAGCAGAAATAGGGGGGGTATCTGCCACAGAGGAGGAGGAAACCCACTGCATTATGCCCCAGCCCACACCAGCAAGAAATATCACCACAGCGACAGCAGCGATAATCACCGTTTTATAAGGAAAGGTCGTTTGCGTTTGTGGAGCCAAGACGGTCTTAACCCCTTGTTGTGCATTGGCTGATACAAGAACTCCACCACAAATTGGACAGTACTTATCCCCATGCTCAAGCTGTACCATTTTTTGACACTGGGGACATTTAATAATCGTAGGCATAGATTCTACTCCTTACTTTATAATCATGGGGTACTTGATCCACAACGCGAGCAAAATCTTGCCTGTACTGGTATTGTATGACCACAGGATTGGCAAAAACGATTTTGTTCGTCAACCTGTTTTTCGGTGGCGCGACCAACTGGGGGAGCCTGATACTGAAAGCCTTTTTACTCTATATGTGGTCTGTA
>CAZLKK010000176.1:5124-5779 GCA_964559995.1 uncultured Chloroflexaceae bacterium
CATCTGGATCATTTTGATACCCACAACGAGGACATGCAACAGTCATCTTTTGCATTTGTGGGGCAGGAATAGTCTCGCTGGTAGAAGAAGGAGTGATGGAAAACCCCATTAATGCATGCTTAAACATCATTACGTCATCGTAGCGATCTTTTTGGGATAGGGACATAGCCTTCATCACGGATTCAATAATGTGTGGAGGAATAGTTTGTTTTAAGTCTGCGAGATGTTGCAGAGAATCATAATTTAATCGTGCAATAGCTGTTGGGGGAGGGTGTCCAGAAAGCAAATGATAGAGGGTAGCCCCCAAACTATATATATCACTACGCGGGTCAGTATGTTCTTGCCCATACCCCCATTGTTCAATGGGGGCATAGGTAGGGGTTAATGCTCGTTGTGATAAAACGGTTGTATCCAATCCTTGTTTGAATAATCCAAAGTCTACCAGTTTAAGCAACCCTTCAGGGGTAATCCGAATATTGGCAGGTTTGATGTCACGATGTATTACCGGTTTTTCCTGTTGATGGAGATACTGTAGCGTGTCACAGATTTGTAAGGCATAACTTTGAACCAGGGAGACCGGAAGCGGACGATGTTGATGATTTAGGACATCTTCCAGGTTTTGTCCTGGTATCATTTCCATAACCAGATACCCTTT
>CAZLKK010000176.1:5853-8353 GCA_964559995.1 uncultured Chloroflexaceae bacterium
ATAGCCGAAGGGTCTACGGTTTCCTTGATAGCGACCTGTTGATTATTTGCTGCGGTATCTTCTGCTTCATGGACTGCGCCAAAGCCTCCATGTCCTATCAATCGTATAATACGATATGTTTGGATTATATCACCGGGTGCATGGATTTTGAGCGCATAATATAACGAAGCTCCACACTTTTTACAGTTTTTTGCCTCATCACGATTTTGGGTATCACATTTTTTCCCTGTTTCTTCAACAACATTTTGGCAAATAAGCATAAGCTCTTCCTTCCAAAGCCTACTAGAGCTTTGTCAGTATGCAGAAAACCCACGTTAGTGGATGGTATACATCTTTCTTTTATTGCCCATAGACCCAATTGGTAAACAATGGTTGGAGATTACGTCCACTGGCGTTTTCAAACGCTTGTTGTACATCTTGTGGTTTGGCAATACCATAGCGATTGGTTCTGTAGTACTCTTGTAATGCTGCAAAAAAGGCTACATCGCCTAGATCATTCCGTAGCGTTCTGAGAAAAACTGCTCCCTTCCCATAGACAGTAAGAAAATAGATATTGAAATTGGGATAGTCAGTGATGGACCAACCAATAGGTAAATCTCCTGCATCAAGGGCGGGATAGTATCGGGCTAACACTTCACGCTCCCAGTCAGACTCGGCGACTCCCGGTTCAGCAACATCTTCAGCATAAATAATACCGCTATATTGGGCTAGGGCTTCATCTAACCAGGGATGACGGTAAATATCACTCCCAACAACATTGTACCACCATTGATGAGCAACTTCATGGGCGGTCACGTAGCGTCTCCCAGCATCAATGTGGGTGACACAAGAAAGTAAAAACATGCCTGGGTATTCCCATCCGCCTCGGTATCCCCCACGCAAGACATAGGCTTCTAATTCATTAAAGGGATACTTCCCGAAACGGTGGTCATAGTTGGTAAGAGCTGTTGCTGCTACATACGCAACTTGGGAGATGTCAAGATCACTTCCTGTAACTTTGTATACTTTGACGGCAATATCACCTTGTGCGCCACCTTGTTGTTCCACCATCTCAAAGTCTCCCACAACGATGGCAAATTCACGCATAGGTCCAGTACGGACACTATGGGTTGTTGTGCCATTTTCGTGCATGACTTGATCTATGGTCGTCCCACTTGCAAGGACCTTCAAGGATGAGGGTGCGGTAATCTCTGCAGCATAGAAAGCACTGTCAGCAAAGACTCGATCTACAAAGGTTGTAACATCGGTACGCCATGCAGCATTAGCTTCGTCATAGACAGCTAACATTGGATAATAGGATGGCAAAGGAAAGTTTCCATCTTCCCATGCAACAAAAGTTGCGGTAAAGGCAACTTCAATCGTTGCCCATGCATTTGGTTGGAGAGGCTCATTGAATGGAAGCATTACTGCTGTAGATTGAGCGATAGAACTTTTGACTACTGGACTACCATCAATGGTCACATTGGTTACATCCATTGTGGTATTTCCTCCTTTACCAAAGGCATCTTGTGGAAAGTTGGGGTAAAGACGTAAGACGATATTATTGAGTTCAGTGGATGTTCGGTTTGGAACAACAATAGTGGCTATGCCTTCAAGGTATCTTTGGTTGGGATAGATAGAAATACGGAGATGATAGCGTGGGATAAGATATTGATAATCGGCTATGTCACTAACAAATTCGGGTCGCATTGCTTGTGCATAGGTCGCATCCAACGTTGGTGGGAAGTCTGGTTTTTCATCTTGTACCATTTGTGTTGGAGTACTAGTAGGAAGTAAGGGGTCTGCGATATTTTCACCGGGAACTATTGTATTGGTCGGCACTGAAGTAGTCGGTGTTAGTACGTCAGTAGTTGTTTTGGTCAACGGTTCTGTTGGTAGTGTTGCTGTCATAGATCGGGCAATTGCCTGCATATCTAATGGTTCTAGTCCTATTGTCCCGGTAATTTGCGTTGTATGGATTGATGCGGGGTTTTCTATTGGGGTTGATAAGACCGATTGATCTGAGGCAGAATGTATTTCTGTATCAGATGAAAGACTACGTATACAAGAGGTTAAAAACAAGGTTGCTACAATGAGGATGTATTTTGTTGCTAAAAGAGCGATTGTATAATGTCTTCTTTTCATATAAGATTTGGTTCCTTTCGCTTCATTTTTACCTTGTAACCAATGAAATACAAGAAGGTTTTTATAGATCATTATTCTGAAAATTCATTGATTTTTCAGGTGATACTGCTTTTTTATTCCCTCTATTTCTTGCACTGGTGATTTTTTGTGGGTAATTAATGATACCAATATTCTTTATTCCTATTACTACTACTAGCCCAATGATACCACAAATAATGGGACAAAACAATAGACTCAAGCAATTTGCCCGGTGAGCCGTTCCCCTCAACCTCTCCAAAAAAATTTGCAAACTCCACTGACTCATGGTATACTTATCCAGTGAGCGCGGGAGTAGCTCAGTTGGTAGAGCGACACCTTGCCAAGGTGTAGGTCGCGG
>CAZLKK010000177.1:0-8273 GCA_964559995.1 uncultured Chloroflexaceae bacterium
GGGGTATTGCGGATACGGTTTCGTGCCTATCTGTTGGCGTGTATCGCAGGTAAGACCGTCCGGTTTATAGGCGTAGCATGGATTGGCTATATGTGGGTACGGTGGTTTGCATGACAGCACAACATACGCTCCTCGTTGCAACACGCAATCCTGGCAAGTTGCGCGAGTATATTACCCTGCTAGATATGCCGGGGCTACCCGTCTGCTCGCTTGACGATGTGGGCATTACCACAGACATAGAAGAAACCGGCAACACCTATGAGGAAAACGCTCGGCTCAAAGCACGCGGCTATATGCAAGCCAGCGGTCTGCCCACAATGGCTGATGACAGTGGGCTTGAGGTGGCAGTATTGGATGGCGCACCGGGGCTATACTCCGCCCGCTATGGTGGCGTGACGGGTAGAGCACAGGTAGACTACCTCCTGGAGCAACTTGAGGGTGTCCCCCTACACGAGCGTATGGCTCGTTTTGTTGTCGTTATTGTGCTTGTTCATCCTAACGGCAGGGAAGAGGTCATTGAGGCGAAGTTGCCCGGGGTGATTGAATTTGAGCCACGGGGGACGGGTGGGTTTGGCTACGATTCCGTGTTTTATGTATTGGATGAGGACAAGACGATGGCAGAGCTGACCCCGGAGCAGAAAAATGCCATCAGCCACCGCGGAAAAGCGATGCGTGAAGTCCATACCATCTTGGAGCGTTGGCAAGCTGAGGGGTTGTTGGGGTAGCAAGCCCCCCCCTATCCCCATGCCCTTCCCCTAGCGGGAGAAGGGAGACCGAACGGCTCCCCCTCGCCTTCTGGGAGCGGGGGCAAGGGGGGAGAGGGAAATAAAAAGGGCAGGGGGGGAACGGGTGTTGGTCTGCCCCTCGCCCTGTATGGTTGAGGGTATGGGGATACATTGGAACGTAATTTGGGGAACGCGGGTAAGTAAGGGTTCTTGAGATGTACCACAGACAGAAGGTACCTTTCCTGTGGTTAAAAAAGAAAGTAGTAGCTGCTTATGGCGATACAAAAGATGGACGTTATCTGGTTCAATGGGAAGTTGGTAGCATGGGACGAAGCCAACATCCACGTCATGTCGCATGTAATTCACTACGGGTCGAGCTTCTTTGAAGGTATACGATGCTATGAGACCCCACAGGGGACGGCAGTATTTCGGTTGACCCCGCATATCAAGCGGTTGTTTGACTCGGCAAAAATCTACCGCACGGAGGTGCCTTTCACGCAAGAGCAGCTTGTCACCGGCGTAAAAGAGACTATCCGTACCAACAAACTGCGTTCTGGTTATATTCGCCCGGTGGTCTTTCGCGGTGCTGGCACAATGGGGCTAGACCCAACCGCATGCCCCGTAGAGGTTGCTATCATCACCATTGAATGGGGCAAGTACCTGGGGGATGAGGCGATGGAGCAGGGGGTAGATGTCTGCGTTTCTTCGTGGAATCGGTTTGCTGCCAACACCATGCCATCGCTCTCAAAGGCTGGTGGCAACTACATGAACTCGCAGTTGGTGAAGTTGGAGGCTATGCGACACGGTTATACCGAGGGTATCGCGCTGGACTCCAACGGGTTGGTCAGCGAGGGTAGCGGCGAAAACCTCTTCCTCATACGCAATGATATTGTCTATACCCCGCCGCTTTCCTCATCTATCCTTGAAGGCATCACGCGAGACACCGTGTTACGCCTGTTGAAAGACCAAGAAATTGAAGTACGCGAGCAGGCACTGCCGCGGGAGTTGCTCTACATAGCCGATGAACTCTTCTTCACCGGCACAGCCGCCGAAGTGACCCCCATACGCTCTGTAGACGGTATCACCATTGGGCAGGGAAATCGCGGACCTATCACAACTCAGGTTCAGCAATCCTTTTTTGATGTGGTGCAGGGTAAGCAGAAAGATTTCTATGGCTGGTTAGAATACGTTGATGCATAAACCTATTGCATTTGATTTTTGCATCGGCTATAATTGCTGCGGGAGTAACGGGGAATGTGGTAAAGAAGAGCTACACAAACCAGGACCATACGGGCAATGCCGTTCTGGTCCTGGTGCGCGTAAAGATAGCAACATCTAGCGCACTTTGTAGAGTGTGCGAAGGTGACTGGTGCTAATTTTCACCTTACGACGGTTGCCGTTTTCGTCAGTAATGGTCATCTTCTGAATGTTTGCTCGCCAGATGCGGCGTGTCCGCCGCTTGGAGTGGCTGACATTGTTTCCAAAAGAAGGACCCTTACCAGTAAATTGACATTTTGCCATTGCTGTTACCTCCAGGTTGCTTCTCTAAACACAAAACAACACTATACCATGTGTGGTGAGCTTTGGCAACTTTGGCAGGGCGATGGCAAAGGGGCACAATCAAAGAAATGTTGCCTTTCTTGCCCACCCGCTCCCCTTGCCCCCGCTCCCTTTTTTGGGCGAGGGAGAGCCAAAGATTCCCTTCCCCCGGCGGTGGGGGAAGGGGCAAGAGATGGGGAGCAAACCGGACTTTGCAATCGCCCTAGCAACTCTGGACTCATAGACTATGTTTCACACACCTAGAAAGTAGCAGTATGCGATGGGAAGCATCAAGATCGTTACCGACAGTACTGCCGACATTCCACCGCATCTTGCCAGCGAGTTTGGAATAGAAGTTGTCCCCCTTCTCCTCAACATTGACGGAGAAGTCTATCGGGCAAACGTAGACATCCAAAATGAAGAATTTTACGCGCTGCTGCAGAATGGCGAGCACGATTTTTCGGCATCGTCACCTGCGCCTATTGTCTTTGAACAACTCTATCGCCGGTTGGCATTGGAGAATGATCACATCTTTTCTATTCACCTGAGCAATCGGCTAGGGGGAGTGTATCAGGCAACAACGCAAGCATGCGCCAAGTTGCCGGCATCGCTTACCCGTATTGAGTTGGTAGATAGCAAATCTGCTTCGATGGGCTTGGGGACGGTGGTTTTGGCAGCGGCGCGAGCCGCCCAGAATGGCGCAGAACCGTTTGAGCTTCGCCAGCTTATCAATGAACTGTTGCAACATACCCATGTTGTCTTTTTTGTAGACACAATGGAATACCTCGAAATGAGTGGGCTATTATCATTGGCACCGCAGGTTATTGGCTCCATGCAGCGTATCAAGCCGCTCATGATCCTTGATGATGGCGAGATTGTACCGTATGAGCGGACACGTACACGCGCAAAAGCCATAGAAGGGTTGTATACCTTTATTGAGGATTTTCCCCAAGTGGAAGAGGTAACGGTATTGTATTCCACAACTCCAGAGGATGTAGAGAAATTGCTCGACAAGGTAGAGCCAGTTTTTCCGCGAGACCAAGTGCAGATAGCGCAGTTTAGCGCAACCACTGCCATACACCTCGGACCAGGGGCGATGGGGGTTGCAGTTTTTGAGGGGTTGAACCCAGAAGAAGCTATTTGAGTAACATGACACTCAACGATGATTCCTCTGTCATTTCTGATTCTTCGTTTGATCATCCCACCGTCGACTTTAGTCGTACTGTTAGCCTATCACGCCTGATTGCCATCGGCGGGAGTGTGACTATTGCGCTTGGCGTTTTTGTCCTCCTTGGCCCGTCGTTGTTGCAGACTGGTCAGCAAACACCATTTGCCTATATTGTGGCAATGGTGTTTTTTTTGCCCATTGTGCTGACCTATGCCGAGCGGGCGTTGGTTGTGACGGGGAGCGGGGGGGTGCTTTCGCTGGTGCGGGCAGGTGGTTCTGTCTGGCGCACCTATGCCAGCGGATGGTTGCTGCTCGGCGGACACCTCGCCCTCATATCCCTGCTTGGCTTGGGGGCAGCGTTCTACCTCAACAGTAGCCTTGAACGGCTCCTCTCCGTCTCGATAGAGATGCACTGGTTAGCCCCATCACTCGTGTTGCTGGTCGCCTTAAACGACCTCATCGGCACACGGGGACGTTGGCGGCTCCGTATTTTCATCGTGTATGGCAGCATTGCGGTCTTGCTATTCATTATCGGTTGGATAGGCTTTTTTGCAGATATTCCCCCCTCCCAGGATTTGCCGGTTGCTTCTAGCTCCGTAAATGTGTTCCGGGTGATTGCGCTGCTTGCTGCTGGCCTATGGGGTATCCACTTTGTGCTGGATAAGCGCGATGAGATACGCAACCCAGAACGCACCCTCTTGCCTGCGCTTGTTGTTTCAGTCACCATCAGCGGCATACTTGGGGCACTTATCGCTGGTGTCGGGTTGCGGTTTGTGGTGATAACCGCAGAGTTTGATATACCGCTGGTAGCCCTAGCCAAGCAGGTAGATGCCCAGGGTGAGATTCTCTTTGAAGTTATCAGTGTGACATTAGGCTTGCTTATCTGTCTCGTAGCCCTGGATAAGGGCATGGTCGTGATGGTGCGGCTGGTTGGCACGATGGTACGGGATGGGTTTTTCTCGGAGAAGTTCTTGAAAATTTCCCCCGGTCCCGGTACACCGATGGCAGCCTTGCGGTTGTTTGCCGTTTTGAGTGCCATTATAGCGGCGTTTGTCCCGCTGCTCATCATGGTTGGGTTTGTGGCGATTATCTTTCTGTGGGTGACAGTGCTGCTCAATATTCCCGATGTGCTTGGGCGCGAGTCGCAGTTGCCTGAAAAACGCCCACTGAAACTCCCTTTTTACCCCCTCTTCCCTGGGTTGGCGGCTGGCGTGGGAGGGTTTCTCCCCTTCTACCTGTCCCCCCAAGTTGTCCTACTAGCGGGGGCTTGGGTGGTATTGGGGGCAATCCACTATGTACGGTATGCCCGGCAGGGCAATATTGATGTGCGAAGGCGTGAGGCTGTCGTTTCCAATGTGGCAGAGAAACCAGAACGGACGCAGTATACCGTTCTGGTCAGCACCGCGAACCCGGAAACTGCCCCCATACTCATACGGATGGGGGCGCGGTTGGCAAAGGCACGGGGGGGGCGGCTCACTGTGCTCAAGGTGGCAGTCTTTGCTGACCAGGTGCCGCAGTATGTACAACGGCAATGGGCAGAAAAGCAGTGGCTTGAACTGAAATTACTCACGCGGCGGGTGTGTCGGAAGGATGATATTCAGGTTGATGTGCTGGTACGGATGGCGCAAAGCCCCATAGATGGTATCTTGGGGACGGTGCAAGATGAACGGGTCAATTTGCTTTTGCTTGGGTGGGAAGGAGATCAGGTGCATAGCGCGTTTGATCTCGACCCGGTGCTTGACCCGATTGTCCGGGCTGCCCCGTGCGAGGTCGTGGTGATGCGGGGGGATGCTGACCAAAAGGTTAGCAGTATTCTTGTCCCCACGGATGGCAGCCCCAACTCCCTAGCGTCATTGCAATTGGCGCAGGTGTTGGCACAAAAGCAAGAAGACCCGCATATTGTCGCGCTCAATTTGGTAGATGAAAAGCTGACCAGTGAGAGCTTGGAGCAAGCTACAGCCCGGTTGCAAAAGTTGGTTGAACCGATAGACGGCGAGACAAAGATTGACCCGTTGGTGCTCTCCTCGGATGATGTACGCGAGGGGATTTTGCATGTTGCTCCAAGTTTTGATTTGATTATCCTGGGGGCTTCACGGGGGGGCGTGCTAGATCAGGTTATCTTTGGGGGAGTGCCAGTAGAGGTAGCCCGCAAAGTAAGCTGTCCGGTGTTGTTGGTCAAGCACTATGAGGGTGCTCGCAAGTTTTGGTTTCGGCGGGTGTGGGAAGTTATCTCCTCCCCCTTCCCCGCGCTAGGCGATTCGGAACGGGATAATGTTTACCACGATCTGCAACGGGCAGCCCATCCGAGCATAGATTTCTTTGTCCTAATGGGCTTGTCTGCCATGATCGCCACGCTTGGCTTGATGCAGAGTAGCCCGGCGGTCATCATAGGGGCTATGTTGGTGGCTCCGCTCATGAGTCCAATAATCTCTATGGCAATGGGCATTGTGCGCGGCGACCCCTACCTGTTGCGGCTCTCTGTTGGCTCCACTTTGCAAGGGGTCGTGTTGGCGATAAGTGTGAGCATCGGGGTAACGTTGCTCTCCCCAGCATACATCAATACCAGCGAGATATTGGCACGCACGCAGCCAAATTTGCTTGATCTGCTGGTTGCGCTGGCATCAGGGGCGGCGGCAGGCTATGCGATGGGGCGTAAAGAGGTGGCAGCAGCGATGCCGGGCGTAGCGATTGCTGCTGCGCTGGTGCCGCCGCTCAGTGTGGCGGGGTATGGCACGGCTACGGCACAGCTGGATATTGCAGGCGGGGCGGTGTTGCTCTTCACGACCAACTTGATAGCGATTGTTTTTGCGGCAGCAGTTGTCTTTCTGTTGCTAGGGTTTCGCCCGTTGCAAACGCGCATGCATGGGCATGTGCGCTTGGGCTTTCTCTTGTCGCTGGTTGCGCTAGTCATTATCTCCATACCGTTAGCCGTCTTTTCGGTAGATGCTATTGAGCAAATTTCACGGCAGAGTATGGTTGAGCAGGTGCTCAGTACTGAGGTTGAGTCGGATGTGACGCGCATTACGGATGTGGTCGTTGAGCAGCAGGGGGAGGGGTTTGTGGTGTATGCTACGTTGTATACGTTGCGATCCTTCCCTGAAGAGCAGGTGATTGCGTTGGAGCGGCGGTTGAGCACGACTGTGGGTGCGCCGGTGACGCTGCGGGCAACGGTGCTTCAGGCGGTGTTGTTGCCAGATAGGGGTAATCTCTTCTTGCCCACGCCGACCTCGGTGCCGTAGGGCAGCGCACCCGTTCCCCTGTCCCCGCTCCCGTACCAGGGCGAGGGGATGCTTCCTTACAGCAAGCGAGCATGCTCCCTTGCTATTCTGCTTCCCCCCGTGGGGGGGGGAAGGCGGGGGAAGGGGGCTGCCTGGTGAGACGTTGACTACCTAGACTAGTAGCCATGATACGTAATCGATGGAGAAGTATGTACGTAAATCTACGTATTGTCGTGATGCAAGGTTAGCGGTATACTAGTAAATAAAGCGAGGGACGGCGATATTTTGAACATTTCAGACTTCCCGTCCCCTAAAGGTATGCATACGTACTTGTTTTTTCGTTCTATAAGCATACCAGTGGGGGTATTTCCTAGTAATTCTGGAGAGCCTATTACCGACCTCTCACGAAAAACTATCGCTATGCAAATACCCACACAAGAGACGTTTATCAGGATAGAGAGAGGGAATATTCCTCTGATAGATAGTAGGAAATTGAAAGGAACAGGAATTTCATGGCAACTCGACAAGAACAAATCTCAGAAGTCCTCGACAAGTTGCGGGCTAATGCCGGTCCAGAAGTTGGGGGCGTGGCAGCAGTAGGGATGGACGGTATTGTCCTCGTTTCGCGGATGTCTACTGAAGTCAACGCTGATCGCGTTGGGGCAGTAGCTGCGACAATGATGGGAGTGACACGCCGTGTTTCCGGTGAGCTCAAGATTGGCTTACCAAAAGAGACCATTATTGATGCTGATGGGGGCTTGTTTATGGTTCTGCCCGCAGGGGACCAAAGCCTCCTGGCAATCAACTTGCAAAAAGGGGCGAACCTCGGTATGGTGCGTATTGAAGCCCGCGAAGCATCAAAGGAAATCGGCAATATTTTGTGACCCAACATTATGGTAAGCAAGGAGGCTACCTATGCGAGACATTAAAGTAAAACGACCAACACTTGGACCATTTATGAGTGTGGTGTGTTTTCGGTATCTACATGATGATGCAATGGACCTAGCCGGACGCGCACTTGTGGTAGATGCAGGGCGACAACGTGGACAAGACCTGATCGAAGAGCTAGGATTACAAGGCAAATTTTCTGGGGCAGATGACCTGCTCAAGAGTCTTCAAAATGCGCTTGGTCCTGATGGCACACGCTTGTGCTTGATTGAACAGATTACCCAGAACGACAATGGCGGTTTTGAAGTTCATGCTACCGAGTGTGCCTCCCCTATCTACACGCTCGGCGTACTTATCGGCGCGATTAGCGGTATCACAGGTAAAACGATGCTTGGAGAAGAAGTAGAAGCAGCCGGCAAAGACGAGGGTGAAGCGCGTATTTACACCATTAATCCCCTCTAGGCTTCCCGTTTAGTGTCGTCTCCTGGTAGCTACCAGAAGGCGACACCCCCGGTTTTTTTCCCCTTGAGCCTTTCTCTACTCCTGCCCCTAGTATGTGACAGATTCTTTTCCCATTACCTCTAGGGCAAAGACAATATTTCCTCCCCATGCCCTGGCTCACTGGGCAGCGATCCGCTCCCCCTGCCCCCGCTCCCATCCCAGGGCGAGGGGGAGCCGCCACATTGGGCGCACCGCCGTGCGCCCCTACACCCGCATACAACCACAGGGGCGAGG
>CAZLKK010000178.1:0-8250 GCA_964559995.1 uncultured Chloroflexaceae bacterium
TCTCCCCCTTGCAAAACATTCATGCTTCTATTATAATCTATTATAATATGCGTTACATTTTATTTGTTTTAGCTATGATTTGTTTCCTTCCATCTCTGGTGCAAGCACAAGATGCTTGTTTGGTTACGTATCAAAAGGACGGCGAGCTTTATATCATGAACGCTGACGGTACCAATAAGACTCGCATAACAAACAACACAGCCAATGACGGCGGAGCGTCATTCTCCCCCGATGGTACAAAAATCGCGTTTTGGAGTGACCGTGACGGGGGGAAAGACTTATACGTCATGCAGACCAATGGTGCGGGGGTACAGCGGCTCACGACTGGCATGGTCGTGGATGAGCCTCCAGACTTTTCACCTGACGGTACGTCTCTCATCTTCTACGGTGATCAAGACGGGCAGCGGGATATTTACCGCATAGGGATCGACGGCACAGGTCAACAACGGCTCACGAGCTACGCGGGGACGGACTCCGCCGGCGCATATTCCCCTGATGGTTCACAGATTGCATTTCAGAGTACCCGTGATGGGAACTTTGAGATATACGTCATGCAAGCTGATGGGACGGGAGTCCAGCGGCTCACGAATCACGGGGCGATTGACTCCGATCCATCCTGGTCGCCAGATGGCTCACAGATAACATTTTTCAGCAACCGCACGGGACACTGGGAAACATTCGTAATGAACGATGATGGAAGCAATCAAACAATACTCTTGGATGACAGCTTTGAAGATTACAGAGCATCTTACAAAGATGACTCGACGTGGGTTTTTCAGAGCAACCGTTGGGGGGGAGATGACCAGATCGCACTCACCGATGGAATTACCATTATACAACTAACAACAGACGGGGGAGAGCGGGCGGATGTGTGGTGTCCGTCAACCAACAATAATCCCCCGATTCAAGACACATTAACCATCAGTATCACCGCATATCTCGACACAATCACCACACAACAGCGCATGCAGACAAACACGATGATCTTCTTTGGTCTATTAGTAGTAGGCTTTGCTACGCTTGCACTGGTAAGGCGGCGATAGTGGAAGGCTTCATTACATTTCTTATAACCGCGGCGGCGATTGCTATGGCATTGCCAACGCTGATCTATATACTCTTTGGCACCATACTGCCATTATTTCATTTCGGGAAGGAGGACGAGGATTGACTTAACAAATGAATTGATGTATACCGCTGGCGGCGCAATTGCGCTGTGTACGCTTTTAGCTGTTCTGTTACCAATTGTTTCAAGGAGGTAAAAAAGAATGAAAGTTGTGAACTATGTTCGTAACCACTGGGTCGGGGTAGCGATGTTCGCGTTGACACTGCTGGCTGTGTCAGGGGCATTACTTCCTACAGCAGCTTATGCTGCACCTGTGACTATGCCGGCGATAAGCATTCCGGCTGAAGACATCTTGGGCACTGCTGTCAACGTCTTCACTGCACTGTCACCCATATTGGTTGTTGTTGCAGGTCTGGGATTGGGCATGTGGTTTCTTTCGCGCATTATGCGATTTTTCACCCGGTAGAATGGAAAAAGGGGGACGCGCCATGTTGCGTGTCCCTTTTTTTTAACTAGGGGCAAATATGAAGTGGGCAATAGGCATCATAACGATAATCGGTATCGCAATGCTCGTGGGCGCGAACGGCGAGCAAGCGCATGCTGATGATGTTCTATTGCCGTTAGTAACCAACGGGTTTGCCCAAGAGCCAACTTACAACGATGGTTATGATTGTAATAAAACAACCGGAACATTGCTCACCGGTGAGTTGGTTGTCAATCTTCAACCGGGTGGGTATGGCTATATCGCAGCGCAACCAAATCTTGGCGCAATTCGCATAAAGAGTTACCATGATGCAACCCACAATATCGATTACCCTTACCCCCTACCCTATACAGCTTATGCATATGATCAGGATGATACTCAATGGTGGTACATTGAACAGAATTTTACACGCATAAGTGGGGATAGTGAATCTATAAGAACTTGGACTTTTCTTGGTCCCCAAGAGGGTGATGCAGCTAACTATACCGTTTGGCAATGCTCCCCCATAGAACCCACCCCTACCCCCACGGCGACAACCGTTTTTACCCCTACGGCGACCCCGACCTTGACACCGACAATCCCCACGTTGGATGATTGTATAACGGTAGATAGTGAGCCAGTTGTTTATTATGCTTGTTCTACCTACTTTGGTTGTTCATGGAACACAAGACATATGCTTTGTTCGTATCCGTTCGATGACGAAAATGACAATGATCGTCCAATAAACAGTCAAGGTTATCTTGGAACATATAACACTGTTAATGGAACACCCAGAAGTTGTTTTTTTGCTCCCGAAGGTGGAACAAATGGGTGGAAATACAGAATTCTAACAGCAGGGCAAATGCCACGAGTTGAAACAGACAGCGGTGATGGAAATTGGGCGGGGAGTATTATAGGAGCAATGGATACATTTTATACCTTGGGGAATCATGGAAAGTTCATTATCTTAGATAAATACGATCAATTTACAGCTGAAATATGTGCCCCCAATGCTCCTTCTGGTCCAACGCCAGGACCAGGCACCCCCACCTGGACCCCCACGCTCACCCCCACGCTCACCCCAACCCCCACGCCAACCCCCACGCCCACACCAGCAGCTTCCCCCACGCTCACCCCCACGGCGACCCTCACCCCCACGGCTACCCCCGACCCCTGCCCCGTGCTGTCATGTCCTAGCTTCGAGACCTACATCATTCCCCCTTACCCCGGTACGAAGGGGGTAACGCTTACCACGGGGGTTGAGTTCATTGCGAGAGGTGCTGATGTCTATAATTCAGGCTCTGGGCTATTTTTGAAGGAGTGCGTGCGCTACAAAATGAACATGGAAACGGGAGTCTATCCCTTCTACACGCTCTCTGACCATGCAACAATCAGAGTCTGTAACCCGCTGGCAAGCGGGTTGCCCACCTATACCCCCACTTGGACTCCGACTGTCTCCCAGCCATCAACCGAACCAACGCCCCTGCCCACGGATACCCCTATCCCCACGGATACCCCTATCCCCACGGATACCCCTATCCCCACGGATACGCCCGATACCTGCCCGCAATTGTCGTGTCCCGCTTACGATACCTATATCATCCCCCCTGATCCGTCTTCAGAGCATGTTACGCTTACCACTGGCGTTGATTTTCTCATTACGGGTGCGGATGTTTACAATACTGGCTCTAATATGGAGTTGCAGTCGTGTGTCCTTTACAAGATGAATATGGAAACCGGGGATTACCCGTTTTCTACGCACGATGAACATGCGACCATGCGAGTGTGTAAACCTGAAAACACCCCAACTCCCCAAAACACCCCAACCTATAGACCTACGGCGACTATTGAATCAACAGCGGTTATGACGGACACGGACTTGTGTGGTGTAGAACCGTTTCATACGGTTTGTGAGAGTTGGGGGTTCTTCGAATATGTGCGCGAGAGTTTCTCTCGACCTCTTCCCGGCGTGACCCAACAGTATTCTATTACGATAGATAATGGTGATAATGAAGAAAATAGTGAATTTCTTCAATCTCAGTCGTCACAGTACCAAGACAACACAACCAAATTCTCTTATGCGTTGTGTGTAACAGAAACCGAAACGTTTAACAATTTCAAGATAAATTGGGGGGCGTTTAATCCAGGATCGGATACTATCGATCTTTCGCAAGGCACTACTGAGGCTTTTTGTAAATTTCTTGATAAAACTTCAACTATCCGTTGGTACACACAACTAGCGAGTATTGCCCTCATGCTTCTTTGGCTTATCCGTTATGCAAGAGGTAAGCTCGCGGCGTTTAGCGGTACACAAGAATACCTACCTAGTGATGAAGAGGATGACTAACATGATACTGATACTAGCCGTTATCGATCCAGATTGGGGTATTGGGAAGTGGCTTGGGGAACTCATACAGAGAGCTATTGATGCTATTAAAGGGATATGGGCTGCACTCTGGGATTGGATCGCAGCCAAAGGCGACCTGATGGCGGCGTGGCTCGTGAATATCCTCCCCCCCGGCGACCCTTTCGTTGACGCACTCATTGACCAGGGGGAGAGCATATGGGAATTTTTTTTCAAGTTTATACATCCCGCTGGATATTTTATCCATTTCCCTACCTTGTCTATAATGCTCGTGATTATCTTCTCAGTGGAAGGACCGTTGTTTCTGATCCAGGTGTATTTGTTCGTTAAGCGATTGATACCGGTGGCATGATGTTTACCCCCCTTGCTATCTCACTCTCCATTTGGTTGCTCTACTACCCTGCGATTGTACTCCTAATCGCGGGGTATGTACTCTGGTCGCAACGCGATAGGCTCAACGATTCGCAACCCTTGCTATGGCTTACGCTTGTTTTTGCCCTCGGCACGGCAACAACGCTTTTGAATAATCCGACATGGAGCGGTTTTTGGGGCATGTCGTGGTTTGCGCTGGCTGTGGCGGCTGCGCTTTTTGCTACGCAATCCCCCTACCTTGAGAGCGGGTTGTTGGTACTCACCGTATGGGTTGTGGGCGAGAGTGCGCTGCGGCTCGTGGGCAAGCTGGCAGGGGTTGACTGGCTGTGGATGACTCCCGACAAATACGCATGGAGACTTGTCTTGCTCTCCGGGGATTGGGGAAATTGGACGGGCATGCTCACGGTTGCTGCGCCCGTTGCGCTCCAGCGGGTGAGGGGCAAGTGGCGTTGGGGACTGGCAATGGCGTTGACAGTGATACTGTTCTTTAGCGGCTCACGCGGGGCTTGGCTCGCGGCGTTGGTTGCAGCACTTGTTGCGCTGGCAATGGCGCGGGGGCGCGGTTGGCAATTGCTCGTGGTTAATGTAGCGTTGTTTGGTCTGCTTTTTTTGGCAGCAGGCGATCTGCTCTTTGCGGATCGCGGCGGTGTGCAAGCTGGGATGGTGCAAAGCACGGGGCGGGTGACGTTTGCGGGTGTGGCGATTGACGGTATAGTCCAGCATCCGATAGCTGGCAATGGAGCGGGGTCTTTTTCTATGGAAGACTATGGGCTTGATGGTATCTATCATCCCCATAATATGCTTCTTTCATGGCTCTATGACTATGGGGTTTTGGGGGTTGCGGCTCTGTGCGGGTGGCTCTGGTCATTGCGGGGGGGGCTGCGGCGCGAGCATGCGCCCGCTCTTGTGGCTATGGGGGTCTGGGGGTTGTTCATGTCGCCTATCATGTCTATACAGGTGCTTTTTTTCTGGTATTTAGGGGGTATGTACCATGCGACCAGGTGAAGTCTTCTTTATTGAGGAGCTACCGGACGATAAAAACGCTTTCAATGTAGCAGTGCATGAATGGCAAAAGCGCACTCGTTGGTTGAAAATCAAGCTGGCAGCGGTGCTCTTTGTGCTCTTTTCTTGCTTTGCTGTGCCAGCCGGGGGGGTATATATTGTTTCACAGTATGTCAGTTTTGGTGTTGAACAACAGGATGAGCATAGGGTGCTGCTGCCGTTAGTCGTGCAGGGTCCTGTGGTATGGGATACATTAGGAGATAGCTATGATCAATGAGGTGATCTATGCCTAGCCATGTCGTGCATGATGGTATTGCCTTCGTATCCGCTCCACTAGCAGCAGCGGGCGCGGCTGCGGGGCTATTGCTCTGGGGGGACTTTCCCCTGCGGGAAGCTGCTATTGGGGGGGGCGTGTTTGCGCTTTCCCATATGGTGTGCAGTTATTGGCTTTCCCCGGACCTCGACATCCGTAGCGCAATCGCCCCCCGCTGGGGATCACTGGCTGTTCTGTGGAAGCCCTATGAACTGGTCGTTCCCCATAGGAGTTGGTTTTCCCATAGTGGAATTTCGGCGTTGTTCCGGTTGCTTTACTTTGGGGTAATAGTCAGCCTTGTTTTGAGTGCTACGGGTATGGTGACGGGGTTTTATGCTACGGGGATATGGCTCTACGATATGGCTAGGCAATATCCCTTGTTTACTCTTCTGGTGCTAGGGGGAGCAGTCTTTGCTGATTTGCTGCATGTGGTAGCAGATATGGTGACAACAGAGATTCGCCATTTCACCGGTTTGTTGACGTTGGTAGGGGTTGTGGTATGCGTGTGGGTTCTCTTGTAAGGGAAAAACTGATGTGCGCTATGATTTTCTTTTTGTCTGTGCTTTGTTTGATGGTTTCTTGGGTTGCGTATGGTATACTATTGCTAATCCTATGAAGTAAGTTAATCCCCCCCCTGCATATAACATGTGGGGGCTTTTTTTTTGTCTGGCATTTTGGACAATTTGTCCGTTTTCTATGCTGATGGCGGATGTTGTAGGTAGTTCGTCATCAGGTTCTGTGGTATGGGCTTGTGTGGCTCTTTGGTTAGCGTTTCCCGTATGTGGTGGACGAGGGTATCTATATCCCAAAGCTCTACGGGGTGTCCTGCGGTTTCTTGGTAGCACTGTGAAGTGTAGGTACCACTGGTGACGAGGATCGCCCGTGGTACCCGCTGGATATGCAAGGTACCGATAAGTTCGCGTACTTCTCTAGGGGTGACGTTGCGGGTTTGGTAGTGCTTGCATTGCACAATGCAGGGTTCCCCTCGATATGTCCCCCGTAGGTCTACTCCCCGATCCGCTGCTCCCCCTGCCATTGTTACCCGCTCCCAACCGGTAAAGGTTAGGATTTGCAAGACCCAATGCTCAAACCCGGTAGGAGAGAGCTTGGCAACGTAGCGTTTGAGGTCTCTCACGTTGAGCACAGGTGTGGTATCACGAGGGGTTGAGGATTGGGAAGATGTAAGCGGTTGAGTTGGGATGTTCTGGGGATCGTGAAACCGCTCTGTGGGGGTTGACGTGTTTTCTGGCTTGGGGAGCGAGGTTGATTGGTTGTAGTCGGTAAACTTTCTAGGTATTTTGCGCGATTGTTGCAATGAGTCGAAATGGTTCCAGACAAACCAGACAAGCAGAAAGGTTGTGACGAGTGAGGCAACAACAGGGAAGAAAAAGGCAATCTCTGATGTGATGTTTAGTGCTACTAACCCCAAGCTAAAGATCGTACACGACCCTGGTCCTACCGTGGCTACTAAGAAGATTACGAAGATGATGACATGCAGTTTCTTGGGTACTTTGACGAAGGGGTCTATGTCTTCTAGCAGGAGCCGTTTCTGGAGTCGTTGAATGTCCTCAACGTCATGAGAGTTCTTGGCTACATATTGGCGAAAGAAGGCGATAGCATCTTCACGGATAAATCGCCGGGCTTCGTCCCAATCTAAGAGTGCGGCTTGACACCAGTGGTAGAGCCGATGCTGCCGTTCTGGGGGGAATTGTCCATCTGATGTTAGCTGTCTAAATGCCTGCCGAAATTTAAGCAAGTTTTTCCTGCGCTTATCAGCCATCTTCTCCTTCTCCTAACTTGACTTGGACAATTTGTCCGTTTTGGCTATTTCTCCACAAGTCTTTTCCCTTGCTCAACCCATAAAGCAAGGCGTTGCGGGCTATGACGCAAACTAAATACCAATTCCATTGCTTCTACTACACTTCTACTGTCAGTTACAACCTCTCTTTTTCCTACTTCAGATTGTTCTTTGAGTATCTCTTTGGTTAAAAATTCAGCATCTTCAACAGTAGCATTCTCATTCAGTATTAGCTGTGTAACATGCTCTGGAGAACCACCTACTATATGAGTGAATGTAGCAAGACTTGAACTTGAAGGTTCACTCAGGCATTTTTCCCACCTGTAGACTTGTTTTGACTCAACACCAATTGAACGGGCTATTTCAGCTTGCGATAAACCCATCTTCTCTCTAAGTATTCTTAAATAAGTCATTGCTGCTTTCATGCTCATATTATCTAGTTTAGGCTTATTGGTCATTTTTGTCTATTGCTTAATTAGACTAGACAAACTTGACTGTAGACATTTTTGGGTGTATAATCCCAGGAGTGATAGACATTTTTTGGGTATGAAACCTTGAGGGGTAAGGCTATGAAGTACAAGAATTTTGCAAAGCAGATAACACTCTTGGGAGCTAATGATACCGAACGGTCTCAAAAACTAGGGGTATCAACCAAGACGATCACAAGGTATCGTAATGGGGTTTTACCAGAATTTCTCGTAAAACTCACAAACAATCCAAGCCTTATACAAGCATTGTACAAAGATGTGAGTGAAGAGCAGGCGCAGGTGGGCTGCGCCCGCACAGAAATGAATTGAAAGGATGCAAGGGGACATGAATAGTATAGCACATACGTCTTTAGACATGGCGGGGGAGATTCAGGCATTGGCGTTGG
>CAZLKK010000179.1:0-2891 GCA_964559995.1 uncultured Chloroflexaceae bacterium
TGTATGCGGGTGTAGGGGCGCACGGCGGTGCGCCCAATGTGGCGGCTCCCCCTCGCCCTGGGATGGGAGCGGAGGCAGGGGCGCGGGTAACAAACTAGGTATGCTCTGGGCTATCCTCTGGTTCCGGGTCTATCTGCACCCGCACCACATCTGGCAACGCATGGCGCAGGTTGCGCTCCATCTGTGCCATAGCCGTATGCACATCAGTCAAGAGCGTATTGCCAGGGAAGTGGCAATGGATCGTCACTATCACCCCTTCGTCTGTCAAGAGCGCATCCGATTTGAGGATAGTACGCGCACAGGCGAGCTTCTCAATTTCCAGATTCACCTGTTCAATGATGGGAGCATAGCGCACCGCCGGGCGCACCTGATCGTGGCGTGGCTCTAGGTGAACGGCGACCACCGTTTCACAGGGGAGCTCTGCCGCAATAGCCGCTTCTAGCTGTTCCGAGTGGGTATGGGCTTCTTGCAACGTGAGACTCTCTGGCAACTCCAGGTCCATCTCTATGCGGACAGCATCTTTGAGTTGGTAGATGTCGAGGTTATGCACCCGTAGCCCTAGCCGATGGGCAGTAGAGTAGACGGTTGTTGTGTATGGCTCGGTTATGGTACGGGTAGGCTCCACATGCACCAATACCTGCGCTTCCTTGAGGTCCATACGGATGGCATTTTCTACATTGTGGGTCAGTTCATGGGCTTCCTCCAGCGACAACCCCCGTGGCATCCCCACCGTCACCTCAACAAACGGTTGTTTGCCAACAAACCGCGCTCGCACCTGAGCACTATCTGGCACAACTGAGGGCAGTTCTGATATGCGGTGTATCAACCGATGGCTCAATTCATCCGGTACGCTGTCCATCAGGTGATAAATGGCAGAATTGCCAACCCGCCACGCAGCACTTATCGCCACGATAGCAACGATTACAGCAGCAATAGCATCAACCCGAATGATGAACCAATGAGGGATGTGGAGCCAGGAATTGAGGTAGATAAGCAAAAGGGCAACGAGCACAAACAATGAGCGCAAGATGTCGTTGGTAAAGTTGGTGACGCTGGCAGCCAGCGTATCGCTTTTGTGGTCTTTTGCCGCCCGATTAAGCCAGTATACCCGCATCATGTTGATGACCAGCGAGGCGATGACCACAAGGATGACCCACAGCGAAATTTCTGGCATCTGTGGGGTATAGAGTATCTGCTCTACTCCATTCCAAAGCACCCATCCATAGGTTGCCAGCATCAGTACTGTTTGTGCCAAAGCCCCAAGATTTTCGGCACGCGCATGCCCATAGGGATGGTTGTCATCAGGGGGTAGGTCGGCTATCCGCACAGCAAACAGTGTGACCCCATCAGAGATTAGGTCAATGATAGAGTCCACTGCTTCGGCAAGCAAGCTCAAACTGCCACTGATCAGGCTAATGCCTACCTTGATGACAGCAAGCACAATGCTTAACCCCACCGAGAGCCATGCTGCCGATTGTTTTGTCAATGTACGCACATTTGATGACGGACTATGCGCCCAGTTCATTCAACCGTTCACGTAGCCGAGCTACTTTTTCCCGTGCTAGGGCTAGACTATCGCGCTCCTTCTGTACCACATTTTCTGGGGCTTTCTCCACAAAACTGCTATTCGCAAGACGTTGCTCGCGCCGCTGCATATCCTGCTCTGACTCGTGTAATTCTTTGGTCAATCGCTCCCGCTCTGCTGCTAGGTCTATCAAGCCTGCCAATGGCAAAAAGACCTCAATATCGCCAAGCACCAGCGTGGCAGCTTGGGCAGGCTTTTCCGATAGCGTTTCCACAATAGTTAGCTGATCTTCTTTGATACGCGCTAGACGACAGAGCAATCGCTGTTCCTGCTGTATGGCTTTGGTCCGCTCCCCCGCCACAACGATGGCGGTAATCCAGCGGGCAGGTTCAACCTTATACTCATTACGCACATTGCGAATACCACTCACTAGCGACTGGAGTAGGTCAAAGGTCGCTACCGCTAGATCATCCTGTTTCATAGGGTCAGGGATGGGATACTGTGCCAGCATAAGTGAGACCGGGCGGTCATCAGCCGGCTGTAGCTCGGTGAGGAAGTGCCACGCCGCTTCTGTCACAAACGGGATGAAGGGGTGCAACAACCGCAAACTCCCCTCTAGTACCCCATACAGTATGGTGCTGGTCTGCTGTTGCTGCTGCTTATCGCCCTCTAGTTGCACTTTGGCTATTTCAATATACCAGTCGGCAAAGGAGTTCCAGAGGAAATCCTGTATTTGCCTGCCCGCCTCACCAAAGTTGTACCCTTCCATGAGACGGTCTACATCTGCCACGAGCCGATAGTAACGCGAGTATATCCAGCGGTCTGCCAACGTCAAGGATGCCGTATCTGTATCATTATCATTCAGCGTGGCAAACCTGGTAGCGATGTTGTCTGGCACAGACACCCGCCTAATGGCATTGAGAACAAAGCGGTTCATATTCCAGAGCTTGTTGGCAAAGTTGCGCCCCGCCTCTAGCCGTTGGGGGTTGAGGTTGAGGTCTTGCCCCGGCGTACCGCTGGTTGCCAGCGTGAAGCGGAGCGAGTCGGTGCCGTACTGGTCCATAGTCTCCAACGGGTTGACCACATTCCCGTAGCTCTTGGACATCTTGCGTCCGTGGGCATCCCGCACGAGCCCGTGCAGGTAGATAGTATGGAACGGCTCTTTGCCCGTCAGATAGCACCCCATCATCATCATACGTGCCACCCAAAAGAAGAGGATGTCATAGCCGGTTTCCATGACGCTGTTGGGGTAGTAGGTCTGCAAGTCCGCGGTCTCACAGGGCCACCCTAGCGTACTAAAGGGCCATAGCCCGCTACTATACCATGTGTCGAGCACGTCGGGGTCTTGGGTAGCGTTGGCGGGTGG
>CAZLKK010000179.1:2901-8241 GCA_964559995.1 uncultured Chloroflexaceae bacterium
ATAATCTCGCCGTCTTCCGTGTACCAAACGGGGATACGGTGTCCCCACCAAAGCTGCCGACTAATGCACCAATCCTGGATGTTCTCCATCCAGTGGGTGTAGACCTTCTCGAAATGGTCAGGGACAATGCGGGTGCGCCCTTCCTGCACTGCGGCAAGAGCCATGTCTGCCATTTTGCGGGTGCGGAGGAACCACTGTTCACTTAGCAGCGGCTCGATGACCTCGCCGCCACGCTGACTAATGCCAACGTTGGAGGTGTGTGGCTCAACCTTGACCAACAACCCCTCACGCTCCAGGTCTGCTACCAGAGCTTTGCGCCCCTCGAAGCGGTCCATACCCTGATAGGGTCCCGCTTCGGTATTGAGCGTGGCATCCTTGTTCATGATGTTGATCATCGGGAGGTTGTGCCGTTTGCCTACTTCGTAGTCGTTAGGGTCATGCGCGGGGGTAATCTTCACTGCCCCTGTCCCAAACTCCTGGTCTACGTAATCATCGGCAATGATGGGGATGCGGCGGTTTATCGCCGGCAACACTACGGTGCGCCCAACAAGGTGGGTATAGCGTACATCGTTGGGGTTGACGGCTACGGCGGTGTCACCCAATATCGTCTCCGGGCGGGTAGTCGCTACGGTAATATAGTCGGTGGCACCGGCTGCCCATGTGGTGCTGCCCCATGCGCCAGCGGGTAAGGCAGTGCTGTCGGGGTTGGGCAGGATGGGATAGCGCACATACCAGAGATTCCCCTGGCGTGTCTCATATTCCACCTCAAGGTCACTCACCGCCGTGCCGAGGTTTGGCGACCAGTTGACCAGGTAGGTGCCACGGTAGATGAGACCATCATCATAGAACCGCTTGAAGGAGGTATGCACTGCGTAGTTTAGCCCTTCGTCAAGCGTAAACCGCTCACGGCTCCAATCGCAGCTTGCCCCCATACGGCGTATCTGGTTGACAATCTCGCCGCCATACTTTGCCTGCCATTCCCATGTGCGGCGCAGGAACTCCTTGCGTCCCACTTTTTGGCGGCTTGTGCCTTCGGAGCGCAGCAGTCGCTCAACCTGGAGCTGCGTGGCAATGCCAGCGTGGTCTGTGCCAGGCACCCAAAGGGTTTGGTAGCCTTGCATCCGTCTCCAGCGAATGATGAGGTCCTCTATGGTAACGAACATGGCGTGTCCGAGGTGTAGTTCGCCAGTGATGTTGGGGGGGGGGATGCTGATCACAAAGGGGGGTTGGGGGGCATCTGGGTCGGGGGCAAAAAAGCCCGACTCCTCCCACCACTGGTAGAGGGGTTGTTCTACCTGCTTGGGATCATAGGGTTTATTTAGGTCTACGCTTTTTAGGAAGGGTAACAACGTTCGATACTCCTCGTCTCCTGTTCAACAATGTTTTTCGTAGTTATTCTACTTTGCAGACAAGAGGGTGTCAAATGGGCAGGGTTTTGGCAAATGGAAGCGGGGGCGGGGGGGAGAGGGAAATAAAAAGGCTGTACGGACTATTTTTGTAACCCCCCCTGCCAAGTGTGCATCTAACAGGTGGGTAGTGCGTAGCTCAAAAAAGAGACGTGCATGTGTCTGGGTTGAGAACCCCTTTCGCATGTGCGCTTCAGGCGTTTGTAACACATTAAGGAGGATGTCCTATGGCTGTCAAGGGAGAATATGTTGGGCAACAACCAACTATTGGGTCACAGTTTTGGGGAGCAATAGCATTTTTGCAAAAAAATCTCACCCTGAGTATTCCAGCGTTTATGGTTTTAGGGATAATCTTTGGCTATCTCGCCAACCCTGCTTTCCTCAAGCAGTTGATCATTCCCCTAACTTTCCTCATGGTGTATCCTATGATGGTCAATCTGCAAATCAAACAGGTAGTATCTGGCGGCGATACGCTGGTTCAAATCGTCACACAAGTCGTAAACTTTCTCATTGTCCCATTTATTGGATTTGGTATTGGTAAACTCTTTTTCCCTGACAACGATTTAATTGTCCTGGGATTATTGCTTACTTCGCTGTTGCCCACCTCTGGTATGACCATCTCGTGGACAGGCTTTGCCAAAGGCAATCTCGCTGCTGCCATAAAAATGACGGTTATTGGACTCGTGCTTGGGTCATTGCTTACCCCCTTCTATTTGAAATGGTTGATGGGGACGGTTATAGATATACCCTTGCTCGATGTCTTCAAACAAATTTTTATTGTCGTCTTTTTGCCAATGGCAGCAGGATTGGCGACTCAGTGGTTGCTCATTCGCAAATATGGTCAGGAAAAATACAAGAAAGAACTGAAACAGAAATTCCCGCCACTGTCTATGCTAGGGGTGCTTGGCATTGTCTTTGTGGCTATGGCCCTCAAGGCAAAGGCGATTATTGCCAATCCTACCTTGCTACTGCAGTTTCTCCTCCCATTGATTGTTTTGTACGGCATCAACTTTGTATTGAGTACGATTGTCGGAAAGATGCTGTTTTCCCGTGGCGATGGTATCGCGCTGGTCTATGGTTCCGTGATGCGAAACCTCTCCATTGCGCTGGCAATTGCGCTCAACGTGTTTAAGGAACAGGGGTCGGAGATTGCGCTTATCATTGCCGTTGCCTACATTATCCAAGTCCAAGCAGCAGCATGGTACGTCAAATTTACCGACAAGATATTTGGCAAAGTAGCAGAACCAGAAGGTAGTCCAGTGCTCTCACCCTCTTCACAACGCTAACCTACTGCAATAGGCTTTTCGTATGATAGTGATGCGTAAAATCTGGCTTTGCTTTCGTTGATGTGATAGAGTGTGTATGAAACAGATCAGGACAGTACAGAGCTTTGCCTCATCCTATGGGTTTTGTAATGCGCCGTCAACCACGGCTCAGTCCTGCTGGCTTCATGCACATTCTGTTTCCTCGTAGGTGCATGGCAACAACGCATAAGCAAAGGGGTATAGCCTCTTCTTGCTCACCCGTTCCCCCTAGCTCCTGTTCCCATACATCCGCTTGGTTTTGGAACTAAGACACTCCGTAGCCATGAGAAGCAATACGGGGTTATTTCCAGGGGATCGTCAAGATAAATTGGCTTCCCTTACCCTTCTCGCTGATAAAGTTGATGCTGCCGCCATGCTGCTCTGCCAATCGTGCTACGAGCACCAACCCAATACCAATACCCCGCTGGCGACGTGAAAGACTATTACCAAGTTGGACAAACGACTGAAAAAGATAGGCAGTATCGGCAGAGGCTATGCCTATGCCGGTATCCCATACGGTAAAGACTACCCGATTGTTTACCGGGTCGCCTGTCACGTTTACCCCCACTTTCCCCCCATCAGGCGTAAATTTGATCGCATTGGTGAGCAGATGGACCAACATTTGTTTGAGCCGACGTGCGTCTGCTTCAAGCGTTTCTACCATAGGGTCAAGCGAGAGCGACATTTCTAGCTGTTTTTTGTGGGCTTGCTCAGCCACAGTACGCATACTTCCCTCACAGATGGGGGCAATCTGCACAGTATCTTTGATAAGCGTTGCCTTACCAGACTCAATTTTGGCTAGGTCTAGGATATTGTTTATCAGATCAAGGAGGTACCGTCCATTTTGCTCAATATTCGCTAACGAACTTCGCTGCTTGTCGGTGATGGAACCATAGACCTCTTCTTGCAACGCTTCAGATAAACCCAAAATGGCGTTGAGCGGAGTCCGCAATTCATGGCTCATCATGATGATAAAATCATCTTTGATACGCCGGGCGCGTGATAGCTCTGATGATGCCGTATTCAGCACCTCATACAACTGCTTGAGCAGGGTTGCGGACTGGTCCTGTTGCTCTTGCGTTTCTACCAGCATATCAGGAGAACTTTGTTGTTGACGAACAAGCTCTTGTTGGTATGCATGACGTTCAATAGCACAGAGGACGATGTGTTTGATGATGTCATCTTGCTGTTGTTGTCTAACGAGATAATCCTGCGCCCCTTCACGTATGGCATAGAGTCCATTGGTATCATCTTCTACCAGCATAATGACCGGAGTAGCCGGGTATCTCCGACCCAGCATGGCTAGAACAGACTCACCAGAACTCCCTGATAATGATGAATCCAAAAAAATACAGTTGACAGCCATTTCTGCAAGTAATGGTAAGGCTTCTTCTGCCTGTTGTACACTCCATACACCAGAAGGTAAGGCAATCACATCGGCGAGAATACGCGAGATTTCCTGGCGTTCTTCCATCGGTACCCCAACAAACAGGAGGGTATCTACATCTTTGTCCATACCTTTTTGCCTATCTTTGCCTATTCTTTTGTGCGCCCTTACTATCATGCCCCCCTCGCCCTGGAATAGGAGCAGGGACAAGGGGGCAGCGGGGTAGCGAATGGGGCTTTGACACTGCCCTGTCTTCTCCCCTGCCTTTAAGCAACCATTGCAACCGACACCATTGTAGTCGATTCTTGTTGCTGTTGTCTAGCGAGAAACCCCTCTACAAGACGAGGGTCAAAATGGATTCCAGACAAGGAACGTAGGTGTTGACGGACCTTTTCTACGTCCCAAGCGAGACGGTAGGGACGGTCTGAACGCAGGGCATCCCAGACATCTACAAGGGCAAAGATACGTGCCGACAAGGGTATCTCCTCGCCCTTTAGCCCACGCGGATAGCCGGTCCCATCCCATTTCTCATGATGGGCATAGGGTATATCCAGCGCAGGGCGGAGAAAGTCAATGGGAAAGAGCCATGCATACGCATAGACTGGGTGTAGGCGCATAATGTCCCACTCTTCATCAGTCAATGGGCCTGGTTTGTGCAGGATACTGTCTGGTATACCAAGTTTGCCTACATCGTGCAAAAGTGCGCCACGGCGTATATGTTCGATTTCCTCACCCTGGATACCCAGTTCCTGCGCCATCGTCACAGTCATTGCTGTAACCCGCTGCGAGTGTCCCTCGGTCTCTTTGTCCCGCAAGTCTAACGCCCGTACCCATCCCTCTAGGGTTGCCTCATAGGAATGGACCAGCACATCATGCATGCGTTTGGTTTCAGCGGCTACCTTAGCCCGTTCTTCCATCAGGTGGCGATAGCGGTTCAGGCGAGTGATAGTCTGCACCAGAGCGCGTAGCTCCATACGGTTAAAGGGCTTGGAGATAAAATTATCTGCCCCCGCTTCTATGCCTTGAATACGGGATTCTTGGTCATCAAGAGCCGTGACCATGACAATGGGTATCTCGAAGAGATCAGGGTCCTGGCGCAATCTCCGACACACTGCAAACCCATCCATATCTGGCATCATCACGTCAAGCAAGATGAGGTCTGGGATAAACGTTGCTGCTAGTGTCAACGCCTCATACCCATCTTCTGCAAAAGCAAGCTCATACCCATAGGGAAAAAGGAGTG
>CAZLKK010000180.1:0-8191 GCA_964559995.1 uncultured Chloroflexaceae bacterium
CGCCGCATGCGGCAGCACCGCCAACACCCCTACATCATCACCCCCATCAAATAGCATTGCAGAACATCTTCTGACCTCTACCCCAACGACTACCCCACAAGCAACGTTGGAGACTACGAGCACGTTATCAGCTATGACATCTACAGGGGGGGCGTTTACCCCGACCATGCGAATAGCCCAGACTAGCGCAAGTGAAGCCCCGCCGGTGTGTAAGCCAGAGGATGAAGGGTGCTTTGAGACTACAACAATACCCACGATTACAACAATACCTATCACGACCACGACCACGACCACGATTACGACTATGACTATGACGACCACACCAACAACACCTGTTAGTAGCAGTATTGGCAGCGAGCTCCTGTTCCTGCGCGAGGGCAACCTGATGGCGTATGATGTCCAACAGCAGCAAGAACGCCAGATTGCCCCACAGGTACGCTCCTTTGCTGCCACCCCAGATGGGCGATTGCTGGCACTGGTCCGGGCGCAAGGCGACACTACGGACATTTGGCTTGTGCAGCGTGATGGCAGAGAGTTGCGCCAGATGACCCGCGATGCTCGCAACGAACGGAGCCTCTCATGGGCACCAGATGGGCTAACGCTTATTTATGACTCATCCTCTGCTGCGCTTCCCTATCCCCCCGAATGGCAAACATGGGCACGGTGGTGTGCTGACAGTGAAATCCATACCCTAGACCTTCCTAGCGGGCAGGTTTCCCCGCTTGCGGATGGCTGCGATGCGGCATTTTCGCGTGATGGGCTACGCATTGGGTTTGCGACCCCTCCGCAAGCGCAAGAACAGGTAGCCCAACAATCTGTTCCCTTCAATGTGGTAGAAAACACTATTCGGTTGGTCAATCGGCAGGGCAAGAATGGTTGGGCATTTGCTACTGCCAATGGTGCTGATACCGACACTGGACGGCTCGTCTATGCGCCAGTGTGGTCGGCGGACAGTGCCGAATTGCTGTACCATCGGTACATCGGTTATCAAGCCCTTGTAGATATAAACTATACCGAACTAGCCAACTCCTATGCGGGAAATGGCGAATTGGCTGCACAGGGTGCAGGGTGGCTTTTGCCTGCTATGCCTTCACCCGATGGTGAGCATGTTGCGATTCTCTCCTACGACCCGATGAATGCGCGGGGAGTTCGTGGCTACGAAATGTGGCGACTCCAAGTTGCTACGTTGGACAAAGCGGGGACAATCTACCTTCCTGAAGGGGAAGTAGCTACCGTTGCCAGCAGTATGGCAAATCTCCCGCGAGCAGTTGGGGCAGCATGGTCGCCAGATGGACAGTCTTTAGCCGTGGCTTTGCCTGCCGAGTGGCAGCCGGGGGCGGCAGAGATGGAACCAATATTTGAACAGGAGTCCACCGCGACACTTTGGCAGTGGCAGCCGGGTGAGCAACCGCCATCTAAGCCATTGGTAACGCAGGTAGATTATGCCTCACCGCTGGCATGGCTGCCTCCCCCACCACGCACCGAGATGAATCCCCAGGGCTACGCGGTGGTCTACCCTGCCGATTGGCTCCCCTTGCTAACCAAAGCGTCTATTGCAACCTATCAATCGCCGGACGGTGCGAGTTACCTGCATACAACGCTCATCCAAACCCGTACCGCCGACCTCACGCAAATCGGCGTAACAGAGGTTTTTGCCGAACACGTTGGGCAGGTGGAGCTAGAAAATGAAGCCCGTACCTTACCAGACAGCAGTGTCTACCATACGTTTGTTGGCACATCGCCGGATGGGACAGAGATAGTGGGGGCAATGCGGGTTGTCCAACGGGGACAAGAGACGGTCTTTGCTCTGCTCTACACTACTCCCCAAACACGTTGGGGACTGGAACGGGCATGGAGCCAAGCGATATTGGTGGCGAGTGGGACATCTACCCCGTAGGGGGGACTTTTAGGGGATGGGGATGGGGGCGGCTGACCGGTGAGTCATTTCCCCCCTATCCTATCCCTGTGGGCACTCCTCCCGCAAGCGCAAATCTCCCCCGCTTGCGCCGTATCCCATCCCCGGCGGGTATTCCCCATAACCGTAGGCTATTGTCCTCTGATGCTGTGGCTATCAACTGTTTATTGGCAGCCACCGCTACCCCCCGCACCTCACCCGTATGCCCCGTTAGGGTTGCAACCAGCGAGCCATCGCGCACTAGCCAAATACGCAGGGTGTCATCCGATGCGCCGGTGATGATGAGGTCATCGGCTAGGAAGGATATGCTGTTGACCTTGCCGTTGTGATTTTCTAGCGTATGGAGCAGCGAGCCATCGCGCACACTCCACACCCGCGCCGTATTGTCTGCCGACCCCGTGGCAAGCAACGTGCCACTAGCAGAAAACGCCACATACTGGACATCATCCGTATGGTCAGACAGGGTACGGATGAGCGAACCATCGCGCACACTCCACACCCGCGCCGTGTTGTCTGTTGACCCGGTGGCAAGCAGCGTCCCATCGGGTGAGAACGCTACACTCATTATGGTGCCGGTGTGATCAGTCAGAGTACGTACCAGTGAGCCATCGCGTACCTGCCACACCCGCGCTGTGTTGTCCGCCGATGCCGTGGCAAGCAGCGTCCCATCGGGCGAAAAGGCGACACTGGTCACGTTATCGGTGTGGTCGCGCAACGTGCGGATGTGCGAGCCATTTTGCCATTCCCACAGCATAACAGTATCATCATCGGAGCCAGAAGCCAACACCTGACCATCGGGCGAGAAGGCGACACTGGTCACATTGTCGGTATGCCCACGCAACACTTGGGCAATCGTGCCATCCCGTACATGCCACAGGTGGATGCTGTTGTCTGCCGAACCGGAAGCCAGCATCTCACCGTCTGGCGAAAACGCCACACTCTGCACATCCTCGGTGTGTCCTGTCCATGTAGCAAGCTGCGATACCTGGGCAGCATTGTGTTGGTCAATAGCTATCAATGCCGCAGGCATGGGGGTGCCAGATTGCACTGCTGGCATACTCCCCGAACCTGTCGCAGGGGAGCTATGATTAAACGCGACGAGAATAACCTGCGTGATCAAGATAGCGACAATGATACCCACGAGGATTTTCTCCGACTTGCGCCGCTGCCCCTGCTGATCTTCCAACGTAAGCGTATCAGTGGAGTGCTCTGGGTGGGGGGGCAAGAAGGTATCATGACTACTGCTATAGCGGTCATCCTGCGCCCCCTCACTGGCAGGTTGTTGGACAAGCGTCTGCTGTGCCGCTTGTAGCTCGGTACGCATAGCCGCCGCCGAGGATGGACGCTGGCTCAGGTTGAGCGAGAGTCCGCGGTGGATGAACTCACTGATAACCACAGGGACTTTGGGGTTCATGTCGTCTAGGGGATAGATGGGGTCATACTCCAACACATCAGGGGTGAAGTCTATGCGACACAACCGATTGAAGGAATAGCCCACCGTAGACCGGGCTATGGTGTCCAGCTGTTCTATGATGTCGGAGCGTTCCGCTTGACTGGTGGGGTTATCACCATATAGCCGTGCTAGTTCAATGTTCTCCTGCAACTGCTGCTTATAGGCTGCCAACTCTTCGGGGATGAGGGATTGGTCTTCTAGCTCCTCTAGCAAGCGGCGAAACTTCTCCAACCCGGCTTCGTAGTGGGAATAGTTGTCGTAGCCACAGGCTTGGAGCCGCTTCAACGCTTCCACAGGCGGCGCACCGGTGAGCAGGTGGTAGAGCGTGGCAGAGAGGGCGTAAATATCGCTGCGGGGGTCTGTTCCCGTCCCCTGTATCTGCTCCAACGGGGCATACTGGCGGGTGAAGCCAAACATATCTGTTGCCGCTTCGAGTTCCTCCTGTTCATCCCCTTCTGCGACCTGTGAGAGCAGTTTTCGCGCACGGGGGAGCTGATAATCACGCCGTTCTAGCGTGGTTCTCCCCTTTGCCAAACCAAAGTCCAGCAGGATAATCTGTCCCTCGGCGGTGAGCTTGAGGTTTTGTGGCTTGATGTCGCGGTGAATAATCGGCGGTTGTTGCCGGTGCAGATATTCCAGCGCGTGCAAGATTTGGTCTGCCCATTTGAGCACTGCTTGCACCGAAAACGGCTCATCCCGTTGGCGCATCAGGTCGCCCAGGTCTTTGCCAGGGATGTAGTCCATCACCATAAACTGCCCAAGATCGTTGGTGAAATGGTCTATGACGATGGGCAACACGGGATGGCGCAAGCCGGCGAGCATCTTCGCCTCACCTTCAAACGCTTTGCTAAAGGATTCTCCACTCGTGAGCGTCTGTTTGAGGGCAATCGTCTGGGCAAGGTGTTCATCAAAGGCTTCATACACCGCCCCCATCTTGCCCTGCCCAATTAGGCGCACGAGCCGATAGCGATTTTGTACGAGGGTACCGGGAGACATGTCCATAGAACATGCTGCCTTTCTGCTTACACTTGCCCTTCCAACTGATCGGCTATTTCTATAGCACGTAACAACGCCGCCGCTTTGTTTCGGCTTTCCTGGTATTCATCAGCAGAGACACTATCATACACTACGCCGCCACCTGCCTGCACATAGGCAATGCCATCTTTCACGACCATTGTTCGCAAACTGATACAGGTATCCAGGTCGCCGTTGAAGCCAACGTGTCCCACACAGCCGGCATAGACTCCGCGATGGCTGCCTTCTAGCTCACTGATGATCTCCATAGCGCGTATCTTTGGCGCACCGCTGACTGTCCCCGCCGGGAAGCATGCTCGTAGCGCATCTAGCCCACTCATATCGCCGCGTAGCTTGCCGGTGACGTGTGAGACAATGTGCATCACATGGCTATATCGCTCGACAAACATAAACGCCGGCACTTCTACCGTCCCCGGTTCGCTTACCCGCCCAATGTCGTTGCGCCCCAGGTCAACCAGCATCAGGTGCTCGGCACGCTCCTTCTCATCTGCCAGCAATTCTTCTGCCAGCGCGTTGTCCTCCTGTGGGGTACTTCCTCGCCAGCGGGTACCGGCTATCGGGTGGGTGGTGATGATGCCATCCTCCACGCGCACCAGCATCTCTGGTGATGCCCCCACAAGGTCGCCCTCATTGGTGTGTAGGTAGAACATGTAGGGTGAGGGATTCACCGTGCGGAGGGCGCGATAGATGGTAAAGGGTTTTGCTTTGGTTGGCTTGCTAAACCGTTGCGAAGGCACAACCTGGAAAATATCGCCGGCAACGATGTATTGCTTTGCCCGTTCCACATTGGCAGCATACTGTTCCTGAGTCGTGTTGGATGTAGCTTCGGGGGCAGCAGGTGGGTTTATTGTTGCCTTGCCGGTGAGGTCAGAGCCAGACGGCACCGGCTGGTGCAAGCGGGCAATGAGCGTCTCTATGCGCTCAACCGCCCGGATATATTCTGCCTCGAGGTCATCGGCATCGAGGTGAACGTGCGAGAGTACCTGGATGCGCCGGCGCAAATGGTCAAAGACGATAAGCGTATCTACAAACATCCAAAGAGCCTCAGACATCGCATAGTCCTTTGCCGTTGGATAGTGCGCTCGCAAGCGCGGCTCAAAGTAGCAGATATTCTCGTAGCCAAGATAACCCACCGCCCCGCCAACAAAGCGCGGCAGGTCTGGCAACCGCACGGGATTATACGACTGGAGGTAGCTATTCAGTACGACCAGCGGATCATCGTAGGGGAGCGTCTGTTTGTAGCCATGCTGCACCGCTTGCGCCTCACCCTCGTGCATATGCAGCACGAGGTAAGGATCGCTGCCAATGAAGGAGTAGCGGGCAATGTTCTGTCCCCCTTCGATACTCTCCAACAAAAAGCTATACTGCCCACGGGCTATCTTGAGATAGACAGATACCGGGGTTTCCAGGTCTGCCATAATCTCGCGGTAGATGGGGCAGAGATTGCCCTGGTCTTTGAGGGTGCGTATGGTATCAAGATTTGGATAATACACTCGGTTAGCCTTTCCATGCTATACCCATTGCCTCTTTCATGCGATAGAGCGTCTCGGCGGCTTCCTTACGGGCGCGTTCGGTGCCTGCCGCTAGGATTTCCTCTACTACCCGCGGTTGAGCTTCCAATGCTGCTCGCCGCTCACGGATAGGGTCTAGGAAGCGGTTAATCGCCGCTGCCAACTTGCGCTTGACCTCTACGTCTCCCACATTGCCCTGCTGGTAGCGTTCTTTCAGGTCGTTTACCTCATCGGTGTTGTCGTTGAAACCATCGTGGTAGATAAATACCGGGTTGCCTTCTACCTTGCCGGGGATGTCTGCTCGCACCCGATTGGGGTCGGTGTACATGCCCCGCACCTTCGTCTCGACAGTCTTGGCATCATCGCTCAGGAAAATAGCGTTGCCCAAGCTCTTGCTCGCCTTTGCCTGCCCATCTATGCCAATGAGCGTTGGCACATCGCCAACCAGCGTATCTGGCTCTGGGAGCGTATCTTCGCCATACAGCATGTTGAAGCGGCGGGCGAGTTCGCGGGTAACTTCTAGGTGAGAGGCTTGGTCTTTGCCCACTGGCACAAGATTCGCCCGTACACACAGGATGTCGGCGGCTTGCAAGACGGGATAGTTGAGTAAGCCCATCGAGGGTTGTTCAATCTCCAGGTCGCGCATCACATCTTTGAGCGTGGGGACACGCTGCAGGCGCGGCACGGTCACGAGGTTGGAGAAGATCAGCGTTATCTCAGAAATCTGCGGCACCTGCGATTGCAGCACATAGCTACTACGCTCCGGGTCTATCCCCACGCTGAGGTTGTCCAGCACGACATCGTGGATGTTTTGCATCGTCTCCTGCAACTGCTCGCGCTCTATGCGCGTGGTCAGCATATGCAGATCGGCTACCAGAAAAAAGCAATCATACTGATCTTGCAACTGGACTCGGTTTTGCAGTGTTCCAACGTAGTGTCCCAAGTGCAGTTTGCCTGTAGGACGATCCCCCGTTAGGATGCGGGGTTTGCTTGTTGTGGTCATTGTTTTGGGTCTCTTTCCTCTCGCTTAACACTTAAGCTATTATTATTCGGTCTCTTCGTTCAGTCCCCTGCCCTCTCCGGGCAGCCCCCATCCCCTGTCCCTTCCCCTACCGCGTGGGGAAGGGGTTGTTTGGCTCCCCCTAGCCCTAAAATGGGAGCGGGGGCTGGGGGAGCGGGGGTACCATGTGTGCTTTGCGCTTTGCGCTGTGTGCTTCACCTATGCTCCCCACCACTGGCGCACCTTCTGAGCACTCAACAGCACATAATCACGGTCTGAACTAAACACCTCAAGCGTTATTGTATCATCATAGCCCAATGTTTTGATCTCTTGAATAACATACTGCCAATCTATGCGTCCTGCCCCAAGCGGGATATGATCATCAGAGCGTCCGCGGTTGTCGCTCATATGGACATGCACTAGGCGGGTGCCAAAGGCTTTCAGCAGACCATCAAACTTGTTGCTGCCCACATAGGCATGCCCTACGTCAAGGTGAAAACCAAGCCGTGCATCTGCGTTTATCATACTACGAAGTTCAGCTATTTTGATGTCAGGGGAAGGGGTATGCTCAATCATGATACCAAGACCATAGGGCGCGGCGAGTTCGGCAAGCGCAGCAAAACTTTCCCCATTCCAGCGTAGCGTATCCTTGTAGTCAAACAGGTGAAACCCTTTGGCATCGGTATGGACATTCACCCATTTTGCCCCAAGCATGGTAAACAGGTCAAACGTTTCAGCGACACACGCTATGGCGGTTTGGCGCAGGCGGGGTTCGGGTGAGCCAAAGGGCAAATACCAAGCGGTATGCCCTATTACCCCTAGCCCGTTGTCGTCCAAGATGGTCTTCAAAGCGGCAGCGTCTATCTTGTCGAGTGATGCCCCTGGACCCTCTATCGTCAGGTCAAGAAAATCAAAGCCGTTGTCGGCAGTCCATTGGGCTTCATCACAAACGTTAAGTCGTGGGTCGTTCATTACCCCTAGTCGCATAGCGGTTCCTTTCCACGTAGGTTTCTCTCATCGTTCATTGTACCATGTTGCCAGACTATCACGTTCAGGGGCAAGGCAGCCGGGCAAAGCTCACCTTGTGCTTTATACACCCGCTCTCCCCTTGCCACCGATCCCATCCCAGGGCAAGGGGGAGCCGCCACATTGGGCGCACCACCGTGCGCCCCTACGGATCGTTTTCTCCCACGTCGTGGGACGCGGGGCTAGATACGGTAATGGTTGTCAAGGGGGAGTTTTTGTCGTCTTTTTGGGCGATTGTTACTAAACATAAC
>CAZLKK010000181.1:0-2568 GCA_964559995.1 uncultured Chloroflexaceae bacterium
TGAAGAGGTTGCCCTGATTGAAGCCCAAACAACATACCCGTATGGCGATTGATAGACTGAACTGATAGGCTGTATTCATTTGGTAAGCTAGTAACCTCTCCACTTGGCTAGTCTTCCTCCTCCCTGCGTGATTGGTACAGAGTGTTGATATACGCGCTATACTTGAGGATAAACACCCGATTATTATGACGTGTTGATTCTATAGCGCAAGGAGGAATACCTATGTCTGCACCACAAGATACAAAAACCCGTATGGCAGCCTCGATGATGTATGGCGGAATGTTTGGCTTAACCTTGGGGATACTCTTGGGAAACATCCCTGTAGGTATGATGATTGGTATGCTCTTGGGGCTAATCTTCGGTATGATCGCAAATCGCCGTAAGCAGCAATAAGCCAGTCTGCCTACGCCGTTAGAATGTTACCTGGTTACTTTCCCCCCATCGTTGTAACTCACGTTGGTATACTACGTAGTTGAGGTATGGTGAGCACCGGTAGGTATTGCAATTGCGCTGGCGCAAGAACATAGCAAGGGATAGGTACAAATGCCCCCTTGACAACCGGCAAAAGTGCTCTACAATATCTATTGCATAGTGAAACCCCTGGGTTCATTATCGCAAATCAGCCTAGCTTCTCCTGCTGGCGGGATGGCAAAGAACGCCAACCCAACAGTATACCAATAGCAGAAGAGACTGCAACCTCTCGCAGTCTTTGTGTCCGTTTTCCCTGGCAAAGTAGCCTGATAGTTTGTATGCAGTTACTAGCACACAGAGTATGTGCTGGATCGTTCAACGTATGCATGAAAAACGTGGTTGTCCTGCCCACCACCGCATGTTTCGTTGAACCATACTGCCTACCCCGACAAGGGGAACACCTGTAGAAGAACCCGTAATCCCATAACCCATTGGTGGAATGGGATACGCGCTCTTTGTAGGGATGTTGTGTGCCAAAATAGCGTACACGGGGCAGTAAGCATGAACGTGGAGCATTGGTGGGGAGATTATCCTCGCCCTAACGTCGTGCTCGCTGTTGCCCTGGGCAACGGTGAGCCTCTATCAACAACAGGAGGTAGCCTTATATGATTGACATAGTAACAACCAATTCAGATATGATCACATCAACGGTTACAACAATCACGCGAAAACGTATAGCACTTGTTGCCCACGATAACAAGAAGCAAAGTTTGCTGGAATGGGCAAAGTACAACCGAGACCTGCTCGCACAACACGAACTCTGTGCCACGGGAACGACAGGCAAACTACTTGAAGAGGAACTTGCCACGCCGATTACCTGCTTTAAGAGTGGACCTCTTGGTGGCGACCAGCAGATAGGGTCCAAGATAGCCGAAGGGAGTATAGATATGCTTATTTTCTTCTGGGACCCACTAGAGCCACAGCCACACGACCCGGATGTGAAAGCCCTATTGCGGCTTGCTGTGGTGTGGAATATCCCCGTGGCGTGCAATCGTAGCACGGCAGACTATATCATTTCGTCACCGCTGCTCTCGGATGCATACGAGCGGGCGAACCCAGACTATGAGAGCTACAACGAGCGTCCGTTGGATATTGCCACGGTCCCGGTGTATGCCATTGCCAGCTAGCAGTACGTGCTAGGGGAAGCTAGGCACGGATCATCATTGGATCATCCATATAGCTAAATTGTGGGGGGCTAGGACAGGGTTTCCTGTCCCTAGCCCCCCTGGTTATTTCCCCCCGCCCTTTCAGGGGTAGGTCAGGTTGTAGAGACGTTGCATGCAACGTCTCACCGGGCGGGGGGGGGTAGGGGTAGGTTACAGGGATTCCGGGCAGAATGGAACCATAGATAGACCTAGATAGACCTAGATGCCGGGCAAGAGATTCTCGACAGAAACGCAGAACCGCAGAGACGCAGAGATTCGGACAACAACGGACTATACGGTAGCATCTTGCCCGAAAATCTTGCCCGGTATCTGTGTGCATCCGCATCTATGGTTAAACCTTGCCCGGAATGTCCCGGTATGCTGGCTATGTTCAAGCAAAACACCGGGAGCGTTAGTTTCGTGATGGCTCGCGTTTTTTGCCAATCTCATCAAGGGAAAAGCGAATAACCGCTGTCTCGCTACTGCCAGTCACTTGGGCAAGAGCCATCAATCCAGCGTTAATATCCTCAAAGTAAAAAAAGTTTGCCAATATTTGGTTAAACCAAATAGCCCCGTGATAAAACCGCTGTTCCTTGACGTAGATCATCAGTGGATGGTGCGTAACGACTTTGGATGTTTTGAGCACCTGTTGAGCACTTGCGACAAGCACTTGTTGGATATAGTCATTATGCTTTCGAACTCCCCTATCCATAAAATCTTCGTTCTCGCCAAAGTGGTCAAAGAAGTAGTTGAATACTTCAAAGAAATCAGTGGCAGTAACCAGTTTTACCTTCAATTCCTCTAATCTTTTGATACTCTTATGCATCCTTACTCTATCCTTTACCATGCTCGTATGCGCTAACCAGATACCACATACGAGTACTTATACAACCGTATCAGCAGTATCCGTATCAACCGTAGTTCTATAATCTCTAGTAAGAGTAGCAGACAA
>CAZLKK010000181.1:2578-8142 GCA_964559995.1 uncultured Chloroflexaceae bacterium
GTATCAGCAGTATCCGCATCAGCAGCTGCAATATCGCCGATAGCCGTGTCCCTCTGTTCCTCCTCATCCTCATCCTCATCCTCAAATGCTTCAGCAGGGTCAATCAATTTGTAGCCAATACCGCGATCATTCACGATATAGGCAGAGTCGATTTTCTTTCGCAAGTTGCGAACGTGGGAGCGCAACATCGTTTGTGCATCTGCATCTGTCGTATCAAACCCGTGGGTATAGAGCACTATGTCATAGCAAAAGCATACCTGTCCCACCCGTTCTGCAAGGTACCGTAAAAAGGCAAATTCAATCGGGGTTACGTGGATCGATTCCCCTTGAAACGTGACTTCATGGCGAGTTTTCCCAATAGACAACTCCCCAACAATGAGTGTTTCCGAGATCGGCGGGATGGGGGCAACAGTTGGTTCCTCTGGGGTATCTTGAAGCAATCCTTCTGGTATAGGAATGTTGTCCAGATGATTAGAAAACGCTGTCAACATCGTTTTTGCTGCCTCCCGCAGTCGCATTTCAGAGAGATGGCGATCAACAGCTTTTTTCATCGTCCCCAATATTTCGTCAGACGTACACGGCTTAATCAAATAGTCAAATGCCCCTTGACGCAGGGCGGCAACCGAACTATCTACTGAAGCATGCCCTGTCAACAAGATAACCTCTGGTTGGCTTGGTTGTTGTTTCGCTTCTTGCAACACGTCAAGCCCATTGGCATCGCCCAAAACAATGTCTGAGAGCACTACATCGAACTGCTCCTGACGGAGCAAATCTAGGGCTACTGTGCCATTGTGGGCTTGGGTAACACGATACCCGGCATGTTCTAGCCACGTAGCTAATGCTAAACACATCATTACATCGTCTTCAACGACAAGGATGTGATAACTCATACTATTTCTCCTTCCGTTTCTGGCAAGGTAGACTCAGGTGTGCGGACCGGTAGGGTAATGGTAAAGGTGCTCCCTTGTTGGATAGCACTCTGTACCGTAATTGTCCCTCCAAAACGCTCAATGAACTGTTTGCTAATAGCAAGTCCTAGACCTGTACCTTGTTCTTTAGTCGTCATAAACGCATCAAAAATTCGTTCCTGTATATCTGGGTTAATACCACACCCATTATCTGCTATTGCTATCGTAACATAATTTGCGATTTCGTTTGCAGGGGGAGGGGAAAATTCCTCTGGCTTGAAGTTGTTTTCCATCTCTTGCCCTTCATCCTGGAAAAGAGAGTCTGTTCCTTCTTGCCCTTCTATGGGTTCAAGGGGAGCAGGAGGGAGAGCAAGGAAAGACAACGCTTCTCTTGCCATGCACCGGGTGCGTATGGTTAGCGTCCCCCCATCAGGCATTGCGTCTAGGGCATTGACCAGCAAATTAAGCAAGACTTGCATAAACTCATCCGCACGTCCCCACACCAACGGCAGATCTTCGGCGAGATCACGCACAACCATAATACGCTGGTCCATAAGCTGTTTGCCGACCAGCAGCAAAAGACGTTCTATTAATGTGCTTATCACAAGCGGACCGTAGGCAACAGCACCGGGGCGATAGAGTTCTAGCAGGTTGTGGACAATATGCCCTATTCGCTGGATTTCCTCTTGCACATAGGAGAGAAAGGTATTTCGCTTCTCCTCTGGGGAAACTTGGGCTAATTCAACAAACAATTGCAAGGATTGAAGGGGGGTATTCACCTCGTGGGCAACGCTGGCAGCTAGTCTCCCGCTAGTAGCAAACCGATCATTTTCCATAACCTGCGTCTGGAGTTTCACGTATTCTGTCACATCTACAACGTGAAAAATGACTTGCTCAACTGCGTGACGCATATCTTGCAAGGCTATTGCATGCAAGTTGAGTATGTGGGTATTGCCGTCTTGATCTTTGTAGCGATGGTGCATAGAGTGACTGTGGGGTTGGTTATCGGGCAGCATTGCCAGTGACGTGAGGGCAAAATCGCCGGGAAACTCCGGGGAAATCCGGGGGTAGACGGTTGCCCACTTTTGCCCAATGAGGGCTTCTATCGTTGTGCCTAGCAAGGTTGCCAAAGCCCGATTAACCGTTTGGACATAGCCCTTTTTGTCCAAGAGGAGCAAGCCATCTTCTAGCCCATCTACAATGGCATGCAGCAAATTTCGGTTCCTGGTAACATGACTTGTCAAATCGGAGAGATTTTGATAGGCGGACACAATAGCTTGCTCAGATTCCTTGCGCTCTGAGATGTCTTGTACTACGATGATGAGCGCAGTTGAATACCCCTGGCTATCGGTAATCAGGGAGCTATTGACCTCTGCGGGGAAGGTCATTCCATCCCGTTTTCGCATGACATACTCAATGTTCTTGAGTTTTCCCGATTCAATGATGTGTTGGACATATTCTAGGTGATCGGTGTAGGGTTCTTGGGCTATCAGTTCAGAGCCATGCTTGCCATAGAGTTCTTCAACGCTGTTGTAGCCAAAGAGTAGGGCTGCCTGCCGATTGCAAAAATGGATGATGCCATCCAAACTGGTGAGCAACAGCGCACCAGGCAAGGTTTCTACGAGCGTTCGGTACCGTTCTTCACTCTCGCGTAGCGATTCCTCTGCCCGCTTGCGTTCCATGATTTCTTCTTGAAAGGCTTTGTTGGTCTCGAATAATTCCGCTGTACGCCGCTGGACATGCATATCAAGCTCATCATGTGCCTGACGGAGGGCAGCTTCTATTTGTTTGTGGGCGGTGACATCTCGACCTACCGCCTGTATTTCCAACAATTGACCCTGGGGAGAAAAGAACGCTTGGTTGGTCCATTGTTTCCACGTAATCGGAACATTGGGTAAAAACACCTGATGCTCACAAATTTGGGTTGTGTGGTTTGGGTTGAGCAGGGAAATGCATCGTTTGATTTGGTTATGCTGATGTTCTGGAATAAACGAAAAGAAGTTTGCCCCTATGAGAGCTTCTTTGGGTTGTTGCAAGAAGGTACAGTAGGCTTGGTTGACAAAGGTAAGCGTACCATCTGGCAAAAAGCGACAAATCATCTCGATTTGTGTTTCGACAATAGCTTGGTACAGGGTTGCATCGAGCGATACGGTAGTCTGTATCTGCTGCCCTTTGGTGGCGGTGATGTCGCGCACAACACCCACCAGCAGCTTAGTCGAGGAGTGCGTCAATTCTGCCCAAAACAGCCGCTCCCGTATCCAGCATAGGGTATTGTGCGCCTGCCTAATGCGATACGTGAGCTCAACTGGGGGCAAGCCGGGGAAGAAGGTAGCAACCTTTGCGATAACCCGCGCCCTATCATCGGGGTGCAGCAGGGATGTTATATCCCCCCGCGTGAAGTAGCACAAAGCAGCACTGTATCGGGCAACGCTTTCATAGGATGGACTAATCCATTGTATGATGTCCTGTTCCCTTACCCAGATCATGTCGTCAAGATTTTGGGCAAGTTGATACCATAGGCTGCTTGGTTGTTGCAGCAAAGGTAAGGATAAGGTCGTATCACTGATATGTTGCTCTAGCTCTTGGATACGTTGACGAAGAAGCTTGTTCTCTTGAGCAAGCATTAGGGTATTTTGTTGGGAGTTCTGTTCACCGTTCATAAGAAATGGTCAAGCACTGTTTTGGACATAGCGTACTACAGATATTTCGTATAGCCGTTATCATCTATCCCAATTCCCAAATTTGTAGGTCGCACGATCAGCATAGTAGTTATGTTCCTGACCCCTACGAGCATCATACTTTGTGAGAAGTGCTGCTCTTCCCATACTACCACAATTTGCCATGCATGTGGTATGATTTGTAGCAATAACCCCATGCCATTAAGGTTATGGCAAGGTAACGAAAGCTGAGGAAAAAGCCCATTTGAAGATACGCGAGAGGAGACACAAGCATATGCGACAAGTGAGTAGAATAGTGATTGCCATAGGCATTATCGTGATCATCATCGTTGGGGGTGTTGGGATTGTGGGGCATAAGCCCCCAACAACGCTTGCCAATACCAACCGACCTATCCTGGCGTTTTACTATCCGTGGTGGGAAATCAACGACTGGAGCTATGAACGCATGAGCGATCTCCCAGACCCGCTCTACTCTGGCGGCGATGAAGAGACCCTACAACGACACATTGAACAGGCAGATGCAGCGGGCATTGATGCGTTTATCTGTACGTGGTATGGTCCAGATGAAGATCGGCTCAATAAACGCTGCCGACAGATTATGGAGATGGCACGCGAAATGGGCAGCGATCTTGAGTTTTCCATCATTCCAGACCAATCGGCTTGGGCTTCGCTGCAAAGTGTAGATGCGTTAGTTGCTGCATTGGATGTCCTAGAACGTGATTTTATGAGCCAGTCCAATTACTTTTATTTTCAGGGCAGACCAACCGTGTTTTGGTTTTATCCCCCATCGCTTGGAGGGGTAGCTACCTGGCAGGAGCTACGCAATCGGGCAGACCCGAACCATGAGCAGTTTTGGTTTGGGGGAACAGATGATTTTTCTTTCTTGGGGGTATACGATACGCTCTATTACTTTGACATCACCTGGGAGAGTGCGCCAGGTGTTGCTATGGCATCCTACAATCGGCGGTTGGCAGGACGTGCGCCCTTTATCGCTACGGCTATGCCGGGCTATGATGACATGAAGTTTCGTGCGGGACACCAACGCAGCCGTGAAGGGGGGGAATATTATCGCACGACTTGGGAAAATGCGGTGAAGTATGCTGCTGATGCAGTGGTCATTACCAGTTTCAACGAGTTTTTCGAGGGCAGCCATATTGAGCCGAGCGAGCAGTACGGTGATCTCTACCTGCGATTGACCCGTGAATATGGAGACTATTTCCATGCGAATGTTGGGCAGGATAGTTCAACCCCTATGGCTCCCACCCCAACTCCAACTGATGCCACGGTGCCATCACTCCCTGACGATGCATGTCAAAACTTTCCCGAAACGGGGTATATGGTCTGTGGTCGGTTGTTGGAGTATTGGCGTGCAAATGGGGGGTTGCCAGTCTTTGGGTATCCCATTACTCCCCAACAAACTGAGCTCATCGAGGGGCAGCCATTCCAGGTACAGCATTTTGAGCGCAACCGGCTGGAGTTGCACCCAGAGAATAATCGCCCGTATGATGTGTTGCTTGGGCGGCTTGGGGCAGACCGTCTCAACCAGCAGCAGCGCGATTGGCAGGATTTTCCCGTTGTACAAGAGGCGGCGAGTGGGTGTCGGTATTTTGTGCAGACTCAGCATAGCTTGTGTGAGCCGTTCTTGAGCTACTGGCGTTCCCACGGCTTGGAGCTTGACGGGGTGGCAGGCTATAGTGTGGAAGAGAATATGGCGTTGTTTGGGCTGCCGCTGAGTGAGCCACAGATGGAGGAGTTGAGCGATGGGCAGGAGTATACGGTGCAGTGGTTTTAACGTGCTCGTTTTGAATACCACCCGGAAAATGCCCCGCCGTATGATGTATTACTTGGGCTGCTAGGCAATGAGGTTGGGGGACAGTAGGGGCTTTTCCGGGTAGGCTAGGTTGGCGTGCTGTTGCATGCAATGGCTCTCCACGTTTTGCGCTTTGCGCTTTGCGCTTCAAAGACCCGCTCCCCCTGC
>CAZLKK010000182.1:0-788 GCA_964559995.1 uncultured Chloroflexaceae bacterium
CGGGCAAGATGCTACCGCATAGCCCCATTTTGCCCGATTCCTCTGCGTTTCTGCGTCTCTGCGTTGCTGTCGGGAATCTCTTGCCCGGTATCTAGGTGTATCGATCTCAAATTGGTATTCGTGCAAAAGAAATATTGACACTTGCTACGCTATACGCTAGGATAAAGGGAAGAGCTAGATACCAGAGAAGCAGCACAAGCAGGACAATTGAGCAAGGCTATGTTGCATCGCCCCCGGTATATGCAGAGAGTGGGAAACCCTACGTTGATATACGTACCAGTAGCCCCTTCCTTTACTATGCGGGAGAAGGGGACTTTCAGGGGTAGGTCAAACGGGCAAATTTTTTATTTCCCTCTCCCCCCTGCCCCTTCTCCCAGAGGACGAGGGGGAGCCGTCCGGTCTCCCTTCTCCCACGTCGTGGGGGAAGGGCAAGGGAGCGGGGGGGAAGGCAAGGGACAAAATTTTTGTTCGGCAACATTGCTATGACGAGGAAAAAACGTCTGCCACACCCAACACAACCAATACGGCGTTCATAGAACGAGAAAGCAAGACCTGACTGGAGCTTTGAACTTTCAAGAACCAGTCAGGTTTCTTACCCCCTAGAAGATTAAGAGAACACGCTCAATACGTGATAGTTGGATTGATAGAGATGAGATGAAGTGCTGGAACATCAACCATGAACAATCACCTATGCAACCAGACAAGCCAAGCTGCTGAATTACAAGCCTTGCGTCAACGGGTAGCCGAGCTTGAACAAAACCTTGCTACGTACGCCTGCCTGTCAACCC
>CAZLKK010000182.1:811-8074 GCA_964559995.1 uncultured Chloroflexaceae bacterium
TAAGCAACGAGGTATATCACAGTCTTGTTGAGCACTCGCTTCAGGGTTTGATCATCTTTCAAGGGCAGCAGGTCGTATTTGTCAATTCCACAATGGCGAGTTTTATTGGATATGATGCTGAGGAAATTGTCACTTGGTCGCTCAAAGAGATGAGTGGCTTCATCCATCCCGAAGATCGCGCTTTTGTGATGCACAACCTGCACCGGCGTATGGTAGGGGAAGAGGTGCCCCCCCGCTATGAACTTCGCCTCATCCATCGCCATGAGGACATTCGCTGGCTAGAACTTTTCGCCATGCGAACGACATTTCGTGGCAAACCTGCTGTGCAAGCGGCTTTACTGGATATTAGCGAACGCAAAGCTGCCGAGCAAAAACTCCGCGAGAGTGAAGAGAAGTTTCGCACCTTTGCCGATTTTACCTACAACTGGGAATATTGGGTTGGTCCCGATGGCACGTACATGTATATCTCCCCATCCTGCGAGCGCATTACCGGCTACAAGCCCCAAGCGTTTCAGCACAACCCCGATTTGCTGGAGCAGATTATCCACCCAGATGACTATGCCTATGTCATCACCCACCTTCGCAATGAGCGCAAAGAGCAAACCCAAACGAGTGACGAATTTGGTCATGGGTTTGGATTTGCCTTTCGTATCATCACCGCCAGCGGGCAGGAACGCTGGATTGGACACGTCTTTCAGCCGGTCTATAGTGCCGATGGACGCTGGTTGGGCAGTCGGGTGAGCAACCGGGATATAACCGAGCGCATCGAAGCCGAAGAGTCTATGCGCCTCAGCGAAGAACGCTACCGGACCATCTCTGAACTGGTCTCCGATTATGTGTATTCCCTTACCGTCCAACCTGATGGGCGTATCTTGCTGGATTGGATTACCGATGCCTTCTTTCGCAATATCGGCTATTCTCTCCATGAAATCCAAGCGTTTAGCAAAAACACCCATATCATCCATCCTGACGATATAGAAGCCTTTATGAACCACTATACCACCCTCCTTGCCGGCAAAACCGATAGGGCACGATTTCGTATCATCACCAGACACGGCGAAGTACAATGGATAGAAAGCCACGGGCAACCCTTTGTAGACTCGATACAGAATCGGGTTGTTCGTATCTATGGGGCTGCCCAGAATATTACCGAGAGCAAACAGACAGAAGAAGCCCTCCGCAAAAGTGAAGAACGCTTCCGTTTGCTGGCTGAGAATGCCCAAGACATCATCTATCGCTATCAGATTAAGCCAGAACGCCGCTATGAGTACATTAGCCCCTCAGTGAAGCACATCACCGGCTACACCCAAGAGGAATATTACGCCGACCCCGATCTTGACCTCAAGATGCTACACCCAGAGAGCCGCCCGCAGTTTGATGCTGTTAGCCCCAACTCCAACTCGCGCCACGAGCCACTCGTTCTGCCCCTGGTGCATAAAGATGGACACAAGATATGGGTTGAGCAGCGTCATTGGTTGGTTTTTGGGGCAGACGGCTCCGCGGTTGCCATAGAGGGCATCACCCGCGACATCACCGAGCGCAAGCACGCCGAGGAAGCCCTGCGCCAATCTGAGGAAGCCTTGTTGCATGCCCATGAACGGCTCAAACTTTGGGTCAATGAGCTAGAACAGCACAATAGAGATGCCACGCTCCTCAATGGCATGGATGAGTTTCTCCAGCGTAGTTTGACCATTGAAGAGGTCTACCAGGTAGTTGTTCGCTTTACCGTCCAGATGTTTGAGGAGATGTCTGGAGCACTCTACATGTTCAACCAAGAGCAAACGTACCTAGAAACTGTCGCCACATGGGGGACTATTCCCCCATCTGACCAAACGTTTCCCCCCCATCTATGCCAAGCGGTACAGAATAAGCGGGTCTTTGTGTACAAAGATTATCCGCCCGAAAAACAGTGCAAACACCATACTTCTCCCTTCGCCAACTCCTGCCTGTGTGTCCCCATTGTCACCCAAGACCAAACCTTTGGCGTATTACACCTCTGTTCAGCAGATACCCTAAACAACCAAGAGTATGATCGGCTGGAATGGCTTTGTGTGATGATGAGCAAGCACATTGCCCTCACCATATCCAACCTGTTGCTGCGTGAACGGCTCTACAATCAGTCTATCCGTGACCCGCTAACCAATCTCTACAACCGCCGCTATATGAATGATAGCCTAGACCGCGAACTGCACAAAGCTGCCCGTCATCAGCAATCTGTCGGTGTGGTGATGCTTGATGTTGATCACTTCAAGATATTCAACGATACCTATGGGCATGATGCAGGGGATGTTGTCTTAAAGGAAGTCGCGCTTTTTCTCCAGGACTCCATTCGTGTAGAAGATATAGCCTGCCGCTTTGGTGGCGAGGAGTTTACCCTCATTTTGCCAGGGGCTACGTTGGAGAGTGCCGAGAAACGCGCCGAAGAGTTACGCAGGAGCATAGAAAGCCTAGATGTGAGTTACAATGGGCAGATGCTTGGGCATATCACTATATCCGCAGGGATTGCCAACTTTCCCCTACACGGCAGCAACGCGGAACAGCTAGTCAATGCCGCTGACCATGCGCTCTACCAAGCCAAAGAAACCGGCAGAAACCGTATCGTTGTCGCATCTAAATCATAGGCAGGATACGTAGCCAGCAAAAAAGGCTGTAAAGGAAGCAAGACAAAAGTTTATGGAAACACCATCACCATCACCTATGGAAGTACTGTGCCAGCAAAGGCAGCAAAGGAGGAAAGACAAAGGTTTATGGAAACACCAACACCTATGGAAGTACTGTATGAGCTCTTCGATGGACTCCCCCGCCAGGGACCAGGCAGCGATGCCGCCACCCGCCAAGCATGGGAACTCCTGGGGACAGTAGCTCCACAGCCAACGTTGCTCACGATTGGCTGTGGAAGCGGCATGGAAGTACGAGAGCTTGCTCGTCTCAGCAGGGGACGTGTCCTTGCGCTAGACAACTATCAACCCTACCTTGACACGTTACAACACCATGCCGCTAGGGAGAATCTTACCGAGCATATCGAGACCATCAATGGCTCAATGGATGCTATGCCATTTGCCCCCGGCACCTTTGATGTTATCTGGTCAGAAGGGGCAATCTATGTCCTCGGCTTTGAGCAAGGGTTGGCAACGTGTAAGCCCCTCCTGAAGCCACAAGGCTACCTCGTGTTCTCTGATTTAGCGTGGTTTACCGACAACCCTGCCCCTGAACTGGTGCAGTTTTGGCAGGATGAGCAGATAGCGGTCTACTCCGTAGCAGAGAAACTTCACCATATTGAACAGGCAGGCTATCGCTGTCTTGGACACTTTCCCCTGCCCCAGGCAGCCTGGTGGGATGATTTCTACAGCTTGATAGAAGCGAGGATTGCCCCCCTCCAGCAGAAATATCGCCATGATCCCGAACGATTGGCAATCGTGAACAACCAGCAACGGGAAATTGATCTCTACCGCACCTATGCTGACCAGTATGGCTATGTGTTCTATGCGATGCAGGCGTAAGTAACCTGTTTGATTCCAACGCCTTACCAACACCATTGCAGGGGCATATGGGCATGTCAGTCAGTCCTTGCCCCTGCTAGTCGCGCACGGGTACCCACTTCACATTGTCATACCATAGGGTGTGCATCGAGTCACCTGCCACATCACGTAAATGGACAAACCCTTCATTACCAGCGGCAAAGGGGAATCGTCCAAGCAACACCCATGAAGTTTGCGTTGCCTGATTCACGACAATCTCCTCTGCGCCATCTCGATGCTGCACAAGGTAGCGGGCAGCTTGGGTAACGGGGTAGTTCGTTGGGCATATCGGGACATGCACGTAAACATCATACATCCCCTCAAAAGGCAGGTCTGGTTGCCAAAAAGCATAGTTTTCCGACTGGCTTGGGTCTTCTGTCGTAAGAGTCCAAAGGGCATGGTTATCCTCGCCGCATCCCCGTGTGTGGTACCACGTAATAAGGGCTACTTCGTGGAAGGCATACCCATTGTGGAACGTTTCGCTAACGACAAACTCGCTGGCGTTGGGGTCAAAAGCTGTCGGAGAAGCTGAAGCCCACTGTCGCCCTCAAGCCAGAGGAAGGTAACATCCACTTCATACCAGCCATCGGGTAATCCCAAGGCTTGCCACGCGCCATCTCCTACATCCATTGCGGTAGGAAAGCGGACATAGCCCTTTTCAGCATAGCCCCCATGATATTTTTCAAAGTAGGCTGCATGATCCTGGGGCCACCCTCGGCGCAGGTCTTGGTACTGTTCCCGATGTACCGACCAGTAATCATCGCGGGTATTCCACGGGCCTACGTCCCATACTGGTACCACGACGCTTCTGTCACCGTAGGTAATGCGAACTTGATACTCATATCCGCCGGGGCTACAGAGTGCCCGCCAGGAGGGAAGCGAGACAAACCATGCGTTGGGTTCAATGACGTAGCCATTTGCTGTGCGGCTTCCGACCATCCCTTGTGGGGTGGCATATACGCGATAGGTCGGGGCAACTATCTCCTGCGCTTGCTTTGGTTCATGTTGGAAGGTATGGTAGGTGGGTGAGGCTTTGTCGGCTTGCATCTCAACGGTATGCAAGACCGGACTCAACCTCACCGGTGCCAGCAATACTGCCCGATACTGTATAAGACGCACCGGTTGGGCAAACGTCACCGGTTGCCCATTACTCAGGTCGGTATGCCAAGAAGTCCATCGTTCACCATCGCTGCTGCCCCGAAGCGCAATCCGCAACGCACTACCAGCGGGGGTTGTTGCCTGATACGAGACGGTTACACGAGTAGATGGAGCATCCAACGGTTGACTTGGCGAGATATACATACCGTAGCGGTCATAGCCTACCTCACCTGTTGGGGGAGTTTGCGCGGTTGGGTTGAGGGAGAGCGAACCATCTGCTGCAAGGGTAATCCCCAGGTGTTGCCCATCTGCATGGATGAGCGGAGCAGATACTGTTGGTTGTGCGGTAGGTATAGCATACGCCACAAGCAGCACTGGGGCTACCAGCATGGCAAGCCATACCAAACGGAAGGGAGCGCGAATTGTCTGTCTCATTACAAGACCTTTCTCTTGTTACAATCATGGTACCTAGCTAAACTACCGACATCTTGGCGGCAGGGCAGGGAGAAATACGTTTGGTAAGCATTGCGTAAGGGGCATTATAGCATATTTTTTAGGGGTGGCAGTGGCAGAAGAATAGCAAGGGAGCATGCTTCCTTGCTGAAGGATGCCCCCCCCTTCTCCCCGCGGTGGGACGCGGGGCAAGGGGGAGCGGGGAGCGGGTTGTGTTCCCCCTGCTCCCCCTATTTTGGGAACCTACCCTGCGGCTACGGCAGCTGCAGCAGCAACAGGTTCCACAATGTTGCGACCAACTGCTGTGGCTAGGGCTTGCAACTTGGGCATCATCGCAGCGAAGTTTTCCAACGTGAGCGACTGGCTCCCGTCACTCTTGGCACGGTCTGGGTCAGGATGGGCTTCAATCATGACCCCATCTGCACCAGCAGCAATGGCAGCAAGCGAGAGGGGTTGAACGAGATACCATTTCCCAGTTCCGTGACTTGGGTCTGCTATCACGGGCAGGTGCGAGCGTCTTTTGACTAGGGCTATGGCGTTCATGTCCATGGTGTTGCGGGTGGCAGTCTCGAAGGTGCGGATACCCCGCTCACAAAGGATAACATTTGGATTGCCTTGTGCCACAATGTACTCGGCACTCAGCAGCCATTCTTCAATCGTTGCCGACAGTCCACGCTTGAGCATAACGGTTTTGTTGGTGCGTCCTGCCTCTTCAAGCAGTTGGTAGTTTTGCATATTGCGTGCGCCAATCTGGAGGACATCTGCGTAGCGTGCGACCATATCCACATCGGCAGGGGTCATCACCTCTGTGACGATGGGCAAGCCAGTTTCTTCACGGGCTTGTGCCAACAGTTGGAGCCCAAGTTCCCCTAGCCCCCGGAAGGAGTAGGGCGAGGAGCGGGGTTTGAAAGCTCCCCCACGCAACATGGTTGCGCCGGCATCACGTACGGCACGGGCGGTAGTCATAATTTGCTCTTCACTCTCGACAGCACATGGCCCCGCAATAACGATACATGAGTTTGCCCCTACCGGGATACCGGCAACGGAGACTATGGTGTCGTTTGGGTGAAATTCGCGGGCAGTGAGTTTGTAGGGTCTGGTGACGCGCACCGCTTGCGAAACGCCCGTGAAGTATTCAATTTCTTCGCGCAATGTGGGGGGAATAGCTGCCCCAACAACGCCGATAATCGTTCGTTCTTCCCCGGTTGAGAGATGCCCCTTGAGGTTGTATTCTGCTAGACGCTCTAGCACACTCTCTACATCGGTCTCTGTCGCATCACTTCGCATGACAACGATCATAGAATTGTCCTCCTCTTTTATTGGTATTGATTTGGTAGCCGATTGAACGGTTGGGACCAGCTGAAGTACAGCTGGCTTTTGCTTCGGTATGGCTTGCTGCTGAATCATTTCAGGTACGGCACTCATACTTCCTGCTCCTTCTGGGCATGTTCGGGACGCAAACTCTGCGACTCCCGAAGATAGATATGTACAATTTCGCTGGCTTTCCGTGGAGTATTCCAATGGAGTAGCACACGGATACATCGAGGCAAACTGCCGGGTACTTGCATCTCATGACCACACAACAATGCGGTGTCCATCCAGCCAAGTTGACGAGCAGCGACAGCAGGAAACTCTGCGGTTATATCTGGTGTTGTGGTAAAAAAAGCACTAGCTATATCTGCTGGATTTATGCCATTGGTTTCCGTCATCTTGACAAGCAACTCATGCGTAGCTTCTAATATTGCCTCACGAGTATTTTCCGTAATCGTGGTAGCTCCTCTTACCCCGCGACACCAGATGTGTTCCATTGTGATAGCTCCTTTTTTTGTTGCAATAAGAAAAGGCGTGGAGCCTGTTGCCCCACGCCCTATGGTATTCTTCTCTTAGCTAAAAACAGACGAAAAATTATGCAACGGGAGGCAACCAGGCTCTTTTATGGCTGGCGAAATAATAAAACCAGAAAAAGATTTGGTTGCTTCGGAATTGCATAAGGAATAAGCGTACTTTCTCGTCACTTTCGTGATAGACCAATTTATAATAGCGATCCCAATATATCACACAAAAGCGGGGAAGTCAAGGGGCAATTTTATGGTGTGGCAGATTCTTTTCTCTCATCTCGTTGACAACAACCCGCTCCCCCTGCCCCTGCTCCCATCCCAGGGCAAGGGGGAGCCACCACATTGGGCGCACCACC
>CAZLKK010000183.1:0-8043 GCA_964559995.1 uncultured Chloroflexaceae bacterium
CCAAGACTTTGGATTTCCGTCTCTTTGCCAACTTCAAAGTCATTTGGTTCAATCTCATCTAATTGAGAAAGTACCACCGTATCAGTCTCTGTCTGGGTGTCTGCTTGTTGTGCTTGTACAATCTGTTGCTGTCCCGACTGGGGCAGCAGTCCTACGGGGATGGCAAGGGTGCAAATCAAAATCAACAAAACGATTCGTCGTATCAGGTGTTGCCGTCTCATAATTCAACCTCCAGGAGTACTAGAAAACCACCGAGTTTCTGCCAACCATAACCATGGGGAAATACAGAGAATAGGAACCAAGAGAAACGTAATGTAATAGGGGGAAATAGTGCTTATACCCTGGCATATTCTGCATATACATAAACGAATAGTTGCTAAGAATGTTACAGTGGGATATTGGGCAAAACAATGTCGTATTAGGTATAGTACCCCGTTTGCCGTGGTTTGCCAAGTGATAGGAAGAAATTGTAGGGCTACGTCAAAGTCCGGGCAGCCCCCATCCCCTGCCCTGCGTCCCACGACGCGGGAGAAAACGATCCGTAGGGGCACACGGCGGTGCGCCCAATGTGCAACTCCCCCTCGCCCTGGGATGGGAGCGGGGGCGGGGGGAGCGGGTGGGCAAGAAGAGCAACATTTCTTTGATTGTGCGACTTTGACGTAGCCCTGGGGAAAGAAGGAGCTATTGCAAGCAACTTCTCAATTCTATGGTATGCTATGGTATGCTAGATAAGGGTTGAAAAAACAAACCAACCGGAACGAACAGTACCATGAAAGTACAAAGTAGAGCATGCCATGCCAGCATACCATATCCAAGCGTCACAGCTTGGCTTGAACAACCATAACCGATACCATACATCCAATCTCGTGGCACTTGTCGAAGCCAAGACCCCTTTTGCGACAGAAGCACGCAAGGGGAATCTCTATATTTTCGTTGAACATGACGAAGATCTCACCAAAGGACATGATGTCTGTCAGCAGGCAACCCGCGTTGTTCGCAAGACCTTCTATGAAGATACCTCGCTGAGTGTGACATCTTCGTTGCGAGCGGCTATCCATGCTGCCAACAAAGCCCTTTACCAGCATAATCTTTCTGCTGCAATGCATAAACGCGCCTATGTTGGTATTACATGTGCTGTGGTCAAGGGACATGATCTCTTCCTCGCGCAGGTTTCCCCTGCACAAGCGTATGTTTGGACAGACGGGGCTATGCGGGCTATGCCGGCGCATCCAGCATGGAAGCCGGGGCATACCAGTGCATCCCCCTTTATCAAATCGCGGGTTGCGCTAGGTTCTAGCCTGTTTGTTGAGCCAGAACTGTATCGCTGTCTGCTGCGCCAAAATGATGCGTTTCTCTTGTGTTCAACCAACATTGCCCATATCTTACAGACCCATCAGGTAGAAACCATGCTCCGCGAGGAGAACACTGAACAGACAATGGATGGTCTCGCTGTACTGTGTGAACAGCAGCATCTGGCAGATGCTCATGCGTTGCTGGTGCGGTGTGTCCCAATACCTGCAAAAGAACAGAAGATGGTTGATACGTCAGGTAGACCATCGGGATGGAATATCCTATCGCTAGGGCAATGGGTAGCACGATTAGCCCGATTGACCGGTGGCAACCCTCCCTCACCTACCGCTGCCCCCAATACCCCCGTAACGCAAGGGCAAGCGGCAAATGGCACCACCAACCAGGAGCAACCAGGAGGGCAGCATGGCGAAGAGCCGACAACCGTTCATCCTGAGCCGCCAGAGCATCCAAGCATGCTCTACCCGACTATTCGTGAGTTGGATATGGGCGAGAGTTTGGAGCAGCAGTATGCCCACCATCGCAGCGAACAGGAAGCAGCACAGCAGCAGGGACAGGGACTATCGCCTATTCGTACATCGGCAGATATAGGCGAACATGATGATGACACGTTCTTGGTCAACCAGAGTGCGCTAGATGTACAGCATCTTCCCCCGAAACCACCCGAACCCACGCCCTATCAACCACGCCGCAAACTGCGTCCTGCGGTTGATATGCCCTGGTATGAGCGGATTATTCTCCCTGTGTTCTCTGTGCTAGAGTTGCTCGTGGCATTTATCAAGAACCCACGGGCATCGATCTCGCCGCCACGCCCGGCAACAACCTATCGTTCGCGGGCGGCAGAGGAGGAGGATAAGCCAACTTTCCCCTGGCTCCAACTGGTCGCACTCATGCTCTTTTTGGCGGTGCTCATTTTGTATGGCTTAAATCTCTCACGACAGAGTGATGAGCAAAAGAACCTCGAATATATTGAGCAGGCGCGACAGTATTTGATTCAAATGGAGCAAGCTCCAGATCATGAAACGGCTATGACGAAACTGGAGCATGCGAATCAAGCCCTTGAGCAAGTACGCTCCAGTTTGCTCGTTACCAGCACCAACCCAGTGCTTTGGTTGCCGTATCGAGAAGTGGAGATGGAGTATGAGCACGGGTTAGCCCATATTCAGCGACTTACCTTCTTTGATGATCCCGTGGTGTTGGCAGAACAACTGCTTCCCAATGGTCGTTTTGACAGTGTGGTTGTGCCACCGCCGACGTCGAGTATTACCGACCCGTATACTGTCGAGGCGATGCGCTATATCTATGCGCTTGATGGCGACAAAAACAAAGCACGGGTCTATCGTATCCCCCAAGAAGGGGGGGTACCAGAGCCACTCCTTAGCCCTGATGATATGGTGCAAAACGTCATGGTCGGCTCTATCCAGGCGATTTCATGGCGTATTGACAATGTGGTGGCGATTGACCAAACGGCAAATAACTTTGGGTACTATTTCCGTTCCGAGGGGATATGGAACTATACCCGCTTGGGGGGAAGCGAGATATGGGCACCACTTGGGCGGATAGACCTGGAGACCTACGAGGGGAATTTATACCTGTGGGGAGCGGAGCCATCCGAAGTTATCAAATTTTCCAGTGGACGCTACGGGGATGTGCCACAACTCTGGCTAGACGCGGCTAGTGCAGAAAGTATGGACCTGAGTTCGGTAGTAGATATGGAGATAGACGGCAAAATCTATCTTTTGCTGCCCCAAGGGGAGATTCTCGTGTTTCATATGGGGTCATTTGAAAGACGAATTGTCCCAGGCGATATTACGCCCCCTATTACGGCGATAACTCGTATGGTGGTGACAGGCGGACCGGAGAATGGCTGGGTTTTCCTGTTGGATACGCTCAATGAGCGGGTCATTCAGCTAGACAAAGAGACGGGGACGGTGATTCAACAAATGAAGGTGCGTGGGGACAGTGATGTCCAGTTGAATCGGTTGACCGATATGGCGGTAGATGATAGCACGGGGAGACCTCTGCTGTATTTGGTGAACGGGGGGCAGATTATTCAAGCGGGTATGCCCGCACCGCCTGTCCCGGTAGATCAGCCTATTTCGGGAAATTAGCGGGCTAACTTCCCCGCTCCCCCTGCCCCCACAACGTGGGAGAAGGGGAACCGCGGCAGGGGGCGGCTCCCCCTTGCCTCTCAAGCCACCCACGGGTATGCACCGCTACCTCATCCCCCGCTGCCTCGAGTACCTCGTGTAACCGCTCCAGATCGGCGGGGGGGTCTATATCGCTGGTGGGGGAGAGCATTGCCACGCGCAACCCCGCCCGCTCTGCTGCCGCCAGCGTTTGTGCTGCCACGGTGGGGGTACTCATCTCAATACCAGCAAACAGCATAGGGCAGGGGCTACGGGAGGCGAGCAGGTAGTAGCCCCCATCATCACAGGGACCAAACGCCACATCATAGCCGTTGTCCAGCGCAGCAAACCCTGCCGCTAGTGCCAACGGATCAACAAGCGGTACATCGCTACTCAGCACTGCTGCCCCGGTGTAGCCACGTTGTAGGTAGGTTGTCAAGAGGTGGTCTAGCCTCTCGCCCAGGTTTGCCCCTTGCTGTGGTACCATCGGCACCCCATCTGCCAGTGGGCGCAGTATAGCCTCTGCGCCGGGCGTGGGGACATACGCCAACGCTACCTCTACCCCCGGTACCTGTTTGGCTGCAGCCAGCGTGTCTAGCAGGAAACAGCGATAGAGGGCTGCTGCGGCTTCATAGCCGATGTGTTTTGCTAAGCGTGTTTTCGCCTGTCCTGCTATGGGGGCTTTAGCAACAATGAGGAGCATGTGAGACATATTGGTACACCATTTTATGACCCTTTCCCTCTGCCCCCGCTCTCATAAAGGGCAAGGGGAAGTCGCCACCGTCTTTCCTATTCCCCATTTTACCGGTTGCCCGTGAAGTCTACAAAGCGATAGCCAACCCCGCGCTCGGTTAGGATGTACTCTGGATTGGCAGGATCGTGTTCAATCTTCTGGCGCAGGTAGGTGATATAGAGACGGAGATAGTGATTCTCATCGCGGTATTCTGGTCCCCACACTTTTGTTAGGAGCATTTCGTGTGTTTGTACATAGCCAGCGTTCTGGACAAGGTGGTAGAGCAACCGATACTCGGTAGGGCGCAGGTTGACCCGTTCCCCATGCACTAGCACCTCACGGCGAGCAAAGTCTATGACCAAACGGTCATCAATTTCTACTAACGTTTGGGGAATGGGGGGGGCAGTATAGTGGCGGCGCAACACCGCCCGAATACGGCTCACCAGTTCCCGATGGCTAAAGGGTTTCCCAATGTAGTCATCTGCGCCAAGCTCGAGCCCACGGATGCGATCATCTTCGGCATCTTTGGCAGTCAAGATAAGCACCGGCACCTGCGAAAACTCCCGCAAGCGGCGCAACGTCTCGTAGCCATCCATACCCGGCATCATAATGTCCAACAGCACCACATCGGGCATATTTTCACGCGCAAGGTCTAGGGCTTTCTGTCCACGAGCCGCACTGACAACGCGGCACCCTTCTAGCTCCAAGTTCATTTGCATGAACTTTATCATATGTTCTTCATCATCCACAACTAAGACAAGTTTGTCTCGTAGCTCTGACATGGGCTATGCTCCATTGTAAGGAAAACGCTACCCCTCATAAATGGTTGTAGCGGCAGGTTGATTTGGTGTCGTCAATTGTATCACATCAATGATAATTGTATCACTTTGCTGAATCCCGTTCAAGCGGGAGAAAGAGGGTAAACGTGGTTCCCTCGCCGAGCGTACTTTGCACCGTCACCGCCCCACCATGCTGCTGGATAGCCCGCTGGACAATAGACAACCCCAACCCACTACCGGGACGAACGCCTTTGCGGGCAGAGGTCGTCCGAAAGAAGGGGTCAAATACCCGTTTGACATCCTGCTCTGCCAACCCTGGTCCATTGTCCACAACGTCTATGGAAACCCACTGACGCAACGGATCAAGGGTAATCCCCTCTATTGTCGGCAGGGTGGTGAGGTGTTGGAGCCGCACTGTCACAGTTTTTCCGGCTCCTGCATACTTGATCCCATTGCTCACCAGGTTTCCTACTGCCTGTTGCAAGAGTTCACTATCGCCCATCACTAGCATGGCTTGGGTATCAACAGGGGCATAGACCAGGGTAATATCGGCAAGTTGGGCTTGGTTGCTGAATGATCGGGTAACTTGTTGGAGCATATCATGAAGGTTGATAGACGTAGTGCTGGTTAGATGAATCGACTCTAGCCGTTTCAGGTCAAGCAGCGATTTGATAAGGCTGAGGGTACGTGAGGCTTCTTGTTGCACAATACCCAAGATTTCTTGTTGTTGGGCAGTGAGGGGGTCAAATTCGCCTTCAAATAGGAGTCCAACGTAGCCCAATATCGTTGACGCAGGGGAGCGTAGGTCGTGGGTGGCAATGGCGAGCATATCCGACTTGCGTTGGGTAAGTTCGGTTAGTTCATTGTTGAGGGTGCGGAGTTGCAGGTTTTGCTCTTCCAATCGCTCATGCATAAGCGCAAGATCATGGTGCTGCTGTTGGATTTGTTGTTGCTGGAGGCTGTGGGCAGTCACATCAGTGAAGATAGCGATAATCCCCTCGCCCTGCGGCAAAACCACCAGCGAAACATAGCGCATTGTCCCATCAGGCAAGGGGATGTTGATCTGCTCAATGCCAAACCGGGGAACTTTTCCATCACGCACTGCTGCCAATTCCGGCTCATTGCCCATTAGGGGCAAACAAACATTGGTCAGGGCTTGCCCACACAACGGCTCATCTTGGGGTAGGTCAAGCAACTCCGCCGCATTGGTGCTGGCTTCAACAAGGCAAAGCTCAGCATTACCCGCAAGGTAGGCAACATTTGTTAGGGTTGTTTCGTCGGTGTCCATACGCAGATTCCTTGTATTAAAGCAACGATTCGCCCAGGGCTTGGAACATCTTCTCGATACCTTCCCCTGTCATCGCACTGGTGAGGGTTATTGGGAGATTTTCCTTTTTTGCCACCTGTCGCACGACAGCGAGATGGGCATGGGAATCAGAATCAATAAGATCATACTTATTACCAGCTAACATGAGCCGAATATCTGGCTTCATGTTGCGGAGAGATTCAGCGTAGCCCTGACAATGCAAGATAGACCCCACACGGGTGAGGTCACAGACGATGACCGCACCGGCTGCGCCAGCAAGTGAGCTTGCCTTGAGTGAGGTACTATCCTTGCCCCCCTCCATGTCCCACAGGATCATCGTCACTTGTTGGCTACCCACCTCTACAACCTTGCGTTGGATAAGCACCCCCACGGTGGTTAGGTAGGTTTCGGAAAACCGGTTGTAGACAAAGCGATGGAAAAGGCTGGTCTTGCCAACTGCAAAGTCTCCAATAAGGCATACCTTACGTTGAATCATCTGGCATCTCCATTAAAGGCTCCAGAAAAGGTGCTATACGCTGTTCATCTATCGAGTCGCCGGTATAGTTTCTGAGGGTAGCCCCAAGTGCGCCATGCAGCAAACTGAGGTGCTCCCGCATACGGCTTAGAAATCCTGATGGTTCTGTACCCTGCAGAACAACCGCGAGATAGGCACTGCTGCCCTCTTCAATCAAGATACGCAAATTGCCATAGCTGATAGCATCCAATGAACCACCCTCTTGGGTAGACCCAAAAGAATCTTGGACATAGGACCGAATAGCTGTCAGCATCCCGCTGATAATATCTGCGTCAGTGAGGGTATTGATAGTTGAAAGATGATGGATAAGTAAGCCGGTGTCTTTATGGATGAGCAAAATTTCTTGTACCTGAAAGGGCAGCATATCCCGCAGTCGCCCACTGTCTGGGTCTATCCCGCGGAGTCGCCAGCTTAAATTTTGGATAATCTGGCGGGGAGAGTTGAGGCTCTGATGCATTTTGTGGTCAATGGATCGGGCTAGGTCGCGGATGGCTTCTTGTACCGCACGGGTAATACTCTTGCCGATGACAGGGTAGAGAGCTTCTGCCATTTCGTCACGGGATTCTTGTATCTGATAGGCGATAGCGTGGCTAATCAATGGGGCAAACAGCGCAATGAGGGCTTCGTTATCATTGAGTTGTTCTTGCATTGTAGCTATCTTTGCTTCTAGTTGCACGATACGTTGACGTTCTGGTGCCAACAGAATAGATCGAAGTCGGGCCATATCCGGGGATTCTTGGATATAGTGGATGAACTGTTCTGTATCTAAATTGGTATCTTTAGTGGTAGCAGACGGCGGTGGGGCAGATAGGCGGGAATGGGTTGCCGGCATGCGGGTTCCGTTGGCGGATTGATAGGAATCATCCTCCAGGGAGAAGGCTTGCGGTGGCTCTGCTCCGTTGGAAGTGGGAGTCACAATAGCCTCTTCTGCTAGACGTGCTGCTTCTACCTGCTCTAAGAGTAGGGTTAGCAAATCCTTCTCGGTAGGGTCGGTAGGGTTTGTTTGGTACGATCCATGCATAATCTATTAGGACGGATGAACAGGTGGTTCTTCTCAACACATTTTTAACCTTTTATCCGTGTGCATACGATTGTACCTCTTTACCCGTACTACTGTCAATGTCAAAGACGGGTGTAGCAGAATTATTTTTCCGTCCTTTGCCCCCCTTCAGGCAAGCATCCATCCCCTTGCCCCCGCGTCCCATCCCAGGGGGAGGGGGAGCCGAACATTGGGCGCACCGCCGTGCGCCCCT
>CAZLKK010000184.1:0-8021 GCA_964559995.1 uncultured Chloroflexaceae bacterium
GGTGGGATATGTGGTCTTTGCCAGCGGTGGTGAAGGGATTAACCCCACGGCGTATCCGGGCAACAAACACTAAACTGGTATCAAAAATGGGCAGACCAAGCACAAACACTGGCACCATCCAGGTCACAATCGTGACGTTGGACAGGAAACGCAGCTTGATAGCCAAGACTGCGAGGATAAACCCGATAAACATACTGCCGGTGTCGCCCATAAAGATCGAGGAGGTGAGATTGTAGCGTAGGAAACCCGCACACGCGCCCATCAATGCTGCCGACATCGCCGCTACCATCACCTGCCGCGGTTCGTTCATCGTTGCCAGCAACAGGAAAAAAGCTGCCGCAACAAACGCCACCCCCCCCGATAGCCCATCCATGTTGTCAAGCAAATTGAGCGCATTGGTAATGCCCACAACCCACACAATCGTCAGGAGCCAATTGAGCCAGGGTTCCGAGAAGAGTTGCACCTGCACCCCCCCTGTCACAAGCAACGCCCCTGCCCCAACCTGCGCCAGCATCTTGAACGATGCCCGTATCCCCCACCGATCATCTACTAGCCCCACCAGCGCAATCAGCGTAGCCCCAAGCAGGATACCAATAGCCTCACTAATGTAGCTGCGGCTATTGACGGATAGGAAGGTCACGACAAACGCTAGGTAGATAGCTGCCCCGCCAAGCAACGGCACCGGGGCTACATGGATGTCCCGTGAACGCGGCACAGAGATAATGCCCACCCGTAAGGCTACCCGTTTGGCAAGGGGGGTACCGACAATGGAAAAGACCAATGCGGTAATCAAGATAAGGGTAACGTGAATCATTATTGGGTATCGCCATTTTCTCTCGCCACCGACTGCTCCATCAGGTTGACGAGGTATTGTAATTGTTGGAGGTCTTCTATTTGTTGTTGGGTGGGTGTTTGGACTGTTGTTACCTGTTGTTGGGTAAGCGTTAGGGCAGCCGTTGCTTGCGTTAGGGCTTGCTGATATTCTTTCGTGTCACTCAGAATGATCGTATAGTTTTTGCGACTCCCCGGATCATCCGGGTCTATCTCCACCGATTGATCATAGGATGTTGCCGCTTGCTCCATATCACCGAGGCGCACGGAGAGCAACCCGGCTATGGCATGCAATCGTGCATCGTTTTCGCTCTCTGCTTGGGTTACATACGCATCACGAATACGCTCAAGCAAATCTGGCGTAGAGCCAAAAATAGTCGCCAACGTCTCAACCTGATCATCAAACTTGTGGGGTTGATGTCCAATCGCCTGGGCATAGAGATCAGCCGCTTCTTCCATACGCCCTTGTTGACGGTAGAGTTCTGCTAGACGAACATCAGCATCACCAAACAGCGGGTCAAAGTAGAGTGAACGTTGGTAGAGTTCCTCGGCTTTTGCCAACTGGGTTTGGGCTTCTGCTGGTTTGCCCTGCGAACTCAATACATTACTGTACATCTGATGCACCCCGGCACTCTCGTTGATCAGGGATACATCATAGGGGGCAACGGTATTTGCCTCTTCGTACCATTCTGTCGCAATACGCAACTTTTCGGGGTCTTGGCTCCAGTTAAACCAGTAATTGTGCAAGCGAGCAAGATTTGCCGAGTGGTCTTTGTTCATCGGGTTAAGGTCATACGCCCGTCTGAGTACTGCTCGTGCATAGCTCATAAGCCCCATAGGGGTTTCTTGCTGCACAAATCCCCCGACCTCGTTAATCCCCTGATATTGCAGCAGGTCTTCTACCTCTGCCTCTTTTTCCGTGCCAGCAGGATTACCCGCACTCCGCTTTATCTCCGCAAGACTCATCAAACTGCGCCCCAAGTTGAGGTAGTAGAAATCCTCTTTGGGGGTCTGGCGTATCGCTTCAAGGTACTTGTCTAATCCATAGACCTGTTCGTTTATCCCGGCGTTGGGGATATTGCTAAAGGTCTCCCCTTCGTGAAAGCGCATATCGGCATAGACCACGCTAATATTCAGCTTCCAGACTGCCCCTAGCGTGAGGATAAGCAGCAGCGCATAGAACGCTAAGGCTGGCGCACTCGTTTTGCCTCTCGGTTGATTCCGTTGTGGTGCTCCTGAAGACGTGGGTCGCCGCCCGCTAGGGGTTGCCCGCCCAGTGCTGGTACTGGCATTGCTTGTACCCCGCTGCACATTGCTGCCCTTGCGCTTGGAGCCTTTGCTGCCCTTGCGCTTGGAGCTCTTTTGCTCGCCCTTTGGCTCACCTTGTTGCTCCGGCTTTTGCTCGCCCTTTGGCATAGCTGCTGCAACAGTGGTGGTAGTGGTGGTTGGTTTTTCCTCTTGTGCAGTATCGGCTTGTTCATCATCTGCTGCTGCCAATTGTACGGTCTCTGTTGCTAAAGCAGGAGCATCATCAGATTCAGCTGTTGTAGCCGTATCGGTTGTGGGAGTAGGTTTTAGGTCTTCGCTTGTGAGCGTATACAAGCCGGCAAATAGCCCGGTGACAATCGTTATGGCAAAGGAAGTCCAGAGCATCGTCAGCGTCGAGACGATGGGAATACCTGTCATGCCTTCCATCACATGGGCTGTCACCATACTAAATGTCGCTATGGCAAGCAACTGCCATTGCCATTCGGTGTCCTTCCACATAATTTGCCATGCGAGAAAGGCAAAACTTATCAGCAGGAAGAAATAGCTAATCAACCCCAACACTCCCCGCGTCACCAACTGGTCAAGCACCGCTTGGTGGGCGCGGTCTGGCGAGGCAGTTCGTGCCTCCAAATGCGCCAACGATGGGGGATAGAAGGGGTTGAAGGCAACAAACATACTCTCTGGTCCCCACCCGACAACGGTACGGAAGGGTTCTGAGGTGATTAAGCCAATCGTGCCGCCAGCAAATTCATCACCAGTCCAGATAAACGCACGAACGGCACTCGTCCCATAGCGGGTCTCAAATATATCACTCATACGCCCCAGTAGCGGAACTTTCCGTAGCTCTCGGAAGGTAGGCGATTCAGAAAAATTGAGCAGGAGAATAAAGGCAAGTCCAGCAACAGCAACAAGAATCCAGCCCCCAAAACCTATTCTCAACCAGTTGGCAATGGTACGCTGCTCTGCCCTCCTATACCGGCGTTCAAAGACCATCAGGAAAAACAGGATAAAGACAAACATCCCTGCCCCCAAGCCAAGCAATGGTCCACGACTTTGGCTATAGAGGATGGTCAGGATGAGCGAAAAGAGTACGGCTATTGTCCCAAGCAGCGTTAGCCCACGGTTGAGCTTGGATTGTACCTGGGGCGTTTGGGGGCTAAAAAATGCCATAGCGTAGAAGATGACGACTGCCGCTAGGCTGATGAGCAACCACAACCACCACGAGATGCCTTGATCAAGGGCAGGGTTGACCTGCTGTTTGTCGCCACCGGCGGAAACGAGAAACATGGGGATGAGCAGCAGTACGTATGCCCCAAAAGTCAAGCCGGGCCAAAGGGGGATTTTGCGTTGGACTTGGTGTTGGAGACCCTGGGTCAGCAAAAACCACAAGGCGGTAGAGACGACCACAGCCCCAGGAAAAACCCACCAATAGCGAAAGTCTGCGGTCTGCACTGATGCGCCAAACTTGATGGCAGACACCAGCAATGCCATAGTCCCCAATATGAGGATAGCGTATGCTCCTGACCACAGCACATCTGCCATAGGATTGGGGGATGATGGAGCGCGTTTTACCTCGCCTATGCCCTTGATGATGCGATAGAGGGCAAGAGGTACCACGGTAATGAGGTAGGCAGCAACAAAAATGGCGTTGCCCATTGTAGAAGCCACCCGCTCTACCACGTCCCCTCTCCAGGGCAGCGGGTCATAGCCGGAGTGTTGCATAACCCCATAGAACGATACCATCAAGCCAGTGACAAGCACAATGGTAATCAACCGTTCTAGTTGTGCTGGTTTTCGCATATGCATAACGATTAAGATCGCCAGCATAATGTACGATACGTTGGTATATGTTCCCTGGAGCCGCTGGTATGACCCCCACAAACTGGTATGGGGGACAATAGAGGTAATCGTACTAAAGATGAAGATGGCAACATAGATCAGCACAGGCAGAGCCATTGGTACCGTGACGAGCCACTTCCCAACGCTGGCTAAGGGATTAGCCACTGTGGTAGTTGGGGGGGGGGCTGCCCGTGCCGATGTCGATGCCGTATTATCGTTGTTGCTCAACAGTTCCAGCGCACGAATAATCGCAAATGCTGCCATGATGAGCACGATTGATCGTAGGGTTGTTGCCTTGTCTGGCTCAAAGTGTCGTGCTGAAAGCAGGTTAAAGTAGATAGGAATAAGGGTAAGCGCAAGCAACCAACCGGCTTCAATAATACGCTCACACCAGATGCTCAAGGTTGTTTGTTTTTGTGGTCGTGATTGTGATTGTGGTTGTGTCACGGCTGCCTTTCTCCTGACTTGATAGCATTTGCTCGCTCGATAATTTCCCTGGCACTGGCACGGCTATGCTCGCTTACGGGAGTGCCGTCGAGCATAGCTGCCAGTTCATCTATCCGTTCGTTTAGGCTCAACACATGCATATGCGTACGGGTATACCTATCCCCATGCTGCGCCGTTTCTACACTCTTGCTAATAGCATAATGGGTATCGGCAAAAGCTGCAACCTGGGGCAGGTGCGTGATGCAAATAACCTGATGGTAGTCGGTAATAGCCCAAAGTTTGTTGCCAACTACCTGCCCCGCCCGCCCCCCAACACCAGCGTCTACTTCGTCAAAGATCAATGTAGGTACCGTGTCCACCCTTGACAAGATAGACTTGAGGGCTAACAACACCCGCGCACTCTCACCACCGGAGGCGATACGTACCAGCGGCTTGAGCGGCTCGCCGGGGTTGGGGGACATGAGAAACTCCACCCGATCTATACCGGTGGGCATAATCTGGTAGCATACCTGATCAGTTTTTTTGGGTGCTGCGTTTGGTTGCGATATTGGTTGCGATAATGGATGTGGCACAGGTACCCCCTGGGGGTCTTCGGTCTGCTCCATAGCTACGGCAAAGCGCACATAGGGGAGCGCAAGATCACCGAGGGATTCTTCTATGGCACGAGACAGGGTTTCCCCAACCTCGGCGCGTTGCAACGAGAGCTTGGTTGCCTGCTCCCCTAAGTTTTGCAACAAGGACTGTTCGCGCTGCTCCAGTTCGGTGCGATAGTCGTCACTATGGGTAAGCCGTGCTATCTCCTCCTCAGCATGGGTAGCCCGTTCTAGGATTTCTGCGATACAGCCCCCATGCACCCGCTGGATTTTGCGTATGACGGTTAGGCGATCCTCTATTTCATCCAAGCGGTGTGGCTCAAAGGCGAATTGGTCTATATAGTCACGCAGATTTGCCGCTAGGTCTTCTAGGTGAAACTGCACATCAGCCGCTTGTTCTGCTATAGACGTAGCAGCGGGGTCAAGCCGTGCCAGTTCTTGGATATTGTCTGTCACGCCTGCCATTGCGTCTACAATCGCCGTTTGGCTATAGGGTGGGTCATCCACGCCTTGCGAAAGGGCAACGTAGGCTTGCTCCATCAGTTCTGCTATGCGAGCGGCATTTTGCAAAACAGAACGTTCTTGTATCAACTCATCCTCTTCTCCCACATGCAGATCTGCCGATTGGACATCTTCTAGGAGGAGTTGTAGTTCTTTGATGCGCTCTTCGCGTTGGGCTTCTCCCTGGCGTATGGCGGCTATCTCCTGATGCACCTGGCGTAGGGTAGTATAGAGCGTTTGTACCTCTTCACGCAGCGGCAAAAGACCACCGTAGCGGTCTAGCATGTCTAGGTGGGTGCGGGTGTTGAAAATGGATAGTCCTTCGTGTTGCCCGTGGATGTCTATGACCCGCCCGCCTATGTCCCGCAGGGTGTTGGTATTGACTGCCCGGTTGTTGATACGGGCGGTGCTTCGCCCAGTTTCGGCGTTGATCTCGCGGGTGAGGATGAGTGGCTCATCTTCTTCATCCCATAGCCCATATCCTTGGAGTATGGGGATGATGTGGGGGCAGTCTATCAAGCTAAAGACCCCTTCAACACGCGCACGAACACACCCGGCACGAACCATGCTTGGTGTTACTTTTTCCCCGCGCAAGGTGCCGAGCGCGTCAATAATAATAGATTTGCCTGCACCTGTCTCGCCCGTGAGGACAGTAAAGCCATTTTGCAGGCCCAATTTCAGGTGATCAATAATGGCGAAGTCACGTATCTGCAACTCAAGCAGCATAGGGCTGTCGTTGAACCAAACAATAAAGGTTGAACATCATTATTAGGACGTACCATAGGGCATTGTACCATAGTTTCGGGGGAGCGTTGGGGGGAACGGAAAAAGAATCACCCCCCGACCAAACGGTACCCTATGCCCCACTCTGTCAACAGTAACGCTGGTTTTTGTGGGTCTTGCTCTATTTTGCGGCGGAGATGCCAAATATAGACTTTGAGATGCTCATTATCTTTCTTGCAATCTATCCCCCACACGCCTTCCAAAAGTTCTCTATGCTCAACTACCCTGCCCGCCTGCTTTGCCAACAACACGAGTAATTGATACTCTGTAGGGGTTAAGTCAACGGGGTTTTCCCGCACTATGACCTCACGTTTTTGTTGGTCAATCTGGAGCGTTCCATCCCCCGCGATGAGCGGTTGATAGGCAGAAGGGACACGCCGCAGCAATGCGCGGATACGAGCCATCAGTTCATTCAAATTAAACGGCTTGATAAGGTAATCATCTGCCCCATAGTTCAACCCGGTAACAACATCCTCGCTCTGCATTTTGGCAGTAAGCATCAACACGGGAACCTGAGAAAACGTGCGGATGGTACGGCATGTCTCTAGCCCATCCATCTCAGGCATCACCACATCGAGAATAACCAAGTCAGGACTCTCGCTTTGCACGAGCGCGAGACATTCCATCCCATTTGCCGCTTGAACGACCCGGTAGCCATCATCCTCTAAGGGTAAGCGAATAAACTCGCGTAAACTTTGCTCATCATCCGTTACAATGATCGTGCGCTGTTCCTCCATAGATGCCTCACTTTTTTGTGGTATGGAGTGCTGTTGATTCTTGTTGTAGTTCGACAAACCACTGGCGTATTTCTTTTGCAGTCAATTCCCGTGGGAGTACATAACGAATATACCCATTGGGGTCTACAAAGAAACTGGTTGGTATAGGGAATACTCGATAGGCTTTTGTGACTTCGCCTGCTGCATCAAGCACCACCGGGTAGGTAATGCCGTTGGCTTCAACAAAGGCTTGTATGTCCTCTTCGGTCTGGTCTTGCGCTTGCTCATTATCAAACAGGTTGACTCCAATAACCATCAATCCATCATTGTTCAGTTCTTCATAGGCGGTTTGGAGTTCTGGTATTTCGTTGACACAAGGCCCACACCAACTCCCCCAAAAGTTTACCAACACCACCTGCCCACGATAATCCGCCAACGTAATCTCCTCGCCGTCTGGAGTCAACAGGGTAAAATCAGGGGCAGGACGGTTGACGCTTGGGGCAGCAGCAGAGTTGGTTTCTTGATTGCCTGCCCAGACCCATACGGCAGCTACCAAGAGCAGTCCTACCACCACGCCTCCTATGGCAAACCAACGCTCACGGGTTTTGTGGGTGGTGTCAACTGGTGTTGGTACTGATGATAGCGGGGACGACTGACTAGCCCCATTGCTGATACCAATACGGGCATCGTAGGCTTGACGCTGCTGCGGGTCTGAGAGTATCTCATAGGCATGGTCAAGCTCTGCCGTGCGTTGCGCGGCAATGCGGCGCATATCTTCCCCCATATCGGCGACCCGCTCTGGGTTGTAGCGTTCCCGTTGTTGGGTATAGGCTGTTGTTATTTCTTCTGGTGTTGCTTTTGTGCTAACACCTAGCAGTGTGTAAAAGGTATCTATCATAAGCACCTTTCATTTTAACATATTTTTCAGGGAATGATGATACACCACAGTATGACGGCAGGGGCAAAACGACCCGCTCCCCCTGACCTCGCTCCCATCCCAGGGCGAGGGGGAGCTGAACATTGGGCGCACCGCCGTGCGCCC
>CAZLKK010000185.1:0-8019 GCA_964559995.1 uncultured Chloroflexaceae bacterium
TTGAGTGCTTCCCCTCCCCCCGTTCCCATTCAAGGGCGAGGGGGAGCGGGTAATCATCACTCACTCGTGTCCAAACACCCGCACCCCGCCATTAAACACGCTCACTGCCAACTGCTGCCCATCTGGGCGAAACGTTACAGCCAACACGCCCCCACCCCCTACCTCTAGGGTATGAGCAAGTTCCATTGTGCGACTATCCCAAAACGCCATGCTCCCATCCGGGCTGCCCGTTACCAGTAGGGAGCCATCGGGGGAGTAGGTGACGCAGGAAAACCAGCCTTGTGTTTCTGTCGCCTCGATGCGGTGAAGCTCGCTCCCATCGGCTGCATCCCATATAATCAGTTCCCCATGCTCGCTAGTGGCGGCTACAAGTGTCCCCATTGGCTGCATTGCCAACCCGGTTAGTATGACCCCATCATCACCGCCCGGTTTGTCCATAAGTTGGTAAAGTTGCTCGCCCTGTGCTACGTCCCACACCGTCACGATAGCCCTACCAGTATTATTGGTTGTTGCAGCGAGACCGCCGCCGGTGCTGCTTGCCAACAACGCGCCCCCATCACCAAAAGCAAGCCGCGTGATGCTGCTATCTGCCCCACGCAACGTTGCTACCTGTTCGTTGCTTAGACCATCCCATAGCACAATCTCTCCCGTGCTGCTGCCAATTGCTAACAGGGCATTACCAGGGTCTGTCGCCACACTGAGCGCAGCACCGGGGATGTCGCCAATACGCTGTGGGTCACTCTGTCGCAGCAGGTTCATAATCGCCACCTCGCCCGCTTCGCTTGGGGTAGCAGACTGGGTAGCTAGGGCAATGCTGGTATTGGTGAGAAACCCTATTGCTTGGTAGGACTGTGCCGCATCAGACAGGGTAACTTTTTGCCCATCGTCAAAGATGTGCAACCGCACCGTGCCATTGCTGCCGCTTGTGCCGAGTATCTTCCCATCGGGGGAGTATGCCAGCGAAAGCAGCGGTCCCTGGGCAAGCGGCAGCCGCAATGCTGGCACTCCCGCCGCCACGTCCCACACAATCACCTCGCCGCGGGTGTCGCTAATGCTGACCAGCGACTGCCCATTGGGATACCACGCTATGCCCAACACCTGCCCACCGCGATGGTCTAGCGTCTTGGTGAGCTTGCCCGTTTGTGTGTCCCACAACCGCACCGTGCCATCTACGCTCGCGCTTGCCAGCAGCGTCCCATCCGGGTTGTAGGCTATACCCTGAATGACAATTAAGCCGGCGTGTCCTTCTAGCCGATGCACAACGCTACCATCAGCAGTGGAGAGGATACGCACGATGTTGTCGGTAGCCCCCACCGCTACCTGCGCCCCATCCGGGCTAACCTCTACCCCGGTAGTCCAGAGCGGCGTTACGCTAGAAGCAGCATTGTCAGGGGCAGTGTCACTGAGGATGTTAAAGAAGACCCGCTCGCTCTCGCCCTCACCCTCGCCCTCACCCTTGCTTATCATGCGTTCGCTGCCATTGCGCGTGTCCCACAAGCGCACACTGCCATCCCGCGAGGTGGAGACAAGCATGCGGTTATCGCTGCTGAACGCTACATCGCTTACCATGTCGGTATGCCCTTCCAGCGTATACAGCAGGTCAAAGGTCGTACCATCCCACAGCTTAATTGTCCTGTCGGTAGCGGCGGTGGCGATCATACTGCCATCATTTGACCAAGCCAGGCTGCGTATCCAGCCATTATGCCCTTCAAGCTCACCAACCACCTGCCCACGGTCTACGTCCCACAACAAGACGTAGGGGTCATCTACCGCACTGGCGGCTAACAGCAACTCGCCGTCTTCATTGCGCTGTGGGGCAAAGACCAGCGTGTTGATGTCCTCCGTGTGTCCCTGGAGCGTGTAGACCATATCCATCGTTTGCTGGTCATAGAGCCAGATAGCCTGCCCCATACCAATGGCAAGCAACGGCTCACTTGGCGCGTGGGCAATGGTCGCTAGTTTGCCCTCGCGTATCTCCTGCACCTGGGCTACCTCATCGAGCGTCTCTAGGGTTATAGCACCGGCTGCCATTTGTGTTGTGGTCGTTTGCCGTTGGATGCGGGGCAGTGCGGGGGGCGGCTCGCCGTCTGATGTGGCAGGCATACGCAACACGCCAAAGATGATCGCCCCGACCAGCACCAAACTGAGCAGCACAATAGCCATCATGGTAATCGCAATCACTAGGCAGACGTTGGTCTTTGCCTGCTTGACGTTGAGGCGGGGGGCGGTATGGCGTGGTTGGCGTGGTTTTGGCTCTTCGGGTGGGGGGACAGGTGGAAACATAGGCTACCTCGTTGGGTTACTTGTATCGGCTCTTGTTACACCATAGGTTATACCATGTTCTGGTATAATAGTCCAGTAGAGGAGAGATAACGGTAGTGTTGTCGCGGGGGTGTGGCAGGTATTTCCAACCACGAACGGCTCTTGTAGAGCCGTTGCATGCAACGGCTCTGCCCCCTATCCTTTCCCCTTTCCCCCTGGGGGAGAACGGGCAGGGGGTGGTAGCAAGGGAGCATTGCTCCCTTGCTACCACAACGGCTCCCCTCGCCCTTTGGGAGAGGGGGCAGGGGGAGAGGGGAATAATGCGGCATTAGACATGACTTTTTGGATAAAGTAAGGTACAAGCTATGACGATGACTATAGATGAACTGCTCGCCGAAGCCGAGCAGCTTCAACCAAGCGAACAAGAGGAACTTGTGCATCGATTGCTGGCATTGCGTGGGAGACCACCCCACACATCCGTACTCCCTCCTGCCACACATGGAACTGTTTGGCTTGCCAACTTGAAGGATGTACAGATCGATCATGAGACAGCTGAGGAGATGATTCGGGTGATTGAAGAGGAATGTGAGAGGATTGATCCTAATGATTGGACATAAGTGTTTACTGGACTCGGTTATTCTGATAAGCTATTTGCGTGACGACCCGCAAATCCAGTATCATATGACTACCAGTGAGCCGTATGTTTCGGTAATCAGTATTGGAGAGTTATCTATCGGAGCACTCCGTTCTCAGTCACCATCCAACGAGTTTCAGAAGATTACCCGTATGCTGACATTCACCACAGTGCTGGAGTGTGATGTAGTGACGGCTGAACATTACGCACAGATTAAGCATAAATTGTGGAAAAAAGGACAACCCATTCCAGAAAACGACATCTGGATTGCTGCAACCGCCTTGCAATATGGATTACCGTTGGTCAGTAATGATGTCCATTTCACAAAAGTGAGCGGGTTGACTCTTGAGCAATGGTGAAGTGGAAAAAATGCTTCAAGTAGGTTATACCAGATTATGCTATAATAAACTAACAGTTTGATGTAAGCATAAAAGACAGCATCTTTGTTCTTATAAAGAAGTATATTGCCAAAGTCTGAGAGGTTTGTGCTATGCTTGTTGCCTACAATGAAAACGGTGATCGATGCTATGCCAAACACACAGAAAGATCAGAAAATCCGTTTTTTTGTCCTGAATGCAATAAAGAAGTTCTCTTGAAAAAGGGTGAAATACGGGAGCATCATTTTGCCCACAAACCCCCTGTTGACTGTCTTTATGGACAAGGCGAAACTCAAGAGCATTATGCAGCAAAAAATGCTATTTACGATGCTCTCTTCAATCATTCTCAATGTAGAAAATGTGCCATTGAAAGGAGACTCAAGGGGGTACGACCAGACATATCCCTCTATATACGAAACATTCCCGTCGCTATAGAGTTTCAAAGAAGTTCTACATCCACAGAAATTATTAACCAGCGGATGAATCGATATAGAGACTTAGGTATTCACGTTGTTTGGCTCATACCTCATAGATTGCCCAATGAAAATGCGGTTATCCGTACAAAAGTGTGGGAGCGGTATCTTCATACACTCTTTTATGGGAGATGCTATTTCTGGATAGAAAAGGCAATTGTCCTACCAGTACATTTCAATTCACACAAGATAATTGTACCATCAGCAGAATGGTACGAGGATGGTGAAGAAATGTATGTGGATGGATATTCATACTATGCAAAAGAGCAACGGAAAGTCTTGCATGGGAGAGGAGCGCATCTTGCAAATGACTTCAAAAAGACATGGCGGGATGTATTCCAGGATAAAAAATTCTCGTATCCTTCATGCCTCCTGTGGATGGATGCACAAAATCGCTGGTGGTAATTGTTCACTCCGTATAGCGATGGCAAACGGGTTTCTCTAGCCGAGGTCAAAGAACAGTTGGGGCTTGAGTAAGTCCCCTCACCCCAACGGTCCCCGCTTGCCCTCGTGCGCTTGCATTGCCAAGTCTAGGATACGCCCAACGATCATAGGGGGAGTCCAACCCATCTCCGCCGCTTGGTGAAACATAAACGACGAGGGAGCCATCCCCGATGTCGAGTTGGGGTCGGTGATGAGGATGCGCCCATCCTCTAGTAAAAAGCCGTCAATGCGGCTATAGCCGCGAAAGCGCAACGCCTTATGCGCCCGCACCGCATGCTCACGAATGCGCTCCAACACCTCGGCAGGCACCTGCGCTGGCGTTATCTTCTGTGAACGACCCGGCATATACTTGTCGTCATAGGTCATATATGGGTTGTGGGTAATAATCTCTGTTGGCACCAACGCTTCAGCGTCCTCGTTGCCAATGATGATCACCGAAAACTCGCGCCCCTTGAGATACTCCTCAACCAACGCCGCATTATCGTAGGTATAGGCAAGCTCCATCGCCGCGGACAGATCGGCGGCGTTCTGCACAATGGACACCCCAACGCTTGACCCCTCGCGGGTCGGCAGCACCACACACGGCAGCCCAAGCTGCTGCACAATCTGCTCTGTCACCCCCGCCCTATCCTGCTGCCACTCGTGCTCTGCTACCACAATCTCGCGTGCCACCTCTAGCCCCGCTGCCGCCAGCACCCGATGGGCAGCAGACTTGTCCATTGAGAGCGCACACGGCAACACGCCTGAGCCGCTGTAGGGGATGTCGAGCAGTTCAAGGACCCCTTGTATACAGCCATCATCGCCATATTTGCCATGCAGCGCAATGAAAACTACGTCTACCCGTTCGGGCAAGGTTTCGTAGGGGAGAAGCTCTGCCTCGCGCTCCAACCGGTTGATAATATCCTCTGTTGTGTTTTGAATGACCAGCTTTTCAGGGAGTGCCCAAATGCGGCTATCTGGTCCCATAAAGAGAGCCACCCCCTGAAACCGGCTGCGGTCTAGTGAGGAGTATACCTGCCGCCCACTCGACAGCGATACCTCCCGTTCAGATGATTTCCCACCAAAAAGTACCCCAACACGTATCATAGTTACTTTGTTTTGTCCTTTCGCCAGTTCCTTCATATCCTGTTCCCTGTGATGATTGTTACGCAACGTTCGCTACACCCTGTGGTAGCGTTTTTGTCCACCATTGCCCACCATTGCCCATTGGTCTATTCAGGTTTTGTTACAGTTACATGGTACAGTTACAATTACATGGTACAACAGGTTAGCTCTCTGGGCATTGGGCATTGTCCCCTTACCGCCCCCCCCCACGGTTGCGGTTTCGCAAGAATGGCGGTATGTCCAAATCTTCGCCACTGCCAAAGCCCGGCGTTGAGCGAATGGGCTGCGACTGTGGGGCTGGCTGTGGGGCTGGCTCTGGTTGTGGGGCTGGCTGTGGGGCTGGTTGATGATGCCCGTGTCCTTGCCCAAGCCCCTGCCCAAGTGTTTGCCCTGCCCCCGCTGGATAGGATCGAGTACGATGCACATTCGTCTTGTTCATATCAAAGCCGGTGGCAATCAATGTTACCTTCACCTCGCCTTCGGGGAAGTCGGGGTCTATCGTGGCACCAACGATGATATTGGCATCGGGGTCTACCGCTTTGGCAACAATATCTGCCGCTTCGTAGACTTCCAATATTCCTAGCGAATCGCCGCCAGTGACGTTGAAGAGTACCCCCTTTGCCCCATCAATGCTGACCTCCAACAATGGGCTGGCGATAGCCTGATTCACCGCGTCTATCATGCGGTTGTCGCCCTTCGCCATACCAATGGCCATCAATGCAGAGCCTGCCTGCGACATGATCGTCTTGATGTCGGCAAAGTCTACGTTGATCAACCCTCGCTGCGTTATCAGGTCAGAGATGCCCTGGATACCATGCCGCAACACGCTGTCTGCCATCTGAAACGCTTGTATCATTGTGGTGTTTTTGCCGGCGGTTTGCAGCAGCCGATCATTGGGGATGATGATGAGCGTATCTACCACCGGGCGTAGCTGCTCAATGCCCTGCTCCGCCACCTTGCGCCGATGGCTCCCCTCAAAGGTGAATGGCTTGGTGACTACGCCTACCGTCAGTGCGCCGATGTCGTGGGCAATGCCTGCGACTACAGGCGATGCCCCCGTACCCGTGCCGCCTCCCATACCAGAGGTGATGAAGACCATATCTACGCCCTTGAGCTGCTCGTAGAGGTCTTCTTCGTTTTCCTCCGCCGCTTTTTGCCCTATCACGGGATTACCGCCGCTCCCCAAGCCACGGGTCAGCTTGTCGCCAATCCTTACCCGCACGGGTGCCGATGAGTGCAATAGCGACTGGGCATCGGTGTTGACGGCGATAAATTCAATCCCCTGTACTCCCTCTTCAATCATGCGGTCTACGGCATTGCAGCCGCCACCGCCTATCCCAACAACTTTAATTTGCGCGAAGTTTTCTAGCGCAAACCCGACATTGTTTTGTTCTTCCATTAAACTGTTTCTCCTCATTGACGTTGCATGCAACGCCGCTACTCTGTTTGCTTAGGGCAAGAATGCCCGCATCCAGTTTTTGAACCGTTCGTAAATTGTCTCATCTCCATGTGACACGGCATCGGGCAATCCCATTCCATGCCGTGCGCCCCAACGCACTAGCCCAACGCTCGTGGCGTAGGGCGGCGAATCTATCGTATCGGCAAGCCCTGCCAATCCCGTAGGGACTCCGATACGCACTGGCATTCCAAGCATCTCACGGGCGAGGGTATCTAAGTGGGGAAGCTGTGAACATCCTCCCGTCAGCACTACCCCTGCCTGCAATAGCCCGTTATACCCGCTGCGCTGTATCTCGTTGTAAATCAGTTCGATAACCTGTTCAGCGCGAGCACTGAGTATTTCATTGAGCATGCGGCGGCTAATCGTTTGGTTTTCGCCTGCCGCCAGCGTTTCTACCTCTATCGTTTCATCCAGCTGGCTTGACGAACTATCCAGGGGTTCTACAACCGCGCTGCCATAGCGTATCTTGAGATACTCGGCGGTGTTGTAGGGGGTTTGCAAGACATACACTAGGTCATTGGTGAAGTGGATACCTCCAACGGGTATCACGCTGGTATGCCAGATGCCGCCTTGTATGAAGATGGCTATGTCGGTTGTGCCGCCGCCAATGTCTACCAGCACGACTCCCCGGTCTTTGTCTTCGCGGGTTAGCACGGCTTCGCCAGATGCCAGCGGCTGCAAGACGAGATCGTCTACCTCTACTTCGGCTCGCTGTACGCTCTTGATGAGGTTCTGTATCGCCATGACCTCACCCGTGACGATGTGGGTTTCTACTTCTAACCGAAAGCCGCTCATCCCTACGGGGTCACGGATGCCCTCATTGCCATCGACTATGTAGGCACGCGGGATGACGTGTATCACTTCGCGCTGCGAGGGGATGGCGATTGCTTGCGCTGCTTCTACCGCTCGTGCTACGTCCGCTCGCCCTATCTCATACTCTGGGTTGCCTATGGCTACCACTCCGCGGCTATTGAGCGAGGAGACGTGTCGCCCGGCTACGCCGACAAAGGCTGTTTCTATGCGATAGCCGCTGAGCCGTTCGGTCTTCTCTACACTGGTGGCGATAACATTCACTACATCATCTATGTTGACGACTACTCCTTTGTCCAACCCTTTGCTTGGGGCTTGCCCCACACCGAGGATATGGACTCTCCCATGCTCTTGCACCTGGGCTACGATGGTACAGACCTTTGTTGTGCCAACATCTATACCGACTATGGTCGTGTGCTGCATCTTACCTTATCCCTGTATCCTGTCTGCTTGTCC
>CAZLKK010000186.1:0-6365 GCA_964559995.1 uncultured Chloroflexaceae bacterium
CCCCATTCCCCTGATGGTGAGGGGGATGTGAGGGCGAAATGAAGTAACCTGCAACGACAATGCTAATGCTACCCCCCCACCGAACGCTTGGCGAGATGTTGCAGCAAAACCGCGTAGACCTCCATACGCGCCCGGCGTAGTGGGCGGCGGTGTCCTAGCAGATACTTAACCGACTCCACCCACAACTCCCACAGGTAGCAAAACCACAGGAAAGCGCGAAGTCGCCTAGCAAACGTTGCCCCATACCACATCTGCGCCAACCGAAGTTTGCTCTGCTGAAAATTGCTGTGGCGAGTGGTCAATACCTGCTCACTGCTCTTGCCCTCGTGGTGCATCACCACCGCATCGGGTAGGTAAACAATGGGACCATACGCCTGTCGCAAACGGTGTTGCCATTCGAGTTCCTCACTATACATGAAGAACCCTTCGTCAAGCCCCCCCGCCGCCGCAACTGCCGCTCCCCGCACCAACAACGCTGCCCCCACCAACCAATCAACCTGTTGGGATTCATACTCGCACACATCAGCACACCGGTAGCGCATTGCCCACGGGTTTGTTTGCCAAACCTGCTCCAACGGGGTACTCTCCCAAAAGAACATCATTTTTGTGGGGAAGCATCGCCGCGAAGATTGGATACTGCTATCGGGGTAGCGCAACTGGGGACCAACACCCGCGAGGTAGGGGTGGTTGTCTAGGTAGGCAACGAGTCGGGGAATAGCCTCCCCAATAGGCTCCGTGTCTGGGTTGAGCAGCAGCAGATAGTCTGGTAATGTCCCCGGAGTTTGCAACGCTTGCAAGGCAAGGTTGTTGCCGCCAGCAAACCCCACATTGCGCGGGGAGGCGATGACCTGCACATGGGGAAAGGTCGCTTGCACCATCGCCGCCGAACCATCGTGGCTCGCGTTGTCTACCACAATGATGTCGGTGGAATACTGCTCCAAAAACAGCCGGTCTGCTGCCAACGAAGCCTCAACCGCCTGAAGACAGCGACACAGGAGGTCGCGCACATTCCAAGAAACAATAATGATAGCAAGCGATGGCATGCTACTTGATAATCTTCTGTATTTGCTTGAACTGGTTGCTGCCCGCTACCTGTAACAACTCAAACAATGCCATCTCCACGCTAGTACTACCCGCCCCAAGTTGGCGCATTTTGGTCAAGCCAAGTTCGCGGTTTTCGGCAGTGCGTGAGGATATGGCATCAGTGACAAGCTCCACCTCATACCCATGCTGCACAAGTTCGGCGGTAGTCTGGTAGACACAAATATGCGTTTCAATGCCGGCAACAAGTACTTGTCGACGGTTGTAGGCAGTCAGGGCTTGCATAAACGTGGCATCACCACAACAGCTAAAGTGTACTTTGCTGATGGGCTGCGTACCGGAGGGGAGCAGGGCGGCGATGTCGGGCAGGGTTGGGCCTAGCCCCTTTGGGTATTGCTCCGTCACGATGATGGGGATGTTGAGCACCTGTACCCCCTGGATGAGCTTTTTCAGGTTTTCAAACAACGAGTCTTTGTTGTGCATGGCGTGGGCAAGATTGCCCTGTACGTCAATAAGCACTAGTATCGTGTGTTCTGTCTGTAACATAGGGTTTATGGTTCCTTCCCGTGTTCTCTTGTCAAAGCTATTATAGCAAAGATTGGGCAACAGGGGTAGGGATGCTTTCAAGCGAAGTGCGGGACAAAAACGGCTATTTTTCTTGTTTCTGTAGTGAGCTTTGCCCGGATGTTGGGAATAGAGTAGAATAGGAGAGGAGAATAGCATAGAGACAAACGCAGGAAGAAAAGGACGTATGGCACATGGAACATCAAGGGGGGGATTCCCCCCGCGACCACCAGAGACAACAAACATACCAGACTGTTACCTCTCGGTGGTTATCCCCATCTACAACGAGGAAGAGAGTCTGCACCTGCTCTACCAGCAGCTTACCAAAAACCTCGCTCCCATCAACGGCGGCTATGAGATTATCGCCGTGGATGATGGAAGTAAAGATAAGAGCTTTGAAATATTGAAGAGCTTTGCCCAGGGCGACCCCCATCTACGGGTTATTCGCTTTCGGCGCAACTTTGGGCAGACGGCAGCATTCTCGGCAGGCTTCGCCCATGCCCGTGGGCAAATCATCGTCACGATTGATGCCGATTTGCAGAATGACCCTGCCGATATTCCCCTGCTGTTACAGAAGGTAAACGAAGGCTACGATGTAGTCAGCGGGTGGCGGGAGCGGCGCAAAGACCCGTTTATCAACCGCAAACTCCCATCCATGCTCGCCAACCGACTCATCTCGCTGATGACGGGCATTCACCTACACGACTACGGGTGTTCCCTCAAAGCCTATCGAGCAGAGGTGGTCAAGAGCATACAACTGTATGGGGAACTGCACCGCTTTATTCCCGCGATTGCCTCGTGGCAGGGGGTTGCCGTGACAGAGGTGCCCGTCAATCACCACGCCCGGCGGTTTGGCACATCTAAGTATGGCATCAACCGCACGGTGCGGGTGCTGCTTGACCTTATGACGGTACGCTTTCTCCTAAGCCAACGCACCCCCATTCAGTCGTTTGGTCTGGTAGGGCTTGGCTCTATGAGTGCCGGCGGGGCGATTAGCTTCTACCTTGCGATGCTCAAGCTATTGAAAGGCGAGCGTCTCTCGCAACGTCCACTGCTGCTGCTCGGTATCTTGCTCATTATTCTTGGTGGGCAGTTTATCAGTATGGGCTTGATTGGTGAGCTGGTCGTTCGGACGTACTATGAAACGCAGCACAAACCCATCTACGTTATCCGTGAGATAGTCAATGATAATCATGCCGTTGATACCGATAATCATACGGCTATGGCTACGACTATACCTATGGACCAGGTATAATGATGCAAAACAGCATTGCCAGCATCAGGCGGAGGGTTAAGCTATGACAGTCGCCCTGTCTATTGTCGTACCGGTGTACAATGAAGAAGAGAATATTCAACCCCTCTATGAGCGGGTAACAGAGGTGATGGCGGCAGCCTCACCCCCCTACTCATCCAGTTATGAGCTAATCCTCGTTGATGATGGTAGCAGGGACAAGAGTTTGGAGCAATGTATCCAGGTACAACAGCAAGATGCACGGGTGTGTATTATTCAGTTTCGCAGCAACTTTGGCAAGACGGCAGCTTTACACGCCGGTTTTAGCCATGCGTCTGGCGAGCGGGTAGTCACGATTGACGCAGATATGCAGGAAGACCCCGGTGATATATTTCTGCTGTTGGAGCAGATAGACGTGGGGGGGTATGATATGGTCTCGGCGTGGCGGCGGCGGCGGCACGACCCGATAGACAAGACGCTGCCCTCGCGCATCTTCAATGGCGTAGTCGCTCGCCTTACCGACATTCCCTTGCACGATTTCAACTGTGGGTTTAAAGCCTACACGGGCGAGGCGGTGGCAGACCTCTGCCCCCGCTTCTATGGCGACCTGCACCGTTTCATCCCCGTGCTGGCAGTGCAGCATGGCTTTCGTGTGACAGAAGTGCCGGTTGAGCATCGTCCGCGGCGGTTTGGCAAGAGCAAGTTTGGCACCAAGCGGTTGCTCAATGGCTACCTGGATTTTATCCAGGTGCTTTTCCTGACCACCTACCTACAGCGACCATTGCGGCTATTTGGGATGCTAGGTACGCTGTTCTTTGGCATTGGATTAGCTATCAACATCCATTTGACGTGGGTTTGGATATTTGGCGAATACATTAGTCGCCGTCCCCTATTGACGTTTGGTGTGTTGCTGATGATTACCGGTTTTCAGTTTATCAGCACCGGGTTGTTGGGGGAGATGCTCCGCAACTCGGCGTTTCGGGCGGGGGATGAGTATAGCATCCGTAGGGTGATACCAGATAATGAACAGTAACAGGTGACTTTACATATAGATTTAGATAAGGAGTTCAATTATGCATGCTGTTCTGACGGCTCAGGCATCCAAAGATTTGGATAATCTGATAGGACAGATTGTTGCAGATGCAGAGCCAATGATTTTGCTGAATGAGAACGGTGAAAAAGCAGTTCTCATGTCATTGGATGAATTCAACTCATGGCAGGAAACATTGTATCTGTTATCCAATCCTGCGAACGTGGAGCATCTTCGTACCTCAATACAGGAGGCAAACGAAGGCAGGACATTTGAGAAAGAACTGATTGAACACTAATTGAACTATGAAGGTGATATTTACCGAATCATCATGGAAAGATTATTTATGGTTTCAGGAAAATGACAGAAAGCTCCTGAAAAGAATAAATAATTTTATCAAAGAGATAAAGAGAAGTCCGTTTGAAGGAACCGGAAAACCCGAACCTTTGAAGGCTCATTTAAGCGGATACTGGTCACGACGAATTAATTCCGAACACAGGCTTGTATACGGTGTTTCCGAAGATAAACTGACCATTATTTCATGTAGATTTCATTATGAAAAATAACACCTGATAAATTTTTCATTCAGACGTTAGGTAATGAAATGCTACATTTAATCACGAGAAATAACCACCTATGACCACTAGTCTCGTAACCGGCGGAGCCGGGTTTATCGGCTCGCACGTTGTAGACACCCTGCTCACTATGGGACACCGTGTGGTTGTGCTTGACGACCTTAGCGGCGGCTTTGAGCAAAACATCAACCCGGCGGCGATCTTTTGCCGGGGCAGTATCGTTGATGATACGCTGGTAAATAGCCTATTTGCTGACTACCAGTTTACCTACGTCTTTCACCTCGGCGCATATGCTGCCGAAGGATTAAGCCACTTTATCAAGCGGTTTAACTATACCAACAACCTGCTAGGCAGCGTCAATCTCATCAACGCGGCGGTAAACAGTGGGACGGTGCAATGCTTCGTCTTTACCTCGTCTATCGCGGTGTATGGTGCTGGACAACTGCCTATGCAGGAGGATATGATCCCCACACCGGAAGACCCCTATGGCATTGCGAAGTATGCGGTAGAGCAAGATTTGCACGAGTCGCTGGCGTTGTTTGGGCTACCCTTCCTCATTTTTCGCCCCCACAACGTCTATGGCGAACGGCAAAATATTGGAGACCGCTACCGTAATGTGCTTGGTATCTTTATGAACCAAGCGATGCAGGGGGAACCGTTTACAATCTTTGGGGATGGTACGCAGATGCGGGCGTTTACCCATGTGGATGATGTCGCGCCAATTGTAGCGCGTGCTGTGGAACGCCCGCATACCTTCAATCAAGTCTACAACATTGGGGCAGATACGCCCTACGCCGTCAACGATTTGGCACAGATGGTCGCAGAGGCTATGGGGGTACCCTTGCAGGTGCGCTACCTGGAAGCTCGCCAAGAGGTCTTACATGCCTTCTCCTCCCACGACAAGGCACAGCAAGCCTTTGGCGACCTGATGCCGCATATCCCACTGGAGACGGGGATAGCACGTATGGCGGCGTGGGCAAAGCAGCATGGCGCAAGGACCACTGCCCCCTTTACGGCTATTGAGGTAGCCAAGAACATGCCCCCGTCATGGGCGGCGTGGGCGGGGGAGTAGCCACGTTGGGTTTCCCTTCTTTGGGCAAGCCCCCATCCCTTAGCCCCTTCCCCTACTACGCGGGAGAAGGGGAACGAACACCGGGCAAGCCTCCATCCCCTAGCCCCTGTGGGTGTATGCGGGTGTAGGGACGCACGGCGGTGCGCCCAATGTGGCGGCTCCCTCTCACCCTGGAATGGGAGCGGGGGCAGGGGGCAGCGGGTGGAAAAAAGGGCAAGCAATGGTAGATGGTAGCAGGAAGGCAACACACAATGCGAGTTTGTTACTTTGGGACATATGAGCACGACTACCCACGCAACGTCATGTTTCTCACCGGTATGCGAAAAGCCGGTATTACCGTCTACGAGTGTCACCAACCCATATGGCAGGGCATGCGCGACAAGACCAACGCCTACCGTGGGCTAATGCTGGTCAAAATGCTGCTGCGTGTGGTCATTGCCTACGTGTTGCTCACGGTGCGCTACTTGCGTATGCCTGCCCACGATGTCATGATGGTCGGGTATATCGGGCATGGCGATATGCTGCTCGCCCGTTTGCTGGCGTGGGTACGTGGGGTGCCGCTGGTCTTCAATATCACCTTGTCGCTGATCATTCTACTGGTGGGCATGTACATCCTAAAGCCACTGGATCTGTCTTCCTTTCCTTCGCTGTTGTTGATGTCCACCCTGTTCCGGCTTTCCCTGAACGTGGCATCCACGCGAATGATCCTTCTTCACGGAAACGAAGGCACCCATGCCGCCGGAAAGGTGATCATGGCATTCGGCCAATTTGTGGTCGGCGGCAACTATCTGGTCGGATTTATCGTTTTTGTCATCCTGGTGGTGATCAACTTCATGGTGATCACCAAAGGCG
>CAZLKK010000186.1:6375-8014 GCA_964559995.1 uncultured Chloroflexaceae bacterium
TGACACCTTTGTCAGTGGTCGCTCGCTGGTGAAAGAACACTCCCTCACCGGCTGGCTCTTTTGGCTATTGGACTTTGTGTCAAGCCATGCTGCCGATTTGCTCATTACCGACACCCAATCCTATGCAGACTATTTTGTCCAGACCTTTGGGGTAGCCCCAGAGCGGTGTTGTGTCGTGCCGCTTGGTGCCAATGACCAGCTCTTTACCCCTACACCCTCACCCGTACATCAGCACAACACTACCACCTGTGAGGTGTTGTTTGTGGGCAAGTTCATACCGCTGCATGGCTGTGAGACGATAGTACGGGCAGCCCACCTGCTCCGTGATAAGCCTATTCACATTACCATGATTGGCGATGGACAGGACTTTCCCCTTGTGCAACGGTTGATAGACGAATTAGCCCTAGAAAATATTACCCTCACCGGCTGGGTAGACTACGCCGATTTGCCCTCCTATGTAGCAAAAGCGGATGTTTGTCTAGGCAACTTTGGTACTTCTGCCCGTGCGGGACGGGCTATCTCCAACAAGGTGTATGAGAGTATGGCTATGCGGTTGCCGGTGCTGTCTGGTGACACGCCGGGCTTGCGCTCACAGCTTGCGATAGGCGAAGAGGTATGGGCATGTCGGGTGGGGGATGCCGAGGATATGGCACAGCAGCTTGCCTGCCTAGCCGACGACCCCGCCCTACGCCAACGCCTTGCGGATACCGGATATGCCGCCTTTCAGCAACGCTATACTGTGCTGGCAATTGGGCAGCGTATCGCAAGTTGTCTAGCGCGGGTGGTAGACTCGACTGCTATGGGGGGGTTACTGGCAAGCGGCGAGCGGATGCTGCCTGCGGGTAGCCACAGCACCACAGAGGAGCAGTTAGCCTACCTACGCCATATGACTGCCTATGATTATGCCATTGACCAGATACCGCAAACGAGGGCAAAGCTCGTGCTTGATTTGGGGTGTGGCGAGGGGTATGGCACCCATCACCTAGCGACTACGGCACGAGTTGAGACGGTGATTGGGCTAGACGTGGCACCAGATGCGGTTATGCATGCGGCAGCGCAATATTTGACAGAAGATTGTCAATTTGGGGTGTATAATGGTCTGGTGTTGCCCTTCCCAGATGAGTCGCTAGATGCGGTCATGGCTTTTCAGGTGATAGAGCATGTCCAGAATGATGCGCTCTTTGTACGTGAGGTGTATCGGGTGTTGAAGCCGGGGGGTATCTTTCTGGCAACCACCCCAGACCGTAGCTATCGGCTGAAGCCGGGGCAAAAGCCCTGGAATCGCTACCACATCCGCGAGTATGCTGCCGATGATCTGGAGCAGGTGTTGTCGTCAGCTTTTGCCGAGGTGCAGGTGCTGCATGTCTGTGGCACCGAGCGGGTGTACCAGATGGAGTGGAAGCGGGTCCAATGGGCACGCAAAATGGCAGCACTTGACCCGTTGGCATTGCGCGAGCGGGTGCCAGAGCGCACCCTGCCGATGCTGCGAGCACTGCTCAAGCGGGCTACACAACACGAGACTACAACCAACGATACCCCCGACCTCGCCACCGATAGCCAAGCCTATAGCCAGGATGATTTTTGGGTGCAAGCCACAAGCGACAACAGCCTTGACCTGTTAGGGGTGTGTAGCAAACGG